>NZ_DKHD01000030.1:75827-184385 GCF_002453565.1 Pseudomonas sp. UBA6753 | reverse complement strand
CGCAGGCGCGGCAGCAGGGGCGGTGACGACCGGTGGCACAGGCGCCTGCTGGGCCGGTGCCGGCACTGCGGCAGCGGTAGCAGCAGGTGCCGGGCTTGCCGGTGCCGGTTCGGCGGCGGCAGGCTGCTCGGCAGCGCCCTGCTCCAACGGCAGCGGCGCGCTCTCAGGCTGCTGGCCAGCGGAAACAGCCTGGTCTTCAGGCTCATCGAGCGGGTGAATCTGGGTGGTACCGTCGGCGCTTTCGACTTCGACGTGCTCCAGGGCGATCTTGGCCAGGTCCTTGCCACGCAGGCTGCCCTGGTCCTGCCACCAGACGAAGCCGCCGCCGACCACGGCCACCAGCAGCAGCAGGCTGACGCCGCGCAGGATATTGTGCGACAGGCGCACCGGCTCTTCGATACGGCCCAGCGAGTGCACGTCGCTACCTTTGGCGTGGGTGCCGGTGTAACGGTCGAAGGCCTCCACCAGGGCAGCCTGGTCCAGGTCCATCAGCTTGGCATAGGCGCGGATATAACCACGGGCGAAGGTATGCCCCGGCAGCTTGTCGAAGGCGCCGGTTTCCACGTGGTTCAACGAACTGACAGTGAGGTTGAGCTTGCGGGCCACCTCGGCTTGTGACCAGTCCCGGTTCTCACGGGCCTGACGCAAAAGCTCACCGGGGTTCTGGCCAGGCGCTACTGCTACTTCGGGATGCGCGGCTTTCATCGTTGCTCCGACAGGTATTGCTGATATTCCGGCGTACCGGGATAAAGTCGTTGTAATTGCTGGCCCAGCTCGGCCAGTGTGCCCTGCTCGTCGAATACCCTGGCAAGGCGGCTGCCCAGCAGCAGGCTACGGGCATCGTGGTCGCTCAACTGGCTGAAACGATCGTAGTAGTCCCGGGCCGGCACATAATGCCTGTTTTCGTAGGACAACTCAGCCATTTCCAGCAACGCTTTCGGTTGCCGCTGGTTGAGTTGCAAAGCTTTCAGCAGATACGCATGCGCCTGGTCGCGGCGCTCGAGCTTCAGAGCCGTCAGGCCCAGGTTCTCGTACACGCGTGAGCGCTCAGGATACAGGGTATCGGCGCTGGCCAGGCGAAACATCTGCTCGGCCTCGGCAAATTGCCCCTGAGCATAAAGGAAACTGCCGTAATTGTTGCGAATTCGCGTATCGCCCGTGCGTGCGTGCAGCGCCTTGCGAAAGTGCGTTTCGGCCAGCGCCGGCTCGCCTTCGGCCTGGAAGACCAGCGCCAGGGCGGCGTGCGCGTCGGCATCACCGCCATCCAGGGCCAGGGCCTTGCCCAGCGGCGCCTTGGCCTGCTCGGTCAAACCCTGTTGCAAATAACCTAGCCCAAGCTGCACATAGGCCCGCCCCGCCTCTGCCCTGCCCTGGCGGCTGGCCAGGGGGTCGCTCGCGCCGCCCGACACGCAGCCGGCCAGCAGCGAAAGCGCAAGGATCGACAGCGCGGCGCGCAGGCTCATGGGCAAGGTCCCGGTCAGTGGCTGGCGGGGCTGTCTTGCAGCTCGGCGTCCGCGGACAGCTGGCGCACAGCGATGTAGCGCTCGCTGCGGCGGGTGCGGTCGTTGACCTGACCGACCAGCTGACCACAGGCAGCGTCGATGTCATCACCACGGGTGGTGCGGGTGGTGACGTTGAAGCCACCGTGGTGCAACAGGTCCTGGAAGCGGCGGATGGCGTTGTTGCTCGGCCGCTCGTAGCCGGAGTGCGGGAACGGGTTGAACGGGATCAGGTTGATCTTGCATGGCACGTCGCGCAGCAGCTCGATCATTTGCGCAGCATGCTCCGGCTGGTCGTTTACATCCTTGAGCAGGGTGTACTCGATGGTCAGCACGCGCTTGCCACCCAGGGTGGACATGTAGCCCATGCACGATTCCAGCAGCATCTTCAGCGGGTACTTCTTGTTGATCGGTACCAGCTTGTTGCGCAGTTCGTCGTTCGGTGCGTGCAGCGACAGGGCCAGCGACACGTCGATGTGCTTGGCCAGCTCGTCGATCATCGGCACCACGCCCGAGGTGGACAGGGTGACGCGACGCTTGGAAATGCCATAGCCCAGATCTTCCATCATGATCTTCATGGCGGCGATGACATTGTCGAAATTCAGCAGGGGTTCGCCCATGCCCATCATGACCACGTTGGTAATGGCGCGGTCGATCTTGGCCGGAACGGTCCCGAAGGATTTGTTGGCAAGCCACACTTGGCCGATCACTTCGGCGGCGGTGAGGTTGCTGTTGAAGCCTTGCTTGCCGGTGGAGCAGAAGCTGCAGTCCAGGGCACAGCCGGCTTGCGACGACACGCACAGGGTGCCGCGATCGTCGGTGGGGATGTAGACGGTTTCGACGCAGCTGCCGGAGGCAACGCGGACCACCCACTTGCGGGTACCGTCGGCGGAAATGTCTTCACTGACCACTTCCGGGCCCCGAATCTCGGCAACGGCCTCGAGCTTTTCGCGCAAGGCCTTGCCGACATTGGTCATGGCGGCGAAATCGTCGACGCCAAAGTGGTGAATCCATTTCATGACCTGACCGGCACGAAAACGCTTCTCTCCGATCGACTCGAAGAATTTTTCCATTTCCTGCAGGGTCAGGCCCAACAGGTTGATCTTGCCAGTCATGTCACTCATGGAATCACCCAAGACCTGCTTCGCTTAGCGAATGCGGTCGCACAGCTCGGTAGCGGAGAAGAAGTAAGCGATTTCGCGGGCAGCCGAAGCTTCCGAGTCGGAACCGTGAACAGCGTTTTCGTCGATGGAAACGGCGAAGTCAGCACGGATGGTGCCAGCGGCAGCTTCTTTCGGGTTGGTGGCGCCCATCAGTTCGCGGTTGGCCAGAACGGCGTTCTCGCCTTCCAGAACCTGAACGATGACCGGGCCGGAGGTCATGAAGGCAACCAGGTCACCGAAGAAGCCGCGCTCTTTGTGCTCGGCGTAGAAGCCTTCGGCTTCGGCTTTGGACAGTTGCTTCATTTTCGAAGCGACGACGCGCAGGCCGGCTTTCTCGAAACGAGTGGTGATCTCGCCGATGACGTTCTTGGCAACGGCGTCAGGCTTGATGATGGAGAAAGTACGTTGAACAGCCATGGAAAACTCCAGAAAAATGAGTGTTGCGAAAAATTAAACCCGCGAATTATACGCGGGTTCCAGGGGATTGCCTAACCTGCAGGACGCGTTCAGTCGGCTTCTTCGATCCAGGCCGCCTGGATGGCCTCGAGCACTTTCTCACCGCCGCGTGACGGATCGTCGCTGAATTCTGGCAAGGCCAGCACCCAGCGGTGCAGATCGACGAAATTCACATAACGAGGATCGACTTCCGGCTTGCTTTCTGCAAGCTGGATGGCGATCTCAAGTACATCAATCCATTTCAGGCTCATGGGGCAAACCTCAGTGCGGCGCTTCGGCGGCGTGGTTGAGCGAATACTTGGGGATCTCGATGACCAGGTCCTGGTCAGCGACGACCACCTGGCAGCCGAGGCGCGATTGAGCCTCCAGGCCCCAGGCCTTGTCCAGCATGTCCTCTTCCAGCTCGTCGGCTTCTTCGAGCGAGTCGAAGCCCTTGCGCACGATGCAGTGGCAAGTGGTGCAGGCCTTGACGCCGCCGCAGGCGCTTTCCATCTCGATGTGATGGTCGTGGGCCAGCTCCAGGATGTTGGTCCCGGGCTCGACTTCCACGGTCAGCCCTTCGGGGCAGAACTTCTCGTGCGGCAGGAATGTCACCAGCGGCATCGGTTACTCCTCGATCTCATTCAGGTTGCGCCCGGCCAGTGCGGCTTTGACCGTCGAATCAAGGCGACGGGCGGCAAATGCGTCGGTCACCTGCGACAGACGCTTGGTCTGTTGCTCGATGGCTGCGCCATCGGTGCCGGCCAGCAAATCACGTAGTTCTTGCATCTGGAATTCGATGGCGTCGCGCTCGTCACTGCTGAGCAGGCGCTCGCCGTCGGCGTCCAGGGCGCCCTGTACCGCTTCGAGCAGGCGCTCGCCGTCCACCTGGTGCTCGCGCAGCTGGCGGGCCTGCTTGTCGGAACCTGCGTGTTCGAAGGAATCCTTGAGCATGCGGGCGATTTCGCCGTCGGTCAGGCCGTAGGACGGCTTGACCTGGATGCTGGCTTCCACGCCCGAGCCCAGTTCGCGGGCGGCGACGCTGAGCAGGCCGTCGGCGTCGACCTGGAATGTGACGCGGATTTTTGCCGCACCGGCGACCATGGCCGGGATGCCACGCAGCTCGAAGCGCGCCAGCGAGCGGCAGTCGCTGATCAGCTCGCGCTCGCCCTGCAGCACATGGATCATCATGGCCGACTGGCCATCTTTATAGGTGGTGAACTCCTGGGCACGCGCCACCGGGATGGTGGTGTTGCGCGGGATCACCTTCTCCATCAGCCCGCCCATGGTCTCGAGGCCAAGCGACAGCGGGATGACATCCAACAGCAGCAGCTCGCCACCTTCGCGGCGGTTGCCGGCCAAGGTATCGGCCTGGATGGCGGCACCGATGGCCACCACCTGGTCAGGGTCGATCGAGGTCAGCGGGGCGCGGCCGAACAGTGCTCCGACGGCTTCACGCACACGCGGTACACGGGTCGAACCACCGACCATGACCACGGCGCTGACTTCTTCCAGCTCGATACCGCTGTCACGCACGGCGCGACGGCAGGCCTTGAGGCTGCGGGCAACCATGGGCTCGATCATGGCTTCGAAGCCGGCGCGGCTCAGCTCGCCCTGCCAGGTGCCATGGCTGACGCTGACCACGTCGGCGTCGGTCAGGGCTTCCTTGGCGGCGCAGGCGGTCTGCAACAGCGCGCGCTGGGTGGCCGGGTCCAGGTCGGACGACAGCCCGGCCTGCTCGATGATCCAGCCAGCGATGGCGTGGTCGAAGTCGTCACCACCCAGGGCGGTATCGCCACCGGTGGCCAGCACTTCGAATACGCCGGCGGTCAGGCGCAAAATGGAAATGTCGAAGGTACCGCCGCCCAGGTCATAGATGGCCACCACGCCTTCGGCGTTCTGGTCCAGGCCATAGGCCACGGCAGCGGCGGTCGGCTCGTTGAGCAGGCGCAGCACGTTCAGGCCGGCCAGGCGCGCAGCGTCCTTGGTGGCCTGGCGCTGGGCATCGTCGAAATAGGCCGGCACGGTGATCACCGCCCCCACCAGCTCACCACCAAGGGTGGCTTCGGCACGCTCGCGCAGCACCTTGAGGATATCGGCGGACACTTCCACCGGGCTTTTCGGCCCCTGCACGGTGTCGATGAACGGCATGTGCGACTCACCGCCAACGAAGCGGTACGGCAGCTGCTCGCCCAGTTGCTTGACGTCGGCCAGGCCGCGCCCCATCAGGCGCTTGACCGACAGCACGGTGTTCAGCGGGTCGCTGGAAGCGGCATCGCGTGCAGCCTGCCCCACTTCGTTGCGCCCTTCGAGGTAGCGCACCGCGGACGGCAGAATGACGTTGCCCTGCGCGTCGGGCAGGGGCTCGCTACGGCCGCTGCGCAGTGCGGCGACCAGGGAGTTGGTGGTACCCAGGTCGATCCCCACCGCCAGGCGGCGCTGATGCGGCTGAGGGCTTTGACCGGGTTCGGCAATCTGCAGTAGGGCCATGCTTATCTGAATACCTTAGGTGCCATCACGGGCAGCACCGGGTTAATCGTCGAGGCGCTCTTCCAGTTGGCGCACTTCTTGGGCGAGCTTGTCGAGGAACTGCATGCGGCGCATCAGGCGTTCGGCCTTGTCGCGCTCGCCTGGGGCGTCCCAGCAGGCGGCAAAGTCCTCGTTCAGTGTGTCCTGGGCGACCTTCAGGCGCTTCTTGAACACGGCCACGCCATCGAGGTCGGCTTCGTCCTGCAGTTCTTCGAGCTCTTCACGCCACTGCATCTGCTGCAACAGGAAGTCAGGGTCGTGGACCGTGACCTCCTGAGGCACTTCGTGGCCGCCGATGGCCAGCAGGTAGCGGGCGCGACGCGGCGCACTGCGCAGTGTCTGGTAGGCGTCGTTGAGGGCCGCGGACTTTTCCAGCGCCACGCGCTGCTCGCGCTCGGAGGCGTCGGCAAAGCGGTCGGGATGGACTTCGCGGGCCAGCTCGCGATAGCGAGTGGCCAGCTTGTCGAGATCCAGGCGGAAGCTTGGCTGGAGGTCAAACAATGCGAAATGACAAGGAGTACCCACAGCCAGCCTCAAACGTTGAAGCTTTCGCCGCAGCCACACTCACCGCGCACGTTGGGGTTGTTGAACTTGAAGCCTTCGTTCAACCCTTCCTTGACGAAGTCCAGTTCGGTGCCATCGAGGTAGACCAGGCTCTTGGGATCGATGATCACCTTGACGCCATGGTTCTCGAACACCTGGTCTTCGTCCGCCAGCTCGTCGACGAACTCCAGCACGTAGGCCAGGCCCGAGCAACCGGTGGTGCGCACGCCCAGGCGAATGCCTTCGCCCTTGCCGCGCCCTTCCAGGGAACGCCGCACGTGGTTGGCGGCGGCTTCTGTCATGCTGATAGCCATCAGGACTCCTTACCTCGCAACAGGCGACTTAGATCAAGCCTTTCTTCTGCTTGTAATCGCGTACGGCTGCCTTGATGGCATCTTCGGCGAGTACCGAGCAGTGGATCTTGACCGGCGGCAACGCCAGTTCTTCGGCCAGCTGGGTGTTCTTGATGGTCTCGGCTTCGTCCAGGGTCTTGCCCTTCATCCACTCGGTGGCGAGGGAGCTGGAAGCGATGGCCGAACCGCAGCCGTAGGTCTTGAACTTGGCGTCTTCGATCACGCCCTGCTCGTTGACCTTGATCTGCAGGCGCATCACGTCACCGCAGGCCGGCGCGCCGACCATGCCGGTACCGACGTCCGGGTCTTCGGCGTTCATCTTGCCGACGTTGCGCGGGTTTTCGTAGTGGTCGATGACCTTTTCACTGTATGCCATGGTGCAATTCCTTCCTCATCAGGGAGCCGCTCTTGCCGGCGACTGCTTAGTGGGCGGCCCACTCGATCTTGGAGATGTCAACGCCGTCTTTGTACATGTCCCACAGCGGCGACAGCTCACGCAGTTTGTTCACGGCCTCGCAGACTTTCTGCGCGGCGTAGTCGACTTCTTCTTCGGTGGTGAAGCGGCCGAAGGAGAAGCGGATCGAGCTGTGCGCCAGCTCGTCGTTGCGGCCCAGGGCGCGCAATACGTAGGACGGCTCGAGCGACGCGGAGGTGCAGGCCGAACCGGACGATACGGCGATGTCCTTCAGCGACATCAGCAGCGATTCGCCTTCGACGTAGTTGAAGCTCAGGTTCAGGTTGTGTGGTACGCGGGCAGTCTTGCTGCCGTTGACGTACAGCTCTTCGAGGTCCGAGACCTGCTTGAAGAAGCGGTCGCTCAGGGCCTTGATGCGTACGTTTTCCGCGGCCATTTCCTGCTTGGCGATGGCGAAGGCTTCGCCCATGCCGACGATCTGGTGGGTCGGCAGGGTGCCCGAACGCATGCCGCGCTCATGGCCACCGCCGTGAATGATGGCTTCCAGGCGTACGCGCGGCTTGCGGCTGACGTACAGCGCGCCGATGCCTTTCGGGCCGTAGACCTTGTGCGCCGAGAACGACATCAGGTCGACCTTCAGCTTCTGCAGGTCGATTTCGACCTTGCCGGCCGACTGTGCGGCGTCAACGTGGAACAGCACGCCGCGCGAGCGGGTCAGTTCACCGATGGCGGCGATATCGTTGATCGAGCCGACTTCGTTGTTCACGTGCATCAGCGAAACCAGGATGGTGTCGTCGCGCAGCGCCGCTTCGACCATGGCCGGGGTGACGATGCCGTCTTCGCCTGGCTCGAGGTAGGTGACTTCGAAACCTTCACGCTCCAGCTGGCGAGCGGTATCCAGGACCGCTTTGTGCTCGATCTTGGAGGTGATGATGTGCTTGCCCTTGGTCTGATAGAAGTGCGCGACGCCCTTGAGTGCGAGGTTGTCGGACTCGGTGGCACCGCTGGTCCAGACGATTTCGCGCGGATCGGCGTTGATCAGTTCGGCAACCTGGCGACGACCGTTCTCGACCGCTTCCTCGGCTTTCCAGCCAAAGACGTGGGAGCGCGAAGCCGGGTTACCGAAGTTCCCGTCGACCAGCAGGCAGTCGGCCATCTTCTGGGCCACGCGTGGGTCGACCGGGGTGGTCGCGGAGTAATCGAGGTAGATCGGCAACTTCATTTGTCTCTCCTATCAGGCGGTGGCGTCGCTCGTCGTCCCGGTGGGATCAATCGACGGCGGACGTCTCAATCTTGTCCAGCTGGGCGGTTCGGCCTGCGACACGACGCAGGTCCTGACGCTGGGCAACTTCCTGCACCTCACGGCGCATGACAAGGTCGGCCAGGCTTATACCGCTGAGGAATTCATGGATCTGCTGGCTGAGGTCGCACCACAGGTGGTGGGTCAGGCAGGTGTCACCGGCATGGCAGTCCCCGAGGCCCTGGCAACGGGTGGCATCGACCGATTCGTTGACCGCATCGATGATCTGGGCCACCTGGATGGTTTCCATGCCCCGCGACAGCTGGTAGCCACCGCCTGGACCACGCACGCTGGAGACCAGGCTGCTGCGGCGCAGCTTGGCGAACAGCTGTTCCAGATAAGAGAGGGAAATGCCCTGGCGCTCGGAAATGTCGGCCAAAGACACCGGCCCATGCTGCGCGTGCAACGCCAGGTCGAGCATGGCGGTCACGGCGTATCGGCCTTTGGTAGTCAGTCGCATGGCTATTGGGTACCACGGGAGTTACAGGATGTGAGCGAGTATGCGATTCCCGAGCATTTAAGTCAACTATTAGACCTAGTGCTTTAGTCGGGTTTGCATCGGGGAGGCGGGCGCGATTGTAGCAGACAGGGGGCGTGAGCACACGCCCCGTATGTCACCATGATTTCAGCGCGGCGCAATCAATGCGACTGAGTGTCGCGCTGAGCCACCTGGGCGACTTCCGTGAAGTCATCTTCCGGCAGGGCCGGCAGTTCCTTGGCGCAGTAATCGCTGCCCATCTTGGTCAGGGCGCCGCACATGCCCTCCAGCCGCTCGTCGACTGCCTGCAGGTGGTCGAGCATCTGGCCGATGGCACGGGCCACCGGGTCGGGCATGTCGCCACTGACACCATAGGCATCGAAGCCGATCTTCTCGGCCATGGCCTTGCGCTTGGCCTCGACCTCATTGTCTTCGCTCTTGACGATGATTCGCCCAGGGATGCCGACTGCGGTGGCGCCGGCCGGCACTGCCTTGGTCACCACCGCATTGGAACCGATCTTGGCCCCGGCGCCGACGGTGAACGGGCCCAGCACCTTGGCCCCCGCCCCTACCACCACGCCGTTTTCCAGGGTGGGGTGGCGCTTGCCCTTGTTCCAGCTGGTGCCGCCCAGGGTCACGCCCTGGTAAAGGGTGACATCGTCGCCGATCTCGGCAGTTTCGCCGATGACGATGCCCATGCCGTGGTCGATGAAGAAGCGCCGGCCGATGGTGGCGCCGGGGTGGATCTCGATGCCGGTCAGCCAGCGACCGAAGTTCGATACCAGGCGGGCCAGCCACTTGAAATCACGCTTCCACAAGGCATTGCCCAGGCGGTGCAGCCAGATGGCGTGCATGCCCGGGTAGCAGGTCAGCACCTCGAAGGCGTTACGCGCAGCCGGGTCACGGTGGAATACGCTTTGAATATCTTCACGCAGGCGTTCGAACATCTGTCAGTCCTTCCGTTTATGCGGCTCGCCCCGGACCACTTTCTGGGTCTCGGTGAGGATGCCGCGCAAAATGCTCATTTCCGAACGTTCGACCGCCACCCGCCCATACAGCCGGCGCAGGCGCGGCATCAGGTGCTTGGGCTTTTCGGGGTCGAGAAAGCCGATACCGACCAGGGTCTTTTCCAGGTGGTCGTAGAACAGCTCCATTTCGTCCATGGTCGCCAGCTCGCTGGCGTCAACCTTCTCGACCTTGCCCGGCGCTGCACCGGCGGCCAGCCAGGCCATGCGCACCTCGTAGGAGAGCACCTGGACAGCGGCGGCCAGGTTCAGCGAGCTGAAGTCGGGGTTGGAGGGAATGTGCACGTGGAAGTGACATCGCTGCAGTTCTTCGTTGGTCAGGCCGGCGTGTTCACGCCCGAACACCAGGGCGATTTCCTCGCCACCATTGGCATGCTCCACCGCCTTGGCCCCGCACTCGCGCGGGCCGATCAGCGGCCAGGGGATGCTCCGCTCGCGGGCGCTGGTGCCCATCACCAGGTTGCAGCCGACCAGCGCCTGCTCGAGGCTGTCGACCACCTGGGCGTTGTCCAGCACATCGTCGGCACCCGAGGCTCGGGCACTGGCATCCACGGCGGGGAACTCTTTCGGCTGCACCAGCACCAGACGCGACAAGCCCATGTTTTTCATGGCACGTGCAGCGCCGCCGATGTTGCCGGGGTGGCTGGTATTGACCAGAACAACACGAATATTTTGCAGCAAGGTGTTGTGCTCACAGATGCAGGAATCAGGGCCTTCGATCTTACAGAACCGACAGACGTAACGCCATGAAAGCAAATGTGACACTTCTGCCGCCGAAGTTTTCTGCTAGAATGATCGGCTTTCTTCTTTAACATCTCCAGGTGACCCGCCCATGCAGCCTATGCTGAATATCGCCCTGCGCGCCGCTCGCAGCGCCAGTGAACTGATTTTCCGCTCCATCGAACGCCTGGATAGCATCAAGGTCGATGAGAAAGAGGCCAAGGACTACGTCTCCGAAGTCGATCGCGCCGCCGAGCAGAGCATCGTCAACGCCCTGCGCAAGGCCTACCCGAACCACTCCATCCAGGGCGAGGAAACCGGCCTGCACGCGGGTAGCGGCGAAGAAGGCAAGGATTACCTGTGGATCATCGACCCGCTGGATGGCACCACCAACTTCCTGCGTGGCATCCCGCACTTCGCGGTCAGCATCGCCTGCAAATACCGTGGCCGCCTTGAGCACGCCGTGATCGTCGACCCGGTTCGCCAGGAAGAATTCACCGCCAGCCGTGGCCGTGGCGCCCAGCTCAACGGCCGCCGCCTGCGTGTCAGCTCGCGCACCAGCCTGGAAGGCGCCCTGCTGGGTACCGGCTTCCCGTTCCGTGACAGCCAGATGGCTGACCTGGACAACTACTTGGGCATGTTCCGCGCCCTGACTGGCCAGACCGCCGGCATCCGCCGCGCCGGCTCCGCCAGCCTGGACCTGGCCTACGTGGCCGCCGGCCGTTTCGACGCCTTCTGGGAGTCGGGCCTGTCCGAATGGGACATGGCGGCCGGCGTGCTGCTGATCCAGGAAGCGGGCGGCCTGGTGAGCGATTTCAACGGTGGCCACGACTTCCTCGACAAGGGCCATATCGTTGCGGGCAACATCAAGTGCTTCAAGGCCGTGCTGACTGCTATCCAGCCGCACCTGCCAGAGAACATGAAGCGCTAAGCGCGGATTGCCGGCAAACAAAAAAGCACCCCTCGGGGTGCTTTTTTTATGCCTGTGGCTTTGCATTATCTGTGCAGGCCTCTTCGCGCCACAGAAATGGCACCAGCCTCGAGGGCAGCGCTATACCTGTGGGAGCGGGCAAGCCCGCGAAGAGGCCGGCTCAGGCAACACAAATCACTGCCCGGCTTCGCTCAGGATCAGCTTGCCATTCTTGTCCAGCGGAATGGTCGACCCGGGCTCGTGATCCATCTTCACCTGCCCCACCTTGTCGCCAATGGTGTACTTCACGTTGTAACCCACCACTTTCTCACTGATGTCGTTGACCGTATTGCAGCGGGTTTGCGTGGTGGTGTAGGTGTCACGCTCCTGCATGCCTTCCTGCACCTTGTTACCGGCATAACCACCACCGACCGCACCGGCCACGGTGGCGATCTTCTTGCCGCTACCACCACCAATCTGGTTACCCAGCAGGCCACCGGCAATGGCACCCACCACGGTACCGGCGATCTGGTGCTGGTCCTTGACCGGCGCCTGCCGCGTCACGGCTACGTCCTTGCAGACCTCACGGGGGGTTTTTACCTGTTGTTTGATCGGTTGCACGTCGGTGACCTGCGCATACTCAGGCCCCTTGTTGACCAAGCTGTAGGTCGCGACAGCACCTCCGGCAGTCACACCGACAGCACCCAGTACCGCACCCACAAGCATTGATTTGTTCACATGAAACTCCTGATCATAACCCGCGGGTCCGACCCGCCTTCTCCCAGCCTTGGAGTAAAAAAAAAGGCGCGAGTTCAACACTCGCGCCTTTTTGGCCGCCAAACGGCGTGGAGCACGCCTTACGGCCGGTCGTCCACACCGTCGGTCTTGGCCGGCGGGATCAGGTCTTCACTGCTCAGGTTCAGCCAGATCAGTACCACGTTGGCGATATAGATCGACGAATAGGTACCGGCCATGACGCCGATGAACAGAGCCAGCGAGAAGCCGAACAGGTTGTCACCACCGAAGAACAGCAGCGCGGCAATGGCCAGCAAGGTAGAAACCGAGGTGGCGATGGTCCGCAGCAGGGTCTGGGTGGTGGAAACGTTGATGTTCTCGATCAGCGAGGCCTTGCGCATGACGCGGAAGTTCTCGCGCACCCGGTCGAACACGACGATGGTGTCGTTCAGCGAGTAGCCGATGATCGCCAGTACCGCCGCCAGCACCGTCAGGTCGAAGGTGATCTGGAAGAACGACAGGATACCCAGGGTCACCACCACGTCGTGGATCAGCGAGACGATCGCGCCCACGGCGAACTTCCACTGGAAGCGGAAGGCCAGGTAGATAAGGATGCCGCCCAGTGCCAGGAGCATGCCCATGCCACCCTGGTCGCGCAGCTCCTCACCCACCTGCGGGCCTACGAACTCGACACGCTTGACCTTGGCCGGGTTGTCGCCACCGGCCTTCTGCAGGGCTTCAGCTACCTTGTTGCCCAGCTGCGGGTCATCGCCCGGCATGCGCACCAGCAGGTCGGTGGTGGCGCCGAAGCTCTGCACCACCGCCTCGTGGAAGCCGGAGTTGACCAGCTCGGCACGCACCGCCTTGAGGTCGGCCGGGCGCTCGTAGGTCAGCTCGATCAGCGTACCGCCGGTGAAGTCCAGGCCGAAGTTCAGGCCCTTCTGCCACCAGCTGAACAGCGCCAGCACGGTGAGGAGCACGGTAACGGCGAACGCGACATTGCGCACGCCCATGAAGTTGATGGTTTTCATCGCAGCTCCCTCAAACCCACAGCTTCTTGATGTCACGCCCGCCGCAGGTCAGGTTGACCATTGCACGGGTCACCATGACGGCGGTGAACATCGAGGTGAAAATCCCGAGGGACATGGTGACCGCAAAGCCCTTGACCGGGCCGGTACCCATGGCGAACAGGATGCCGCCGACCAGCAGGCTGGTCAGGTTGGCGTCGATGATCGCGGTGTAGGCGCGGTTGAAGCCTTCATGAATGGCTCGCTGCACCGACATGCCGGCGTTCAGCTCTTCGCGGATACGCGAGAAGATCAGCACGTTGGCGTCCACCGCCATACCCATGGTCAACACGATACCGGCAATACCCGGCAGGGTCAGGGTGGCACCCAGCAGCGACATCAGCGCCAGCAGCAGGACCATGTTGCCCGCCAGGGCAATGGTGGCGATCACACCGAAGGCGCGGTAGATGGCGATGATGAACAGCGAGACGAACAGCATGCCCCACAGCGACGCATCGATACCCTTGGTGATGTTGTCGGCACCCAGACTTGGGCCGATGGTACGTTCTTCAGCGAAGTACATCGGCGCAGCCAGGCCACCGGCACGCAGCAGCAGGGCCAGTTCGGACGATTCGCCCTGGCCGTTCAGGCCGGTGATGCGGAACTGGCTACCCAGCGGCGACTGGATGGTCGCCAGGCTGATGATCTTCTTCTCTTCCTGGAAGCTCTGGACGGCAACGTCCTTCTCGACGCCGTCGACGGTCTGCTTGACATAGCGGGTGACCGGCTTCTGCTCGATGAAGATCACCGCCATGCTGCGGCCGACGTTGCTGCGGGTAGCGCGGGTCATCAGCTCGCCACCGTGGCCATCCAGGCGGATGTTCACCTGCGGGCGACCTTGCTCGTCGAAGCTGGCCTGGGCGTCGGTTACCTGGTCACCGGTGATGATCAGGCCGCGCTCGACCGCGGCGGAACGGCCGCCCTCACGGAACTCGAACACCTCGGTAGTGGCCTTGGACGCGCCCGGCTCGGCGCCGAAGCGGAACTCCAGGTTGGCGGTTTTACCCAGGATACGCTTGGCTTCGGCAGTGTCCTGCACGCCTGGCAGCTCGACCACGATGCGGTTGGCGCCCTGGCGCTGTACCAGCGGCTCGGCCACACCCAGCTCGTTGACCCGGTTGCGGACGGTGGTGAGGTTCTGCTTGATCGAGTATTCGCGGATCTCGGCGACTTTCGCCTGGGTCAGCGCCAGACGCAGCACGGCGAGCTCGTTGCGCTCGGTGGTGGTCAGGTCGAAGTCATTGAAATTCTTGCGGATCAGGGCACGAGCCTGTTCGCGGGTAGCATCGTCAGCGAAGCCCAGCATGATGCCGCCATCCTGCTGAGGCAGGCTGCGGTAGCGGACGCGCTCTTTGCGCAGCAAGGTCTTGACCTCGCCTTCGTAGACTTTCATGCGGGCGTTCATGGCCTTGTCCATGTCCACTTCCAGCAGGAAGTGCACACCACCGGACAGGTCCAGGCCCAGCTTCATCGGGCTTGCGCCCAGGTTGCGCAACCATTGCGGGGTAGTCTGGGCCAGGTTCAGGGCCACGACGTAATCATCGCCCAGTGCCTTGCGCACTACATCCTTGGCTGGCAGCTGGTCTTCCTGATTGGTCAGGCGGATCAGCCCGCTGCCCTTCTCACCCAGGCTAGCGCCCTTGACGGCGATCTTGGCATCGCCCAGCGCCTTGCTGACGCGATCGAGGTCGGCCTGGTTCACCTGCAGCGCCGAGCTGGCACCACTGATCTGTACCGCCGGATCATCCGGGTAGAGGTTGGGAGCGGAATAAATGAAACCGACCACCAGTACCAGCACGATCAGTGCATATTTCCACAGAGGGTATTTGTTCAGCATCACGCCGCCCGTTCAAGACGCGGGGCGCGTTGCGCGCCCCGACTGGAAAGAAAAACCGGTAACTCAGATAGCCTTGAGCGTACCTTTTGGCAGGGTGGCCGCGATGGCACCCTTCTGGAACTTCAGCTCGACGTTGTCGGAAACTTCCAGTACCACGAAATCATCGGAAACCTTGACGATCTTGCCGGCGATGCCGCCGTTGGTGACAACTTCGTCACCCTTCTGCAAGTTGCTCAGCAGGTTCTTCTGCTCTTTTGCACGCTTGGCCTGCGGGCGCCAGATCATCAGGTAGAAGATGACCAGGAAACCGACCAGGAAAATCCACTCGAAGCCGGTACCGGCTGGGCCGGCGGCGGGTGCTGCGGCGTCCGCGTATGCGGCGGGGATCAAGAAGCTCATTGGGCACTCCTAATGTAATTTTCTAATAATGGATGCGGACAGTCAGTCCAAAGGCGGCACAGGAAGCCCGCGCTTGGCGTAGAAGGCGTCGACAAAGGCGGCCAATTTACCCTGTTGAATAGCCTCGCGTAAACCGGCCATCAAGCGCTGGTAATGGCGCAAGTTGTGGATGGTATTCAGCATGCTGCTCAGCATTTCGCCGCACTTGTCCAGGTGATGGAGATAGGCGCGGGAGAAGTTGGTGCAGGTGTAGCAGTCACAGGTCGGATCCAGCGGCGAATCATCGTGGCGATGGAACGCATTGCGGATCTTGATCACCCCTGTATCGACGAACAGATGACCGTTGCGCGCGTTACGCGTCGGCATCACGCAGTCGAACATGTCGACGCCGCGGCGCACACCCTCAACGAGATCTTCCGGTTTGCCTACCCCCATAAGGTAACGAGGTTTGTCAGCAGGCATCTGGCCCGGCAGGTAATCCAGCACCTTGATCATTTCGTGCTTGGGCTCGCCCACCGACAGGCCACCAATGGCCAGGCCGTCGAAGCCGATGTTTTCCAGGCCTTCCAGCGAGCGCATGCGCAGGTCCTGGTACATGCCGCCCTGGACGATACCGAACAGCGCCGCGGTGTTGTCGGCGTGGGCGTTCTTCGAGCGCTGGGCCCAGCGCAGCGACAGCTCCATGGACGCGCGCGCCACATCGTGCTCGGCCGGGTACGGGGTGCACTCGTCGAAGATCATCACCACGTCCGAGCCCAGGTCACGCTGCACCTGCATCGACTCTTCCGGGCCCATGAACACCTTGGCGCCATCGACTGGCGAGGCGAAGGTCACGCCCTCTTCCTTGATCTTGCGCATGGCGCCCAGGCTGAACACCTGGAAGCCACCGGAGTCGGTGAGGATCGGGCCTTTCCACTGCATGAAGTCGTGCAGGCCGTTGTGCTTCTTGATCACCTCGGTGCCCGGGCGCAGCCACAGGTGGAAGGTGTTGCCCAGGATCATCTCGGCGCCGATGGCCTCGATGTCGCGCGGCAGCATGCCCTTGACCGTGCCATAGGTGCCCACCGGCATGAACGCCGGCGTTTCCACGGTGCCGCGTGGGAAGGTGATGCGGCCACGACGGGCCTTGCCGTCGGTGGCCAGCAGTTCGAAGGACATTCGACAGGTGCGACTCATGCTTGATCCTCGGGCCCGCGTGGCGCCGGATTGCGGGTGATGAACATGGCATCACCGTAACTGAAGAAGCGGTACCCCTGCTCGACCGCCGCCGCGTAGGCGGCCATGGTCTCGGGGTAGCCGGCGAAGGCCGAGACCAGCATCAGCAGCGTGGACTCCGGCAGGTGGAAATTGGTGACCAGCGCGTCGACCACATGGAACGGCCGGCCCGGGTAGATGAAGATGTCGGTGTCGCCGCTGAAGGCCTTGAGCACGCCATCGCGCGCGGCGCTCTCCAGCGAACGCACGCTGGTGGTGCCGACCGCGACCACTCGGCCACCACGGGCGCGACAGGCCTCGATGGCATCGACCACATCCTGGCCCACTTCGAGCCACTCTTTATGCATGTGGTGGTCTTCGATCTTGTCGACCCGCACCGGCTGGAAGGTGCCCGCGCCCACGTGCAAGGTGACGAAAGCCCGCTCGACGCCCTTGGCGGCGATCTTTTCCAGCAGCGCCTCGTCGAAGTGCAGGCCTGCGGTGGGCGCGGCGACCGCACCGGCACGTTCGGCGTACACCGTCTGGTAGCGCTCACGGTCAGCACCCTCGTCCGGGCGGTCGATGTAGGGCGGCAGCGGCATGTGGCCGACGCGGTCGAGCAGCGGCAGCACCTCTTCGGTGAAGCGCAGCTCGAACAGCGTGTCATGGCGCGCGACCATTTCGGCCTCGCCGCCGCCATCGATGAGGATGACCGCGCCTACCTTGGGCGCTTTGCTGGCGCGCACATGGGCCAGCACCCGATGGCTGTCGAGCACGCGCTCGACCAGCACTTCCAGCTTGCCGCCGGAAGCTTTCTGGCCGAACAACCGCGCCGGGATCACCCGGGTGTTGTTGAACACCATCAGGTCTCCGGGGCGCAGATACTCGAGCAGATCGGGGAATTGCCGGTGCGCCAGCGCGCCGCTCGGTCCATCGAGGACCAGCAGACGGCTGCCATGGCGCTCGGCCAGTGGGTGGCGGGCGATCAGGGAATCGGGGAGTTCGAAGGAAAAATCGGCGACGCGCATGATGATGTTCGGTTCGGCAGGGCCGGGAAGTTTAGCCCAATGTGTGAAAATTGACCATGAAAGCCGATTGACCGACCAGCGGTGGCTCTCTATACTGCGCGCCACATGCCCTGATGGCGGAATTGGTAGACGCGGCGGATTCAAAATCCGTTTTCGAAAGGAGTGGGAGTTCGAGTCTCCCTCGGGGCACCAAGATCCGAAAAAAACCGACCTTATGGTCGGTTTTTTTGTGCCTGCGATTTCTTCAAGCGACGCCACTCCCTGTAGGAGCGGCCTTGTGTCGCGAAGGACCGCACAGCGGCCCCAAGGTTCTGACAGTCACCTCAATTCCGCAGCAAATCTTTAAGATTTCCCCTCCTCCCCGTAGTCCATTTCCCAAACATACTCCCTGCCCCTTCCAAGCCATTGCGGTGCTCTGGATCGCATCCTAGTCTCGGCCTGTCGTTGCCATTTCAAGGACCGGCTTTGACAGGCGATCCAGTAACCCCCCATCACTAGAGCGCAGATCAGTAAAGACTCAACAGAAAGTTTCACAATGTGCAACTTTCTGTGCATCGAACAATTTATGGTTCTACACTTTATTTCAATAACCGTGACTTTTTGTAGAACCACCACCATGCGCGATCTCCAACCCTTACGTCGCCTCCATAGGGGCCTGCAGCAGCTAGCTACTGCGCAACGCTACCTGTTCACCCCCGCCGATATGCGGGCCCTGCTACCAGACCTCTCCGACAGTGCCTACCGCACCGTACTGAGCCGTGCCGCCAACGACAGCACCTTGATCCGACTCTGCCGTGGCCTTTACCTCTACACCCCGGCCAAACCCAACCAAGGGCTGGTCCTGTACCACGCTGCCGCACGCCTGCGAGCGAACAACCTGAACTACATCAGCCTGGAGTCCGCCCTCAGCGACGCCGGCGTGATCTCGCAGGTCCCCCTGAATTGGCTAACCCTCATGTCATCCGGACGCACTCAGACCATACGTTGCGGAACATTCGGCACACTTGAGTTCATCCACACCAGGCGTAAGGCCACCGACCTTCAGGGCCAGGTTGACTATGACGAGCGCTGCCGACTATGGCGCGCCAAGCCTGCCCTTGCCCTCGCAGACATGAAACGCGCCAAGCGCAGCCTGGACCTGATTGATTGGGAAATAGCCAATGAACTTGTTTGACCAGCTCGTCCAGCAGGCCCTCACCAACACGCCCGACCTGGCCCCGTTGCAGGTGGTCGTGGAAAAGGAACTGCTGCATCACGACATCATGCGGATCCTGAGCGAAACAGGTCTGTTGCAGGACCTCTGCTTCATTGGGGGAACATGTTTGCGGACTTGCTACGGCTCCCGACGGCTCAGTGAAGACCTCGACTTTACGGGCGGTGCGGATTTCAAACGGGAGGATTTTGCTGCGCTGAAGGAGAACCTCATAGCAAGCCTGAACGACAAGTACGGGCTACAGGTGGATGTAAGCGAACCTACGCGGGAGGAAGGCAATGTGGACACATGGAAGCTACGCGTGCAAACACGTCCCGAAGCACGAAGCCTGCCAGCGCAGAAAATCCATATAGATATCTGTGCAATCCCTTCCTACCAGCCTAGGCCGATGACCTTGTTAAACCCTTATGGGGTCGACATGGGAACCGAAGGATTGATCGTCAAGGCGCAAAGTCTTGAGGAAATCTTCGTTGATAAGTTGCTGGCATTTGCGCTGCGACGGGGCCGTATCAAGAATCGAGATCTTTGGGATATCGCCTGGCTCAGGCAGCGGGCGGTGACGCCCGCTTATGAACTTGCCGAAAGAAAGCTTGGTGATCATGCGACCACTGTTGAAGTATTCCTTCAGCAGGGTGAGGAGCGGGTGGCCAGTTTGGGGCAGGAGCAGACACAGCGAGATTTTCAGAAAGAGATGCGCAGGTTTCTGCCGCTGCAGGTTGTAACGCAGACTGTCGATAATCGGGCGTTCTGGGAGTACGTCGTACAGACGGTAAGGGACCATTTCAGCGAGTTGCGGACGCATCTCGGCCACAAAGGTCGCGATGGAGGCGACTTGACATTCCTGATGTGAATTTTCTGGAGATTCATATTCAGGGGCTGTGTTCAATGGCTCTCTCCCCCTGCGCACTTTATTGAGATGAAAAGCAGGCCGCCGAGAGGGGGGTAAGCGATCCTAGGCACTCGTTTTGATTTTGGTTTTCCTTGACGAGACGCAACGAGGCGGACCAGGATTCCTCTACCCATGCTAGGTTTGAACAGTGGAGGTTCAGAGTGCAAGGTGTCAGAGTCGAGATACCAAGAGAAACGGTGGTTCGGCGTTATATGCCGCTGAACATATTTCAGAAAAACCGACCTTATGGTCGTTTTTTTTTGCCCGTCCGGTCAGCGCCAGCGATCCAGCTGCCCCTGGGCACGGCTGCTGAAAATCGTCAGCAGCTCGCTCAATGTATGCGGTGACGGTTCGGCAGTGCGGGTCACCGCATACAAGGTGATCGGCAATGCCGGGGCCAGCGGACGAACCGCGGTCGCCCCAGGCGCCGCGCCAAGGGCGGTGAAGGGATCGATCACCGCCAGCCCAGCACCGGATTCGACCATCGCTCTGGCCAGTGAATAGGTTTGCACCGCGATGCTCACCCGTGGCGGCGGCTCCACCGCCTTGAGGTAGCTTTCGAGGCGCACCGACAGCGGGTCGGCGCTGGACAGCCCGATCATGGGCGCACCGGCCAGTGCCGCCAACGGCAGCGGCTTGCCTTCATCTTCCAGCGGCCAATAACCTGCCGGTGCCAATGCCACCAAAACCCCGCTGGCCAGCGCCTGCGCCTTGAGCGCTGGGTGATCTGGCTGTTGCAGGGTCAGGGCGACATCGATCTCCCGCATCAACAGGTTCTGCACCAGTTCGCGACTGTGGGCGCTGGACAGCTCGCAGGCGATATCCGGATAACGCTGGGTCCATTCATGAATGGCCGGCGGCAGCAGCGACAGGGCCAGTGCCGGGGTCGCACCGATCCGCAGGCTGTGGCCCGGCGCGCGACGCAGGCTTTGCGCCAGGCGTCGCACCCCTTGCAGGCTCTCCGTGACCTTGTCGACCTCACGCTCCAGCTCCAGCGCTTCGGGCGTGGGCTGCAGCTTGCCGCGCACCCGCAGGAACAACGGAAAGCCCAGTTGCTGCTCGGCGTGCTGCAGCACCTTGGTCACGGCAGGTTGGGAAACGTGCAGCAACTGTGCGGCACCGCTGACCGAGCCGGTCTGGCGGATGGCCTGGAAAATCTCGATATGGCGAAGGCGCATGGCAAGTCCATAACCTTTGTTTATGGCTCAGCGATCTTTATTCATTTTTCGCCACCTGTCACCTGGCCCTAACCTCAGCCTCGTTCCAACCACGACCAAGGACTGACATGGCTCAGCATGTTTGCATCATCGGCGGTGGCGTCATTGGCCTGTCAACCGCTTACGCACTGGTACGCGACGGCTTTGACGTGACGCTGATCGAGGCTCGCGATTCGTTGGGCAGTGAAACCAGCTTCGCCAACGGCGGCCAGCTGTCCTATCGCTACGTGGCGCCCCTGGCCGACGCAGGTGTGCCATTGCAGGCCCTTGGCTGGATGCTGCGCGGTGAATCGCCGCTGCGATTGCGCCCGCGCTTCGATCGTGCGCAGTGGCGCTGGATGGCAGCATTCCTTGGGGCTTGCCGCTCCTCGGTCAACCGCGCCAACGCCGGCCATCTGCTGCGCCTGGCACTGCTGAGCCAGTCGACCTTGCAAGCCTGGCGTGAGGAAGACGGTCTGGGTGGTTTCAACTGGCGACGCAACGGCAAGCTGGTCACCTTCCGCAAGGCCAGCAGCTTCGAGCATGCGCGCAAGAACCTTGCCGCCCCCCAGCAACAACAGGTGCTGTCGCACGCCGACTGTGCCCGTCTGGACCCAGCGCTGGCGGAGGCGCCCTTTGTCGGCGCCATCTATACCCCGGATGAAGAAGTCGGCGATTGCCACAGCTTTTGCCAGCAACTGGCGGCGCGCTTGCAGGCGTCGGGACGCTGCAAGTTCCGCCTGGGCCAGGCGGTGTCCGGAATTCGCCATGCGCATGGCGTAGTGAATGCGATTGAACTGGACGACGAAGTGCTGCCGGTGGAGCACCTGGTGGTTGCGGCCGGCCATCGCAGTGCGTTGCTGGCACTGCCGGGCATCGACCTGCCGCTGTATCCGCTGAAGGGTTATAGCCTGACAGTACCGATCGGCGCCCAGCACCGGGCGCCGGACCTGAGCATCACCGACTACGACCGCAAGATCGTCTACGCCCGGATCGGTGACCAGTTGCGCGTGGCGGCGATGGTCGACATTGTCGGTTTCGATCCGTCGCTGGACCCCAAGCGCCTGGCCTTGCTCAAGCGCCAGGCCCGCGAGACCTTCGCCAATGCCGGTAATTACGACTACGCCATCGAATGGGCGGGCATGCGTCCGGCCACGCCTAGCGGCGTGCCGCTGCTGGGCGCAACGGCGTATCGCAACCTGTGGCTGAACCTTGGCCATGGTGCGCTGGGATTTACCCTGGCCTGCGCCAGCGCACGTCTGCTGAGTGAACTGATCGGCCAGCGCCGCCCCTCCATCGACCTGCAGGGTTTCACCGCCCGTGCGGCTGGTGGAAGTAACCGTACTGCAGCATGTCTCTGATCCCCTCACCTACAACGGAGAATAACAATGCGAAAAATCACGTTGATCGGCTGCACCCTTGGCCTGTTGCTAACCACCCAGGCCCATGCTGACGAAGCAGCGCTGGGGCCTACCCTGAGCAAGATTGCCAGAGCCAACAGCATTACCTTGGGCTATCGCGATGCTTCAGTACCGTTCTCCTATGTGGGCGACCATTCGGGGCAACCCATGGGCTACTCGGTAGACCTGGCGAACAAGATCGTCGAGCGGGTACAGCAGAAGCTCGCATTGCCCCAGCTCAAGGTGAAATACAACCTGGTGACATCGCAAACCCGCATTCCGCTGGTACAGAACGGTACCGTTGACCTGGAGTGCGGCTCGACCGGCGTCACCGCAGAGCGCCAGAAACAGGTGGCGTTTTCCTATGGGTTCATCTATGTCAAAGGCCAGTTGCTGACGGCCAAAGACAGCGGGATCAAGAGTTTCGCCGGCCTGCGCGGCAAGAATGTGGTGACCACCGCCGGCACCACCAACGAACGCTATCTGAAAAGCTACAACGTCGATAACAAGATGGACATGTACGTGATCAGCGCCAAGGACCACGGTGAAGCCTTCCAGATGTTGCAGTCCGGCCGTGCGGCGGCGTTCTACATGGACGATGCGCTGCTCTACGGAGAACGCGCCAAGGCCCGTGATCCGCACAACTGGGTGGTGGTCGGGGAAGAGCAGTCGCGGGAAATCTACAGCTGCATGGTGCGCAAGGATGACCCGCAGTTCCTCGCGCTGGTGAATGCATCGCTGGGCGAACTGTACAAATCAGGGGAAATCAACGGGATCTACAAGCGCTGGTTCGAACAGCCGATACCGCCTAAAGGCCTGAACCTGGAGTTCCCGATGACCAGCGAACTCAAGGCCATCTTTGCCAAGCCGGTGAGTGACCCGCTGGAGTAGCATCCAGACGACCAGCCCCTCTGGCTCACGGCCTCGCCAAGTACTGGAGGCAATGGCCTCAGCCGCTCCGACCGCGCCTTGTTGCCAGCGCAGGAATGACCTGCGATGAAGCTGACCAACCGCCCCGTTCAGCCCTCCGAAATCCCTGTTCTGCTAGCGGGGAACTACATGGGGCTGAACGAGGAGGTCGACACCCAAGGCACGAATGACTTTCAGCACAGTGTCAAAGCGTGGTTTTGCGCCTGGACTGAGTGCCTTGTACAGACTTTCCCTTCCCAACCCACTCTCGGTGGCGATCTGCGTCATTCCCCCGTGCGCGAGCGATATGGCCAAGTGCCCGAATTATTTCCTCGGTATCGCCATCTGCGAGGACCTGACTAAGGTACTCAGTGATGGCCTCATCACTACTCAACAAGGCCGCCATATCAAACGGGATCAACTTTTCGCTCATTTCACACCCATTCAAGTGTTGAAGCGGCCCACTCTGTCGCCTTACCCCTTATATGGGAACTCAGGCATTTCCCATAACGGGGTCAGACTTTTCTCTTCAAGGTCATAAAAAACCTGCAACACTCAACATCCGAACCTTCGCCGCGCCTCGACGTCCGATCCTGCATCACCCGCGTTTCGAGGTCCCCCGCGTGAAAGACATCATCACCCGCAAGTACCGCCTGGTCGTGAAGACCGTCGGCTACATCGGCTGGTCGTTGTTCTGGCTGCTGATCTGGGATGTGCTGGTCACTATCGATTTCATGCTGTTCTTCAACAGCAAGTTCACCCTGCCACTGATCCCGTTGACCTTGCTGGGCTCGGCGCTGGTGGTGCTGGTGAGCTTTCGCAACAGCAGCGCCTACAACCGCTGGTGGGAGGCGCGCACATTGTGGGGGGCGTTGGTGAACAGTTCACGCAGCTTCGCGCGGCAGGCGCTGACCCTGATCGATGACCCAGATGATGGCCTGAACCCGATCAAGGCTACCCTGCTGCGCCGGCATATCGCCTATGTGAACTGCCTGGCGGCACACTTGAAGGGCGAGCGCTGCCCGGATGAACTGATGGCGTTCATCCCGCCTGCGGAATTCGAGCGGCGCAACCGTTCGAACAATTTCGCCAACGACATCCTGAGTGGTTCGGCGGCGTTGCTGGCGCGGGAATACCAGGCCGGGCGACTGGACAGCATTCGCCTGGCAAGGCTGGAGTCGACGCTGGTGGACCTGTCCAATGCCCAAGGTGGCATGGAACGGATCGCCAATACGCCGCTGCCCTACCCTTACGTGTACTTTCCACGGCTGTTCATCACCCTGTTCTGCCTGATCGTACCGGTGGGGCTGGTGGAATCGCTGGGCTGGTTCACGCCGCTGGCTTCGACGGTGGTGGGCTTCATGCTGCTGGCCATCGAGCGGATCGGGACGGACTTGCAGAGCCCGTTCAGGTTCAGTGAGCATCAGATCCAGATGGACAGCATTTGCGAGACGATCGAGCGGAACCTGGAGTCGATGCAACGGGAGGCGCAGTGTGGGGAGTTGGCTTAGTGCCAGACCTCAACGGCCCTATCGCCGGCAAGCCAGCTCCCACAGGGGCCGTGGAATCCCGTGACCTTGCACCGTACCTGTGGGAGCTGGCTTGCCGGCGAAAGGGCCGCAACGCGGCCCCGGCTATCCATCAGGCCCGCACATAGCGCTGGCGCAACACATCACTCAACGCGTCCACCAGTAACACCAGCACCAGCATCCCCATGATCACCGTGCTGGCCTGGGCCTCCTGGAACAGGCTCAAGGTGGTGTACAGCATCTGCCCCAATCCACCTGCACCGACAAACCCCAGCACGCTGGCCATGCGGATATTGTTCTCCCACCGATACAGGCTATAGGCCAGCAACTGCGGCCACAGATTGGGCAAGGTGCCAAAGCAGAATGCCGCCACCTGGCTACCGCCCTGCAAGCGGATGGCCGCCGCCGGCTCCGGCGGTGCGTTCTCCAGCGCCTCGGCAAACAGCCGCCCCAGCACGCCAGCGGTGTGCAGCGCCAACGCCAGGGTACCGGCATTCGGCCCAAGCCCGGCCGCCAGCACCGTCAGCGCGGCCCACACCAGTTCCGGGATGGCCCGCAGGGCATTCAGCAACAACCGCGCACAGGCCTGCAGCGGCCAACCGAAACGGCCAGCGGCCGGCAGCGCCAACAGCATGCCCAGCAGCATGGCCAACAAGGTGCCCAGGCCGGACATGGCCAAGGTTTCCAGCGCCCCGTGCGCAACCGCGCGCAGGTGCCCGGCAGACAGGTCCGGGTGCAGGAAACGCCCGGCATATTCGCCCATCTGCCCCAGCCCGCCGTTGCCGACCAGCGCCTGCAAGTCCAGCTCCAGGTATGTGAACGAGGCCATCACCGCAGCCACGATGGCGCCTAACACCAGCCAATTGATGACCCGGTTCATGCCAGCCTCCAACGCAGGAAGCGGCTGAGCAGGTCGGCCAGCATCACCAGGACCAGGAACGTCAGCAGCATGCTTGCCACTTCCGCTCCAGCGAACATGCGCATCGACAGGTCGATCTGTTGCCCCAGCCCACCAGCACCGACAAAGCCCATCACCACCGAGGCGCGTACGGCGCACTCCCAGCGGTACACGGTGTAGGACACCACTTCGGACACCGCACTGGGCAGGATGCCGTAGAAAAACGCAGCCAGGCGGCCACTACCCGCCTGCAGCAAGGCATGCGCCGGGCGCTGGTCGACCGACTCGAAGATCTCGGCATAGACCTTGCCGAGCATGCCGCTGTAGGTGATGGCAATGGCCAGTACGCCCGCCGTCGGCCCCAGCCCCACGGCCCGCACGAACAGCAACGCCCAGACGATTTCCGGCACACTGCGCAGGAAAATCAGCAACCAGCGCACCGGCAGGCGCAGCAACCGCGACCATAACCCGGCGCAACCGCCACGGGAGGCTGCGCGTAGCGACAGGGCACGGCTGGCCAGCAACCCGGCAGGGACCGCCAGCAGTAACGCCAACGCCATGCCGGCCGTGGCCACGGCCAGGGTCTGCAGGGTGGCTTCATACAGCAGCGAAAGGAAGTCGGCATCGTGTGCCGGTGGCCAGAAGGCACTGGTGAAACTGGCGATCTGCTGGCGGTTCTCTGCCTGCAGCAGCACCCCGGGGTTCAGTTCGCTCAACCGGATGCCAGGCCACAGAACCGCCACCGCCAGCAGGGTCAGCAGCAACCGCGGCAGCAGCGCCGGGTCGCGGGCATCAAGCTTCAGCATCGCGGAATCTGCACGGTCAGGGTCGGCCCCTGGCTTGGCGGTGAAGCCAGTTGTTCGTTGGCGTACAGCGCATCCAGCAACTGCTCGGTCACCGCTTGCGCCGGGCAGTCGAACGCCACCTGCCCTTCGCGGATACCAATCACCCGCGGGAAGTGCGCCAGCGCCAGGTCCACGGCATGCAGGCTCGCCACCAGGGTCACGCCATTGGCCTGGGCGTGGCGGTTGAGCAAGGCCAGGCTGTGGTCGGCCAGCACCGGGTCCATGGCCGACACCGGCTCATCGGTCAGCAACACCTGCGGCCGCTGGTACAGCGCCCGGGCAATACCCACCCGCTGCAACTGGCCACCGGACAATTGCCCGCACTGCACGAACAGTTTGTCGGCCAGGCCCAGCTCGGCCAGGGCTTGGCGCGCCCCCGGCACATCACTGGGGTACAGCAGGTTGAGCAGGCCGCGCAGCACACTCCACTGCCCCAGGCGGCCGGCCAGCACCGCCGTCACCACCCGCTGGCGCGGTGGCAAGGGCGGTGCCTGGTGCACCAGGCCTACCCGCGCACGCAGGCGCTGGCGGGCCCTGGCGGACAGCGCCCAGGGCTGTTCGCCGAGCAGCTCCAGGCGCCCGCTGCTGGGCTGGACGGCGGTCGCCATCAGGTGCAGCAAGCTGGACTTGCCCGCGCCCGAAGGCCCGATGATGGCGACGCGCTCGCCCTGGCCGATGCTCAGGCTCACGGCATCAAGCGCACGCACCTGGCCATGGCGCAGCCCGGTCCCGTGCAGATGAATAGCCACGTTGGAAGCCACTGTCGATGTCACTTGAGCAGGCCGGCCTCGCGTGCAGCCTGTTCGGTGCCCACGTAGTTCTCAGGTTTGGTCTCGATGAAGCGGCTGGCGGCCTGCAGGTCGAGGATCGCCTTGTGCTCCGGGTTGGCCGGGTCGAGGTCGAGGAAGGCTTTCTTGATCTTCTCTTTCAGCGCCGGGTCCATGTTGCCGCGCACGGTCCAGTTGTAGTCGAAGTAGGTCGGGGTGGTGGCGAACACCTTCACCTTGGCGGTATCAACCTTGCCGGCATCCACCAGCTTCTGCCACACGCTGGCGTTGAGCACGCCGCCATCGACCTTGCCGGCCTGCACCCAGGCCACGGTGGCATCGTGGGCGCCGGAGTAGGCAACGCGGCCGAAGTAGTCTTCAGGCTTGATGTTGTCCTGCTTGAGCATGAAGTAACGCGGCATCAGGCTGCCCGAGGTAGACGAGATGGAACCGAAGGCAAACGACTTGCCCTTGAGGTCGGCCAGGCTCTTCACGTCGGGGTTGGCGGTGATGAACTTGGAAGTGAACTGCGCATCCTGTTCACGCTGCACCAGCGGCGTGGCGGCAGGGTCCTTCAGGTGCACCTGCACGAAGGTGAAGCCCCCCAGCCAGGCCAGGTCCAGGCGGTTGGAAGCCAACGATTCGACTACCGCCGGGTAATCGGCCACCGGCACGAACTTCACGTCCATGCCCAGCTGCTTGCCCAGGTATTCGCCCAAAGGCTTGAACTTGCGCTGCAGTTCGGTCGGTGCTTCGTCAGGGATGGCGCTGACCCGCAGGGTGTCGGCAGCCTGGGCGACAACGGCACAGCAAGACAGCACGAGGCCGGCGGCGAGCGCCAGAGGGCGTTTGAGCATGGGGTGTTCTCCGGTTCAATAGCGGGGAAAGGCCGGCTTATGCGCCGACGACGGGAATTATAAGAGGCACAGGCGCAAAGGCCAGCTTTGCTACAATCGCGCATCAAATTGACCTCCTGAGGTGCACATGAGCGAGCCGATTCGCCTGACCCAGTACAGCCATGGTGCCGGCTGTGGCTGCAAGATCTCCCCCAAGGTGCTGGATGTGATCCTCGCTGAAAGCGGCGCCCAGGCCCTGGACCCGAAACTGTGGGTGGGCAACGCCTCGCGCGACGACGCTGCCGTGTACGCGCTGGATGACGAGCGCGGCGTGGTCTCGACCACCGACTTCTTCATGCCGATCGTCGATGACCCGTACGACTTCGGCCGCATCGCCGCCACCAACGCCATCAGCGACATCTACGCCATGGGCGGCGACCCGCTGATGGCCATTGCCATCCTCGGCTGGCCGGTCAACGTGCTGCCGCCGGAAGTGGCCCGCGAAGTGATCCGCGGTGGCCGAGCGGTATGTGCCGAAGCCGGCATCCCGCTGGCCGGCGGCCACTCCATCGACGCGCCCGAGCCGATCTTCGGCCTGGCCGTCACCGGCGTGGTCAGCAAGCGCCACCTCAAGCGCAACGACACCGCCAGCGCAGGCTGCCACCTGTACCTGACCAAGCCACTGGGTATCGGCATCCTCACCACCGCCGAGAAAAAGGCCAAGCTGCGCACCCAGGACCAGGGCCTGGCTCGCGACTGGATGTGCACCCTCAATACCCCCGGCAGCCGCTTCGGCAAGCTTGACGGGGTCAAGGCCATGACCGACGTCACCGGTTTCGGCCTGCTCGGCCACCTGGTGGAACTGGCCGAAGGCAGTGGCCTTACCGCACACCTGGACTATGCCGCCGTCCCGCGCCTGCCCAGCGTCGACCACTACCTGGCCGAGGGCTGCATCCCCGGCGGTACCCTGCGCAACTTCGACAGCTACGGCCACAAGATCGGCGCCCTGAGCGACGACCAGAAGCACCTGCTGTGCGATCCGCAGACCAGCGGCGGCCTGCTGGTGGCGGTTACCCCGGAGGGTGAAGCCGAGTTCCTGGCGGTGGCCGCCGAACTGGGCCTGCAGCTGGCGCCGATCGGCAAGCTGGTCGAGCGACAGACCCACGCGGTCGAGGTGATCTGATGCGCCCCGACTGCACCGACTTCCGCCAGTTGTTCCTCGACGACGTGCCGATGATGGACATGCGTGCACCTGTCGAATTTGCCAAGGGCGCCTTCCCCGGTGCCGTAAACCTGCCGCTGATGAATGACCAGGAGCGGCAAAAGGTCGGCACCTGCTACAAGCAGAAGGGCCAGGCTGAAGCCATCGTTCTGGGCCACAAGCTGGTCAGCGGTGAGATCAAGCAGGCACGCCTGGAGGCCTGGGCAAAGTTCGCCGAGGATCACCCGGAAGGCTACCTGTACTGCTTCCGTGGCGGCCTGCGCTCGCATCTTGTGCAGAAAGTGCTGCGCGATGAGAAGGGCATCCACTACCCCCTCGTCGAGGGCGGCTACAAGGCCATGCGCCACTTCCTGCTGGAGACTACCCAACAGGCGGTCGCGCAATGTGATTTCGTGCTCGTGGGCGGCCTGACCGGCACCGGCAAGACCGATGTGCTGCACCTGCTGGACAACGAGCTGGACCTGGAGGGCTACGCCAACCATCGAGGTTCCAGCTTTGGCAAGCGCGCCACTGCACAGCCAGCGCAGATCGACTTCGAAAACAGGCTGGCCATAGACGTGTTGAAAAAACGCGCCCGGGGTATCGAGCAGTTCGTGCTGGAAGACGAAGGCCGAATCGTGGGCAGCTGCACCGTACCGCTGGAGTTGTACCAGGGCATGCAGCAATACCCGCTGGTGTGGCTGGAAGACAGTTTGGCCAACCGCGTGGAGCGTATCCTGCGCGACTACGTGATCGACCTGAGCGCCGAGTTCGTCAGCCTGCATGGTGAAGAAGATGGCCTTCGACTGTTTGCCGAAACGCTTCTGCAGAGCATGGGCAGGATTCACAAGCGCCTCGGCGGCGAGCGCCATCAGCGGCTGTCGGAAATCCTGCGACAGGCGCTGGAAGAACAGCAGCGCAGTGGTTCGGTGGAGTTGCACCGGGTCTTCATCGAAAGCTTGCTGAGCGAGTATTACGACCCGATGTATGCCTACCAGCGTGCAGCGAAAGCAGAGCGTATCGAGTTTGCCGGGGATGCGGTGGAAGTGCGCGAGTACCTCAAAGCCCGGGCGCTGCGCGAACCGCGCAAGTAAAAACGGGGCCGCTTCGCGCCCCATCGCCGGCAAGCCAGCTCCCACAGGTATTGCACTGCCTGACAGGGCATGCGTTCCCTGTGGGAGCTGGCTTGCCGGCGATAGGGCCAGTACAGACAACCTCACTGCCCAGGGCTGAGCACCCGCTCCAGCTCCGCCGCGCGGTCGCGGGTCATGTCTATCACACAGGACCCACCTTCCAGCTGCGCCATGGTCCCGCCACTGGCCTGCACATGGAACCCGCAATTGCCATCGCGGTAGGCAAGCCAAATACTTGGTCATAAACCCTGCTTGTGGGTATCACAGCGTCTGTGGCTGTTCCGGCGGCATCAGTACCTTGCCCGGTTCGAAGCGCAGCGACGGCATCTGCGTTGCCGCATACAACGCCACGCCAAGCGCCGCGATCAACACCACATCCAGCCAGCTCCAGCCCGGCATGTCGTCGGCGCTACGTGCCCTCCAGCAATGCCAGGCCTGGCCCACACAAAACACCACCATCGCCGCCAGCCACAGGTAGAAACCGGCACCGAAACCGGCCAGGTCATGAAATTCATAGCTCTGATTGTCCGGCAGACGGTCAATTCCAAAGCTGCTGGCCGCCAGATACAAAGCCACCAGCCCGACCAGCAATGCCAGCCGGCGAAAGCGTCGATGGGCAAGGACCGCCAGGGCCAGCAGCGGGTTGGCAAACCACTGGTACAGACCGAAGGGCATGCCCCAGGGCCCATACAACAGCATCTGCAGGGCCGGCATGTGGCGGTCGCCACTCATCAGCGCGCCATCGAAGAACAGTGCGAGCAGGTACAGCAGCAGGCTGGCGCTCAGGTAAAAAGCTGGCAAGAGATCTACTTCCTATGCAACCGGGGGCTCTAGCAGAAGGCCATAAATACCCGAATCGGACAACTCGCCGGCAACACACCAACGCGCACGCAATGTGCCTTCCAGCACGAAGCCCTGGCGCTCCAGAGTGCGTGCCGAACCTTGGTTGCGCGGGTCTATCTCGCCTTCCAGGCGGCGCATGTGCAGGGTGTGGGCGAGGTAGTCGATGAAGCAGGTCAGTGCTTCGTCCATGTAGCCCCTGCCCTGCACCGCGCTGGCGAGGCAGTAGCCGATTTCACCACGACGGGATACATCGTCGATGTTGAACAGCTGGACCATGCCGATCAGTTCGCCGTTGTCACGGCGGTACATGCCAAGCTTGAGCTGGCCGCCATTAGCATAGGCTTCGCGGTCGGCGGCCAGGGCGCTTTCGGCTTCGGCCAGGTTTTGCCAAGGTGCATGATGCCAATAGCGCATGACCTCGGGGTCGGCCATGATCGCCAGCCATTGCGCAGCATCGGCATGGCGCATGGGGCGTAATTGCAGACGCGGGCTGTCGAGGCAGAGGTCACTGGGGAAACTGCGGGGTGGGGTCACGCCGGATCTCCTGTCCATTGCTGAGGAGATGACAGTTTAACGTCAAGCGATCGGTTCAAGCATCCCGGGGCTGCTGCGCAGCCCATCGCCGGCAAGCCAGGCTCCCACAGGTATAGTGCAAGGCTCTGGGCCTGTGGTGTACCTGTGGGAGCCTGGCTTGCCGGCGATGGGCCGCAAAGCGGCCCCAAAAATCGTTCAGGCGCCCCGATTCAATCCCAGTTCCATGTCATTGACCAGCGCCTTGGCCATGGCACTGAGAATCCGTGCCGCGCTGCCGGCGATCTTGTCGCCCTCCATCTCGGCCTCTTCGTTCAAATGCTTGATACAGCCGATCAGCACCGACAATTCATCGAATGCCAGATCGAGCGGGACGTTCGGCTCTACCCGGTACAGCTCGAGGAACTTCTCCACGCCTGCGGTGGTGCAGGATTTGAGGTGATTGCTCATGATGAACTCCAAATGTGTGCTGAAGGCAACCACCTCGATCCTTCTCACAGATTTGGGCGGCAGCCGTGCGCGAGGTGAGAAGCCCGTGTTGGAGTCACCACGGTCAGGCCGAAGCCTGCACGCGCACAGCTGCCATAAGCTGACAAGAGGACTACCAACGACGAGTTCTCACACTCGCTCGCCTTCTGGGCGAACGGTGAAGTTAACGCTGTGGTATTTCCCTGCCTATCAGACGGCAACCGACTGAGCTCGTAGGATAATTCCCAATGCCCGGCCACCTGAAGCATTTGGTTTCAGGTTCAGAATCTTCTTACAGCTGATGGCCTCTTCGCGGGCACGCCCGCTCCCACAGGGACCGCACAGTGTTTGAGTCCTGTGCAGTACCTGTGGGAGCGGGCGTGCCCGCGAAGAGGCCGACAAAGGCAACCAGGATGAATCAGGCCACCTCAGCCCCATCATCCGGCCAATGCGGCTCGTTGGCCCCGGGCGGGGTCAGCGGTGGCAGGCCATACGCCGCCCGCGCATCGTCGCAGCTGGGGTTATGCACCCCACCCTCCCACGACGCCTCGAACTCGCGGCAGGGGCTGGAGCGGTTGGCGTAGATGGTGCACGCCACCTCCTGGCCGATCTCGCCCTGCAGGCTGATGCAGCGGCAGGGTTTGGCATCGGTGCCGATCATGGCAACACGGGTGGGGTTGATCTGTACCACCAGGTCGTCCGGTACAAGGCCCCCGGCAGACTGGCATTCGCCCCAGAAAAAGGACACACGGAAGTACCCGCAGCAGGCGCCGCAGTCAAGGCAAGGGTTGTATTCGGACATGATGGCACGAAGGGAAGGTTGTTGTTATCGGGGCTGGCCCGCGGCGCCATTTTCAATCCAAGCCGGGGCGGCTGGATAGAGGGGGAATGCAAAAATATTTGCCGCTGATCCGGCAATTGAGCATGGACGACCAGCGCCTTCGCCGGCCGCCCGTTCAAGTTAGCGCAATGCCTCGTAGGAAGTGACATCCCAGCGCTGCAGGCCTAGTCCTTCTGTCGGCTCATAGCTATCACCACACACCTTGCTGAAGTGCGTCCGAGCTTCTCCGCAATACACCAGACGGTCGTCCTTTTGACCCTCGGTAAGTACGGTATACGACTTGCTGCGCATGGCCTTGTACTGCCCTTCCGCACCAGCCATGACCATGTGATATTGCATCAACTGGTTGTTGCTCAGGGACAGGCGCTTGTCCAGTTGCACACCCCAGCGGGTCAGGCAGACCTCGGCAAAATGGCGAACGATCAACCCCGGCTCCGCCAGTACCTTGCCGTCACCCGCACCGTCGACGGAGGCGTTGCCCACCAGCGTGGCATGCCGGCCTGGCATGGGGTAGATGCACATCCGCGTATCCGGTTCGACCGAGGGGATCACACAGGCGAAACCTTTGGATCGTTCGTCCCGCGAATAGAAACCCACGTACTCGCGGACATTGCCCGCCAGGGTTACCCGCTGGCTTTGCAGGTTACCGATGCCTGGCACCGGGTCGATGACGAAGATATTGACGGGTATGTCCCGTAATACAGGGTCCTGCGCCATGGCGTTGGCCAGCATGTGGCAACTGATGCCACCCCTGCTCCAACCCACAAGGTTCACCTGGGTCGGCAAGCGCGGCTTGCGGAACAAGCTGATGATGCGCTCCTGCAACTCTTGCGGTGTTGGATGGCGCTCGCCGTAGTCGTAGGTGCGCCAGAACCAGGAGGCTGTGGAAGAAACATCCGGAATGGGTACGCCAGCATCCTTGAGGCGCTCGTACTCCTCCTCGCTCAACTTGGTGCGCTGCCAGCTGCTTTCACCCTTGATCACCTGCAGCACATGGTTGACGTTCTCTTCCCACCCGCGGCCGAACAACTGACCGGTCCAGTTGAAGTAGCCGCCAGGCTCGACGAACAGATTGTCATCCTGGAGGTTGCCGCTGCCGGGGCCGTCAACGGCGATCCAGTGGGCAAATTCGCGGCCCTGGTCATTGCTGGCCAGGGTCGAGACCAGCTCGCCATTCCAGAAGTTGGGGTTGGCGTCGTCGAAGCGGTGGGAACCGGTACCGCAGAAGTAGGCAGTGAAGACACTCATTTGTGGATCTCTGTGGTGAGAAATGAGTGCAGAAAAATAGGTAGATGAATCGGTGGGATGCAGGTGGAAAACTCGCCCTTGAGTCAGTTGGGGCTGCTTTGCAGCCCCAACAGCTTATTTGCGGGCCACCCCATCAGCCCGGAACATCTGCCGGATCCCGCGAATCGCCTGGCGAATACGGTCCTGGTTCTCGATCAGGGCAAAGCGCACATGGTCATCACCATAATCACCAAAGCCGATCCCCGGCGACACGCATACCTTGGCCTCGGCCAGCAGCTTCTTGGAAAACTCCAGCGAGCCCAGGTGCGCGTACTCCGGCGGGATCTTCGCCCACACGTACATCGAGGCCTTGGGGTTCTCGACCATCCAGCCCAGCTCGTGCAGCCCTTTGACCAGCAGGTTGCGGCGCTGGCGGTATTGCTCGGCGATGTCGCGCACGCACTGCTGGTCGCCTTCCAGTGCTGCAATGGCAGCCACCTGCAGCGGGGTGAAGGTGCCGTAGTCGTGGTAGCTCTTGATCCGCGCCAGGGCACTGACCAACTCGGGGTTGCCGACCATGAAACCGATCCGCCATCCGGCCATGTTGTAGCTCTTGGACAGGGTGAAGAACTCCACCGCAATGTCCTTGGCCCCCGGCACCTGCATGATCGACGGGGCTTTCCAGCCGTCGTAGACGATGTCGGCGTAGGCCAGGTCATGCACCACCAGCACGTTGTACTGCTTGGCCAAAGCCACCACGCGTTCGAAGAAGTCCAGCTCCACACACTGGGCGGTGGGGTTGGACGGGAAACCGAGGATCATCATCTTCGGCTTGGGGATCGACTCGCGGATGGCCCGCTCGAGTTCGTTGAAGAAGTCCACACCCGGTACCAGCGGCACCGAACGCACCTGGGCACCGGCAATCACCGCCCCGTAGATATGGATCGGGTAGCTGGGGTTGGGCACCAGCACCGTGTCGCCCTGGTCAAGGGTGGCCAGCATCAGGTGTGCCAGGCCTTCCTTCGAGCCGATGGTGACGATGGCTTCGCTTTCCGGGTCGATGTCGACCTCGTAGCGTTCCTTGTACCAGTTGGAGATGGCCCGACGCAGGCGCGGGATGCCACGGGAGGTGGAGTAGCCGTGGGTGTCTTCACGCTGGGCGACCTGCACCAGCTTCTCGACGATGTGCGGCGGGGTGGCGCCATCGGGGTTGCCCATGCTCAGGTCGATGATGTCCTCGCCACGGCGGCGGGCAGCCATCTTGAGCTCGGCAGTGATGTTGAAGACGTAAGGGGGGAGACGATCGATGCGCGCAAAGCGGCGCGGCGAACCTGGGTTGGCCATGGCTTCCTCTGAGTACGTAAGCGCCCGGAACCGTCCGAGCGACGCTGGCCGATGTGGCGGCCTGAATCAGAAGATAGTGCCGATACAGGATGCTTGTAAAGGACAATTTCCTGTTTTAATAGATCTTTTCAGATGTATTTTTTGAAAATAAGAACTTTATATTCTGCTGTGCCGGCCTCGTTCGCGGGCTTGCCCGCTCCCACAGGATTACTCACCTGCGCCGTACCTGTGGGAGCGGGCGAGCCCGCGAACGAGGCCGGCACAGAAAAACGCCCATAAAAAAACCCCGGCACAGTGGCCGGGGTTTTCGTGAAACAGGCAGCAGTATCAGCGTGCGTATGTCATCAGCACGTCCGCAGCAGTCTGGCTGTCCACACCCATCATCACGCTCAGGGCAGTGACGGTGAGGATGGAGAAGCCGAACACCTTGCGGGCCCACTTGCTGTCGTCCTCGGCCTTGTAGCCACCCCAGGCCATGTACAGCCAGTACAGGCCCATGGCTGCTGCCACGGCCAGGTAGCCGAGGCCGGCGTAACCGCCGAGGGTAAGCATCAAGGTTGCGAGCACGAAGGCCAGCACGTATAGCACGATCTGCTTCTTCGCCGCGAGGATGCCACGTGCCACCGGCAGGACCGGAATGTTGGCAGCGCTGTAATCCTTGAAGCGGAAGATCGCGATGGCGAAGCTGTGCGGCATCTGCCACAGGCTGAACATCACCAGCAGGGTAACCGCAGCCAGGTCGAAGCTGTTGCTCACGGCGCAATAGCCGATCACCGGAGGCATGGCACCAGACAGGCTGCCGACCAAGGTGCCGTGCACCGATTTACGCTTCAGCCACAGGCTGTAGAAACCGACGTAGACGATGAAGCCGATCAGCGCACAGAACGCCGACAGCGGATTGGCCTGGACATACAGCAGGCTGAAACCCGCCACCCCGAGCAGGGTGGCGTAGATCAGCGCGAGGGGCAGCGACATGCCGCCCTGGACCATGACGCGGTTCTTGGTGCGCTCCATCTTGTGGTCGATGTCACGGTCGATGCAGTTGTTGAACACGCATCCGGACGCAACCACCAGCGAAGTACCGATCACCACCGCCAGGAACAGGGCGAAATCCACATGGCCCTTCGAGGCAAGGAAGAAACCGCCTGCCACGGAAAGCACGTTACCGAAAATGATCCCCGGTTTGGTGATTTGGATAAAGTGCTTAACGGACATGCAGTCTTACCTCACTTGGCCAACATTTCGAAGTGGATGCTGAACATGATCCACAGCGACAGGCCGACAAGCAGAGCGATCACCAGGGTGGTGAACAGGAACGTCGAAACGTTGTTGCGTTGCTCTTTCGAGCGGTCCATGTGCAGGAAGTACACGAGGTGCACTACTACCTGGATCACGGCCATGGCAACAATGATCAGAACGGTCAGGTTCTTCGGCAGGCTTGGCGACATGGCCAGGCCGAACGGGATCGCAGTCAGGATGATCGACAGGATGAAGCCGATCATGTACGACTTGACGCTGCCGTGGTTACCTTCGTGATGAGTGTCGTGTGCGTTAGCCATTACAGAACTCCCAGCAGGTAGACGACGGTGAATACGCAGATCCAGACCACGTCCAGGAAGTGCCAGAACAGGCTCAGGCAGCTCATGCGGGTCTTGGCGGTCGGCGTGATGCCGTGCTTGTTGATCTGGTACATCATGATTGCCATCCAGATCAGGCCGGCGGTCACGTGCAGACCGTGGGTACCTACCAGGGCGAAGAAGCCCGACAGGAAGCCACTGCGCTGCGGGCCGAAGCCTTCAGCGATCAGGTGATGGAATTCGTAGATTTCCATCGCGATGAAGCCTGCACCGAACAGGAAGGTCACAGCCAACCAGCCCAGTACGCCAGCTTTCTTGCCATCGAACATCTTCAGCATGGCGAAGCCGAAGGTGATCGAGGACAGCAGCAGGAACAGCGTTTCAACAGCTACGAAATCGAGCTGGAAGATGTCATGACCCGACGGGCCGCCGGCAAAACTGCCGGACAGCACCGCGTAGGTGGCGAAGAGCGACGCAAACAGGATGCAGTCGGTCATCAGGTACAGCCAGAAACCGAGTACGGTCATCTGGCCCGAGTCGTGGTGGTGGTCGTCATGCCCATGGTCGTGACCATGAGCAGCACCGTGCATTACTTGACTGGACATTGATTACACCCGCTCAAACGATTCGACACGTGCGCCGGCAGGCAGAGCACCTGCTTTGGCCAGCGCTTTCATGCGCTCGCCTTCGATGCGCGCCACTTCTTCGGCCGGAACCATGTAGCCCTGGTCGTCACGCGCAGCGTGGCGAACGAAGACAGCGATGGTTGCAACCAGGCTCGCGCCAACCAGCCACCAGATGTGCCAGATGAAGGCGAAGCCGAAGACGGTCAGGAACAGGCCCATGAACAAACCGGTGGCGGTGTTGCTCGGCATGTGGATCGCTTCGTACTTGGCCGCAGGCTTGTAGGCGACACCGGCTTCCTTGGCTTCGTGCCAGGCGTCCAGGCCAACCTTCTCAGGCATGTGGGCGAAGTTGTAGAACGGAGGTGGCGACGAAGTCGACCATTCCAGGGTACGGCCGCCCCATGGGTCGCCGGTCACGTCCAGGTTCTGGTTGCGGTCGCGAACCGATACGTACAGCTGGATCAGCTGGCAGGCGATACCGAACAGGATCAGCACGGCGCCGACAACGGCTACGTACAGGTAGGGTTCCCACAGTGGGTTGTCGGAGTGGTTCAGACGACGGGTCATGCCCATGAAGCCCAGGGCGTACAGCGGCATGAACGCTACGTAGAAGCCCGAGATCCAGAACCAGAAGGCAGCCTTGCCCCACTTCTCGTTCAGGGTGAAACCGAAGGCTTTCGGGAACCAGTAGGCGAAGCCGGCGATGTAGCCGAATACCGCACCACCGATGATCACGTTGTGGAAGTGAGCAATTACGAACAGGCTGTTGTGCAGCACGAAGTCAGCACCTGGAACAGCCAGCAGAACGCCAGTCATGCCACCGATGGAGAAGGTGATCATGAAGCCCAGGGTCCACATGATCGGCGCGGTGAAGCGCAGACGGCCCTGGTAGATGGTGAACAGCCAGTTGAACAGCTTCACACCGGTCGGAATGGAGATCAGCATCGTCGCCAGGCCGAAGAAGGTGTTGACGCTGGCGCCGGCACCCATGGTGAAGAAGTGGTGCAGCCATACGGCGAAGCCCAGCACGGCGATGGCGCCCGATGCGTAGATCATCGAGTGGTGGCCGAACAGACGCTTGCCGGAGAAGGTGGAGGTAACTTCCGAGAACACACCGAAGGCCGGCAGGATCAGGATGTAAACCTCAGGGTGACCCCACGCCCAGAACAGGTTGACGTACATCATCGGGTTCCCACCAAGCTCGTTGGTGAAGATGTGGAAGTCCAGATAACGGTCAACAGTCAGCAGAGCGAGTGCAGCGGTCAGGATCGGGAAGGAAGCCACGATCAGCACGTTGGCCCAGGTGCAGGTCCAGGTGAAGATCGGCATGTCCATCAGTTTCATGCCAGGTGCGCGCATCTTCATCACGGTGACGAGGAAGTTCACGCCGGTAAGCGTCGTACCCAGGCCTGAGAGCTGTAGCGCCCAGATGTAGTAGTCGACACCCACCCCAGGGCTGTACTGAATGCCCGCGAGCGGCGGATAGGCAACCCAGCCGGTTTTGGCGAATTCACCAACGCCCAGCGAGATGTTGACCAGCAGCACGCCTGCCAGCAGCAGGTAGAAGCTCAGGGAGTTCAGGAACGGGAAGGCAACGTCACGTGCACCGATCTGCAGAGGAACCGCCAGGTTCATCAGGCCGGTGAAGAACGGCATCGCCATGAAGATGATCATGATCACACCGTGAGCGGTGAAGATCTGGTCATAGTGTTCAGGCGGCAGGTAGCCTTCGGAGCCACCGGTAGCGGCAGCCAGCTGGGTACGCATCATGATGGCGTCGGCAAAGCCGCGCAGCAGCATGACCATCGCGACGATGATGTACATCACCCCGATTTTCTTGTGGTCGACAGTCGTCAACCACTCGCTCCACAAGTAGGTCCACTTGCGGAAGTAGGTGATAGCACCGACGACAGCGATACCGCCGAGCGCGATCATGGCAAGCGTCACCATGACTATCGGCTCGTGATAGGGTATCGCCTCCAGGCTTAGTTTACCGAACATCTCTTACTCCTCTGCACCGGCAGCTGGTTGCATACTCGATTCCACACCCTTGGTAGTGGCCAGATCTTTGCTGCCTGCTTCTTCGTGGCTCGGACGACCGCGGTTCATGCCTTCGTACTTGTCGACGATCAGCTGGAACTGGTCAGGCGAAGCCTCGCTATACAGCGCGACTGGGTTGTTTTCGCTTGGTTTGGCCAAGGCGTCGTATTCGGCCTTGTCCAGCTTCTTCGGCGACTGCTTGACCTCGGCGACCCACTTGTCGAAGTCTTCCTGAGAGGTGGCAGTAGCCTTGAATTTCATGCCGGTGAAGCCAGCACCGCTGTAGTTGGCGCTGATACCGTCGAACTCGCCGTTTTCGTTGGCGATCAGGTGCAGCTTGGTGGTCATGCCGGCCATGGCGTAGATCTGGCCGCCCAGGCCCGGGATGAAGAACGAGTTCATCACGGCGTCGGAAGTGACGCGGAAGTTGACCGGAGTGTTAGCCGGGAAGACGATCTTGTTGACCGTGGCAATGCCCTGCTCCGGGTAGATGAACAGCCACTTCCAGTCCAGCGCGACCACGTCGATCTGCACCGGCTTCACATCGGAATCCAGCGGACGGTACGGGTCCAGCTTGTGGGTGGAGTGGTAGGTGAAGTAGCCCAGGGCGATGATGATCAGGATCGGGATGATCCACACCGCGGCTTCGATCTTGGTCGAGTGCGACCAGTCAGGGGTGTAGGTGGCAGCCTTGTTGGAAGCACGGTACTTCCAGGCGAAAACCACGGTCATGATAATGACAGGAATCACCACCAGCAGCATCAGGCCGGTAGCGATCAGGATCAGGTTCTTTTGCTCAATGCCGACCTGACCTTTCGGGTCGAGCAGGGTCCAGTTGCACCCACTGAGTAAAAGCATGCCTAAAAAGGGCAATATGCCAAACAGTCTGGGGTAACGCTTTTTACTCATCTCACGACCTCTAGATCAGCTTGCTTCAATGCAATTTGTGTTTTGGTAGCCAACACTTCGTCCTGCCAAGTGCGGCATTTCGCGCCCGTACTCGCTCCTGCCCGGGGTCCGACTGCAGGACCTTGGCGTCAAGCGGGTTAGCGGTGCTTATGGTTTCGTAGGCAACAGGCCTGTACTTCAGACCAAGTCCATTTGGTGCGGGAAAACGCGGAGGGGGGTCCGCCCGGTATCGCCGTTGGGCGAAACTTGACGAAGTCAGCAAAAAGGAGCGCTGGGGCTTCCTTCAATCCTGCGACTTGCAAGCAGTGCCGAACGGAAATTGGGGGCGATTGTAGATAGGTCGCCAACCCTTGACTATGACTTATTGAGCAACAGTCCTTTACAGAATCTGTAACAATGCTGCTCAAAAATTCAACTTCGCGACAGTTTGTCGCACCCCGCTTGATAGGCCCCAAAGCCGCATTCTGCAAGGCCTCTGGGTTGATCTGGATCAAGCGGTGAGCGAATTTTCCCTCTTCTCATGCGGCGTAAAAGACCCCATGCCGTTCGGGACTTTTGTCTAAGCCTGGCGTCGGTTGCGGTAGATCCCGAGCGGAACCAGGACGGCCGTCAGGACGAACGCCACCAGCGCCCATTGCGCCAGCGACAGACCGAGGATCGGCGGGTACGGCGTGCTGCAGAAGCCGTCGACCTGGAACACCAGCGGCCAGAGCTTGGCCAGCGGCAGGTCGTCCACGATCGGCTGCAGGGTGTCGATACCGCAACTGACCATGGGGTTGGCGAGTATATACACATGGTTGCCGGCCGCAACGATTCCGCCAATGGCGCTGAGTACCACCAGTGCCTCGAAGAAGGTCAGGCTGCGGCGCCCGGGCATCGCCGCGGCGATGAAGGCGAACACGGCGATGAACAACAGCGCATAACGTTGCAGGATGCACAGCGGGCATGGTGCCTCGCCCAGGACTATCTGCATGTATAGGGCGCCACCGATCAGCGAAAGGCAGATCAGGCCCAAAAGTACCAGAAAGCGCCGTTCCCGATTCAGGCGCGATGTTTGTTCGTTCATTGCCGGTTCCTTCGATGGATAGTGGCAGCGTGATCCGCCTGCCTGGCGCAAGTCTACACGCTGGGCAGGGCCTTTGAGCGTGTCGAGGAAGCGGCTTGATAGCGCTGCGCAGGGCTATCCGGTGTGGCTGAGACCGGCCGCAACGACGTCGGTTCAACGCCGGGCGGCAAAAAAGCGGCTGCCCGGGTGCCGCGCAGGGGCAAGCCCCTCGACACCCGGGAGTGAAGGATACCGTGATTAAAGGAGGATTAAAGATGAAAGCTGCACAGCCGCTTTCATCTCTCCTTTATATATAGGCAGGAAGGTGAAGTGCGGCCCAGCCGCTGGCAAGCCAGCCCCCAGGCGGCGAATGCGATCGACCGTTTCGTTCTCGATTACCCACGGGCGGGAGCAGTGCTGCAAGGGAGCTGGCTTGCCAGCGGCTGGGATGAATACGCTGCAAGCCTGTACCGGCCTCTTCGCGGACTCGCCCGCTCCCACAGGTACCCCACAGGATTTGAAGTCTGTGGCGTACCTGTGGGAGCGGGCAAGCCCGCGAAGAGGCCAGTGCAGGCGCTACATCACTCCAGCGCAGCCGCCGGCCCGAAGAACTCGTAGCGGCTCTGCTGCTCTGGCACACCCAAGCCCTTCAACTGGCGCTTGACCGCCGCCATGAAGCCCTTGGGCCCGAGGAAGTAGGCATCGACGTCTCGCTCTTGCGGCAGCCACTCGGCCAGCAGGTCCTCGCTCAGCAGGCCCACGGCATCAGCCGCGGCACCACCCTGCGGTTCTGCATAGCAGTAGAAGCGCTTGAGCTGCGGGTGACGCTCGGCCAGCTCGTCGATCCAGTCGCGGAAGGCATGCACGGCGCCGTTGCGGGCGCAGTGAATGAAATGCACCTCACGCTGGGTTTGCAGTGCCGCCTGCAGCATTGGCAGGGTCGGGGTAATACCCACGCCACCGCTGATCAGCACCAGCGGCTTGTCGCTCGCTGCCAGGGTGAAATCGCCAGCCGGCGGGAACAGCTGCAGGGTATCGCCCACCGCCAGCACATCGTGCAGGTAGTTGGAAACCTTGCCACCCGCCTCGCGCTTGACGCTGATGCGGTATTCCTTGCCGTCGCACAGTGCCGACAGGGAGTAGTTGCGGCGCTGCTCGGCGCCGTCGATGTCCAGCTTCAGGCCGATGTACTGGCCAGGCTCGGCCTTGAGCACCGGCTTGCCATCCACAGGGGCAAAGTAGAACGAAACGATTTCGCTGCTTTCCTGCTCACGGCGCACCAGGCGGAATTCGCGGGTACCGCGCCAGCCGCCTTCGGCTTCTTCCTTCTGTTTATAGAGGTTCTCTTCCGCACCGATCAGGATGTCGGCCAGCTGGCCATAGGCCGCGCCCCAGGCGTCGATCACGGCGGGGGTGGCGATTTCCTTGCCCAGCACTTCTTCGATGGCGCGCAGCAGGCAGCTGCCGACGATCGGGTAGTGCTCCGGCAGAATCTGCAAGGCAACGTGCTTGTTGATGATCTGGCCGACCAGGCCGCCAAGCTGCTCCAGCTGGTCGATGTGGCGGGCATACATCAGCACGCCGTTGGCCAGGGCGCGCGGTTGGTCACCGCTGGCCTGGTGGGCCTGGTTGAACAGCGGGCGCACTTGCGGGTACTCGCTGAGCATCATCTTGTAGAAGTGGGTGGTCAGCGCTTCGCCGCCGCTTTCCAGCAGGGGGACAGTGGCCTTGATGATTGCACGTTGTTCGGCATTGAGCATTGCAACAACTCCTGAGCCTGTGGCTTCAAATGACTGCCCGAGCTATTACATCAATCATGCCAACTTTTATCTCCAGCAAAATCAGGGGGTTGACGCAGATCATGTCAAAACGACCCACCTCGACGTATAGTCATATCGACCTACAGGAGTCCATATGACCACGAAGCCCCTGCTCACCACCCTGCTGCCCCTGGTCAGCGACCTTTCCCGCGACCTGCCCGACCAGGAACGCTATCGCCGCCTGCTGCAGGCCATGCGTGGGTTGCTGCCCTGCGATGCCGCCGCGCTGCTGCGCCTGGACGGCGAGTGGCTGGTGCCGCTGGCAGTGGACGGCCTGAGCCCCGATACCCTGGGCCGGCGCTTCCGGGTCAGCGAGCACCCACGCTTCCAGATCCTGCTCAGCAGCGCGGAACCCACCCGCTTCGCCAGCGACTCCGAGCTGCCCGACCCTTACGACGGCCTGGTCAACGCCCCCGATGCCAACCTGGAAGTACATGACTGCATGGGCTGCCCGTTGATGGTCGACGAGCGCCCTTGGGGGCTGGTTACCCTCGATGCCCTCACCCCCGGGCAATTCCAGAGCCTGGAGCTGGGCGCGCTGCAGGCCTTCGCCAGCCTGGCCGCCGCCACGGTCACCGTGGCCGAGCGCATCGAGCACCTGGCCCTGCGCGCAGAAGACGAACACCACCGCGCGGAGATCTACCGCCAGGCCAGCGGCCAGGACAAAGAGCTGATTGGCCAGAGCCCCGCGCACAAGCGCCTGGTGGAGGAAATCCGCCTGGTCGGTGGCAGCGACCTGACCGTGCTGATCACCGGTGAGACCGGCGTCGGCAAGGAGCTGGTGGCCCAGGCCCTGCACCAGGCCAGCAACCGCGCCGACAAACCGCTGGTCAGCCTCAACTGTGCCGCCCTGCCCGACACCCTGGTGGAAAGCGAACTGTTCGGCCATGTGCGCGGTGCCTTCACCGGCGCCCATGGCGAGCGCCGCGGCAAGTTCGAGTTGGCCAATGGCGGCACACTGTTCCTCGACGAAGTCGGTGAGCTGCCACTGACCGTGCAAGCCAAGCTGTTGCGCGTGCTGCAGAGCGGCCAGTTGCAGCGCCTGGGTTCGGACCGCGAACACCGGGTGGATGTGCGCCTGATCGCAGCCACCAACCGCGACCTGGCAGCAGAAGTGCGCACTGGCAACTTCCGAGCCGACTTCTACCACCGCCTCAGCGTATACCCGCTGCATGTGCCGCCGTTGCGCGAACGTGGGCGCGATGTGCTGCTACTGGCCGGCTACTTCCTCGAACAGAACCGTTCGCGCCTGGGCCTGAACAGCCTCCGCCTGAGCAGCGAGGCCCAGGCCGCGCTGCTGGCCTACGACTGGCCAGGCAACGTGCGTGAACTGGAACACCTGATCGGCCGCTCGGCGCTCAAGGCGCTGGGCCAACATTCCGACAGGCCACGCATCCTCACCCTGGAAGCCATCGACCTGGACCTGCGCGCAACGGCAACGCCCGGCACCCCGCCCTCCCCTGCTGTGCCCTTGCCGGCGGCACCGCTACCCGAGGGGGGCCTGCGCGCAGCCGTCGACGACTACCAGCGCCAGGTGATCGAGGCCTGCCTGCAGCGGCACGAAGAAAACTGGGCAGCGGCTGCCCGGGAACTCGGCCTGGACCGCGCTAACCTTAGTCGCCTGGCCCGTAGGCTGGGGCTGCGCTGATTGAAACCAGCGCGGTACCTGTGGGAGCGGCTTTAGCCGCGAAGAATCCAACGCGGTGCATGGCACCGGNNTAAAGCCGCTCCCACAGGGTCCAGAGCATTCCTTGGCTCGGTGCAAAATGACTAAAGCCAAGCCCGAACAGGCCGATAACCGGTTATCCCCTGTTCCCCACGAAGGTCACCATGGCCACGCAAAATGCCCGCGCGGATTCGCTGTCCCTGCTGCTGTTCACCCTGCGCAGCGGCAAGTTGATGGCAATCAACCTGCTCAAGGTCAGCGAGATAATTCCCTGCCCGCCGCTGACCAAGCTGCCCGAATCGCACCCCCACGTGAAAGGCGTGGCGACCCTGCGCGGCAATTCGTTGTCGGTCATCGACCTGTCCCGCGCCATCGGCGAACGGCCGCTGGCCGACCCGGACGGCGGCTGCCTGATCGTCACCGAGATCAGCCGCTCGCGCCAGGGCCTGCATGTACAGGCGGTCAGTCGCATCGTGCATTGCCTGAGCACCGACATCAAACCACCACCCTACGGCTCGGGCAGCCGCTCATTCATCACCGGCGTGACCCGGGTCGACAACACCCTGGTGCAGGTGCTGGACATCGAAAAAGTCATCCACGCCATCGCCCCGCCGGTGCCCGAGCAGCCTCACGGCACCTTGAGCGAGGAAGACGCCAGCCTGCTGGCCGCCGCCAACATCCTGGTGGTGGACGACAGCCAGGTGGCCCTGCAGCAGTCGGTGCACACCCTGCGCAACCTCGGCATCGAATGCCACACCGCGCGCAGCGCCAAGGACGCCATCAACGTGCTGCTTGAACTGCAAGGCACCGCGCAGGAAATCAACGTGATCGTCTCCGACATCGAAATGAGCGAAATGGACGGCTACGCCTTCACTCGCACCCTGCGCGAAACCCCCGATTTCCAGCACCTGTACATACTGCTGCACACCTCGCTGGACAGCGCCATGAGCAGCGAAAAGGCGACCCAGGCCGGGGCCAATGCCATCCTCACCAAGTTCTCCTCGCCGGAGCTGACCGATTGTCTGGTGGTGGCGGCGCGCGCCGTGGTGTTCGCCGAGCGCTGATATATTCGGAGACAAACTCCCCGGCTTGCCGCCGGGGTCGAGTCGGGCATAATTCGCGCCCCTCGCAAGTAACTTGCCGGAATCGCGTATGAAGTTTCTCAGCTCTATCCTGATCAGTTGCGCCCTCTTCAGCGGTATCGCCCAGGCCTCCAGCAGCCAGGCCTGGAACGAGCAGCGCCAGCAGATGCTCAAGGCCTGCCTGGCCGCCAGCCAGTTCAAGGATGCCCACGCCCGCAGCAAGCCCGCCGAGTTCGATGACCAGGTCGGCATGAGCGCCCTGCTGATCGAAGGCGTCTACCCCCAGAAGCACATGCAGCAGCGCACCGGCACCGAGCTGTGCCTGTACGATCGCCAGCACCAGCGCGCCTTTGTCAGCGAGTGGAGCCCGGAAGCCAAGTGACCGACAGCCTGCGCTTCGCCTGTACCGGCTGCGGCAAGTGCTGTACCGGCCACCACGTGCCCTTGACCCTGGCCGAAGCGCGTCGCTGGGCGGACAACGGCGGCCAGGTGGTGGTGCTGATCGAAGCCTTCGTGGCAGACGGCCCTGGCATGCCGGTAAAACAGCGTGATCATGTGCTGCGTCGTTCCTATCCCGTGCCCTGTGGCGACGGCGAGGCGCGCGTATCGGTGACCTTTGCCGCCTTCAACCCCGGGCGCTGCCGCAACCTCGACGACAACGACCTGTGCACCATCTATGACCAGCGGCCGCTGGTCTGTCGCATCTACCCGGTGGAAATAAACCCGCATATCCCGCTGCGGCCAGGCAGCAAGGACTGCCCGCCGGAAGCCTGGCAACAGGGGCCGCAGCTGATTCATGGCAGGCAACTGGTCGATGCCGGGCTGGAGGCGCTGGTGCAGGCCTCGCGCCAGGCCGACCGCGATGACATCGCCGCCAAGGTGGCGGTGTGCCAGGCGCTGGGCATGACCACCAGTGCGCTCAAGGGCAACGGGTTTACTGCCTACTTGCCTGACATGGGCGCGTTCAGCGCGGCCCTGGCCCAGGTACCGGAGGCTGGCCGGGCACAGTGGGCCCTGCATGTGGAGGACGCGGCGCTGGTGGCGAGCTTGCAGGAACATGGTTTGCGCACCACCAACGAGCCCCCGGTGTATTACGCCTTCATCAGCTTCTAGCTATGCCTTTGCAGGGCAACTGCCTTGCTCAAGAACCAAAGCCTGCTGCGGTCCCTGTGGGAGCGGGCGTGCCCGCGAACACCGGCGCAGCCGGTGCCATCCACCGCGTTGTATTCTTCGCGGGCATGCCCGCTCCCACAGGGGTCGCAGTTCGCATGCCAGGTGCGTGGTGGCACGGCAGGCGAAACTGACAGCGCTGTCAGCCAGCGGTCACGCTGCCGACCCGGTTCGGGGGCTATAAGATTGAATACAGCCCACTTCCCTCCCCTCTGGCCAAGGTGCCCGCACCGATGCGACGTCCGTCCCGCCCTGTCATCCTCGCCGCCCTGGCACTCCTGGTCCTGGCGGTAGCGGGTATCTGGTTCGGCCAGCGCCAGCCAGCACCTGCCGCCCGTGCACAAACCGCCATCCCGGTGCGCGTGGTCAGTGTCGTCCAGCAGAACGTGCCGCGCTATGCCAGCGCCATCGGCTCGGTGCTGTCGCTGCACAGCGTCGAGGTGCGCCCGCAAGTGGAGGGGGTACTGACCCAGGTGCTGGTCAAGGAAGGCCAGTGGGTGAAGGAAGGCGACCTGCTGGCCACCCTCGACGACCGCGCCATCCGCGCCAACCTCGACCAGGCCCGTGCCGAACTTGGCCAGAGCCAGGCACAGATCCAGGTAGCCAACGTCGACCTGCAGCGCTACCGCCTGCTGAGTACCGACAACGGCGTTTCGAAGCAGACCCTCGACCAGCAGCAGGCCCTGGTCAACCGCCTGCAAGCCACGGTCAAGGGCAACCAGGCGGCCATCGCCAATACCGAGGTGCAGCTGTCGTACACGCAGATCCGCTCGCCAGTGACCGGCCGGGTGGGTATTCGCAACGTCGACCCCGGCAACCTGGTGCGCACCAGCGATACCCGCAGCCTGTTCAGCGTCACCCAGATCGACCCGATCGCCGTCGAATTCGCCCTGCCGCAGCAAATGCTGCCGACCCTGCAAAGCCTGCTGAAGGCGCCCACCCCGGCACTGGTGCAGGCTTACATGGATGCCGACGGCGAACGCAGCCTGCTCGGTGAAGGCCACCTGGCACTGATCGACAACCAGATCTCCGCCACCACCGGCACCGTGCGGGTAAAAGCCGAGTTCGACAACAAGGACGGCCGCCTGTGGCCGGGCCAGCTGGTCACCATCCGCCTGCGCACCGCCGTGGAAGAAAACGCCCTGGTGGTACCGCCGCCTGTGGTACAGCGCGGCGTCGACGGGCACTTTGTCTACCGCCTGGACGGTGACAAGGTCACCAGTGTGCCGGTCAAGGTGCTGTACCAGGACAGCGGGCTGAACATCATTGCCGGGGTCAAGCCGGGCGAGCGCCTGGTGCTCGATGGCCAGTCGCGGCTCAAGCCCGGTTCGCAGGTCGAGGTGGCCCCCGACGCCCCCGCGCCGTCGGAAATGGCCGACCGCCGGAGCCAGCCATGAACACGCGCAATGGTGTTTCGGCCTGGTGCATCGACCACCCCATCGCCACCCTGCTGCTGACCTTCGCCCTGGTGCTGCTGGGGGCCATCGCCTTCCCGCGCCTGCCGGTGGCACCACTGCCGGAAGCCGACTTCCCGACCATCCAGGTCACCGCCCAGCTGCCCGGCGCCAGCCCGGAAACCATGGCCTCGTCGGTGGCCACGCCGCTGGAAGTGCAGTTCAGCGCCATCCCCGGCATGACCCAGATGACCAGCAGCAGCGCACTGGGCTCGACCAACCTGATCCTGCAGTTCACGCTCGACAAGAACATCGACACCGCCGCCCAGGAAGTGCAGGCGGCCATCAACACCGCCACCGCGCGCTTGCCGCAAGACCTGCCCAACCCGCCGACCTGGCGCAAGGTCAACCCGGCCGACAGCCCGGTGCTGGTGCTGACGGTCAGCTCCAGCCAGATGCCTGGCAACGACCTCAGCGACTACGCCGAAACCCTGCTCGCGCGCCAGCTGAGCCAGATCGACGGGGTCGGCCTGATCAACATCACCGGGCAACTGCGCCCGGCAATCCGCGTGCAGGCGCAACCCGAGAAACTGGCCGCCATCGGCCTGACCCTGGCCGACTTGCGCCAGGCCATCCAGCAGACCAGCCTGAACCTGGCCAAGGGCGCGCTGTACGGCGAACACAGCGTGTCGACCATCGCCGCCAACGACCAGTTGTTCCACCCCGACGACTACGCCCAGCTGATCGTCTCCTACCGTGACGGTGCACCGGTGCACCTGAAGGACGTGGCCAAGGTGATCAATGGCGCCGAGAACGCCTATGTCAAAGCCTGGTCCGGCGACCAGCCCGGGCTGAACCTGGTGATTTTCCGCCAGCCTGGCGCCAACATCGTCGATACCGTGGACCGGGTACTGGCTGCCCTGCCCAAGCTGCAGGAGATGCTGCCAGCCTCGGTCGAAGTGTCGGTGCTGCAGGACCGCACCCAGACCATCCGTGCCTCGCTGCATGAAGTGGAGCTGACCCTGATGATCGCCGTGGCCCTGGTGATCGGGGTGATGGCGCTGTTCCTGCGCCAGTGGTCGGCGACCATGGTGGTGTCCAGCGTGCTCGGCGTATCGCTGATCGCCAGTTGCGCGCTGATGTACATCTTCGGCTTCAGCCTGAACAACCTGACCCTGGTGGCCATCGTCATCTCGGTGGGCTTCGTGGTCGACGATGCCATCGTCGTGGTGGAGAACATCCACCGCCACCTGGAGGCCGGCGACGACAGCCGCACGGCGGCGCTCAAGGGCGCCGGGGAAATCGGCTTCACCGTGGTGTCGATCAGTTTCTCGCTGATCGCCGCGTTCATCCCGCTGCTGTTCATGGGCGGCGTTGTCGGCCGGCTGTTCAAGGAGTTCGCCCTTACCGCCACCGCCACCATCCTGATTTCGGTGGTGGTTTCGCTGACCCTGGCGCCAACCCTGTGCGCACTGTTCATGCGCCGCCCGCCCGGAGAGCACAAGGGCGGTTTCGGCGAGCGGCTGGTCAGGTGGTACGAAAAGGGCCTGGACCGCGCCCTCGCCCACCAGCGCCTGACCCTCGGCGTGTTCGGCCTGACCCTGGCCCTGGCGGTGGCCGGTTACGTGGGTATCCCAAAGGGCTTTTTCCCGCTGCAGGACACCGGCTTCATCCTCGGCACCAGCGAGGCGGCGGCGGATGTGTCGTACCCGTCGATGATCGAGAAGCACCAGGCGCTGGCCAAAATCATCGAGGCCGACCCGGCGGTGCGCGCGTTCTCCCACTCGGTGGGCGTCACCGGCAGCAACCAGACCATCGCCAACGGCCGCTTCTGGATCGCCCTCAAGCCGCGTGGCGAACGCGATGTGTCGGCCAGCGAACTGATCGACCGGCTGCGGCCCAAGCTGGCCCAGGTACCAGGCATCGTCCTGTACATGCGTGCCGGCCAGGACATCAACCTGAGCTCCGGCCCGTCGCGCACCCAGTACCAGTACGTGCTCAAGAGCAACGACGGCATGGCGCTGAACCTGTGGACCCAGCGCCTGACCGAGCGCCTGCGGGAAATCCCGGCGTTCCGCGACCTGTCCAACGACCTGCAACTGGGCGCCAGCGTCACCCGCATCGATATCGACCGCCAGGCCGCGGCACGTTTCGGCCTGACCACCACCGACGTCGACCAGGCGTTGTACGACGCCTTCGGCCAGCGGCAAATCAGTGAATTCCAGACCGAGACCAACCAGTACAAGGTGATCCTCGAACTGGATGCCCGCCAGCGCGGCAAGGCCGAAAGCCTCAACTACTTTTACCTGCGCTCGCCGCTGACCAACGAGATAGTGCCGCTGTCGGCAGTGGCCCATGTGGCGCCGCCCAGCACCGGGCCGCTGTCGATCAGCCACGATGGCCTGTTCCCGGCAGCCAACCTGTCGTTCAACCTGGCCCCGGGCGTGGCCCTGGGCGATGCGGTGACCATCCTCGAGCGCACCCAGCGCGAGCTGGGCATGCCCGACTCCATCAGCGGCAACTTCCAGGGCGCGGCCCAGGCCTTCCAGAGTTCGCTGTCGAGCCAGCCGTGGCTGATCCTGGCTGCGCTGGTGGCGGTGTACATCATTCTCGGCGTGCTGTATGAAAGCTTCGTCCACCCGCTGACGATCATCTCCACCCTGCCCTCGGCCGGCCTCGGCGCACTGATCCTGCTGTGGGCCATGGGCCAGGACTTCAGCATCATGGGGCTGATCGGTGTGGTGCTGCTGATTGGTATCGTCAAGAAAAACGGCATCCTGCTGATCGACTTCGCCCTCGAAGCCCAACGCCGCCAGGGCCTGACCCCGGAGCAGGCGATCCACCAGGCCTGCCTGACGCGCTTCCGGCCGATCATCATGACCACCCTGGCCGCCTTGCTCGGCGCGGTGCCGCTGATGTTCGGCTTCGGCACCGGTTCCGAACTGCGCCAGCCACTGGGCATCGCCGTGGTTGGCGGCCTGCTGGTGAGCCAGGCGCTGACGCTGTTCACCACCCCGGTCATATACTTGGCCCTGGAGCGCCTGTTCCACCGCCGCCAGGCCGCCCGTGCGGCGGCGCCCAGTGCCAGTTAGGACAAGACCATGCGTGTGCTGATCATCGAAGACGAAGAAAAAACCGCCGACTACCTGCATCGCGGCCTCAGCGAGCAGGGGTTTACCGTCGACCTGGCGCGGGACGGCATCGATGGCCTGCACCTGGCCCTGGAAGGTGACTACGCGGTGATCGTGCTGGACGTGATGCTGCCTGGCCTGGACGGGTATGGCGTGCTGCGCGCCCTGCGCGCGCGCAAGCAGACACCGGTCATCATGCTGACCGCCCGTGAACGGGTCGAAGACCGTATCCATGGCCTGCGCGAGGGTGCCGACGACTATCTGGGCAAGCCGTTTTCCTTCCTCGAACTGGTCGCCCGCCTGCAAGCCCTGACCCGCCGTAGCAGCAACCATGAACCGCTGCAGGTGCAGGTGGGTGACCTGTGGATCGACCTGATGGCGCGCAAGGCCACGCGCGCCGGCCAACGCCTGGAGCTGACGGCCAAGGAGTTCTCGCTGCTCAGCGTGCTGGCCCGCCGACAAGGTGAAATCCTGTCGAAGACGGCGATTGCCGAGCTGGTCTGGGACATCAATTTCGACAGCGATGCCAACGTCGTCGAAGTGGCGATCAAGCGCCTGCGCGCCAAGCTCGACGGGCCTTTCGACAACAAGTTGCTGCACACCATCCGAGGCATGGGCTATGTCCTGGAAAACCGTGCGGGGTAATTCCATCGCGCTGCGCCTGTCGGCGCTGTTCATCCTGGTGGCGCTGGGCGTATTCCTGCTGATCGGCTCGGCGCTGTACCGCCAGGTCGACCGCAGCCTCGACCTGCTGCCGCAGGCCGAGCTGGATGCGCGCTTCAGCGTGCTCGAGTCCACCCTCAACCGTTTCGGCACACCGGAGCACTGGGTCAAGATCAACAACAAGCTCAACCTGCTCAGTGAAGAGGACAAGCGCATTCGCTTCTGGGTGGTCAGCAGCAACCCGGCCTACGAATACGGCCACCCCAGCGAGCTGGTCCGCGCATTCGCCGAAGGCGCGCAGGGCATGCGCGACCTGCGCCTGCCCGACCGGCCCTACCCTTACAAGGTGCTGGTCAGCGAACTGCCGGCCCTGGGCGAACGGCCGCCGCTGCGCTTTCTGATTGGGATCGACACCGAAACATTCTGGCAGGCGCAGCACAGCCTGCTGGTGGCGATTGTCGGGCTGGCGGTGCTCGGCGTGCTGCTGGCCTCGCTGCTGGGCTACTGGGTGGCGCGTATCGGCCTGCGCCCACTGCTGGCATTGTCCGTTGAGGCCCAGGCCCTGGCCCCTCCGCGCCTGGACGGGCGCCTGCAGACCCACGCCCTGGCCCCGGAGCTGGCGCAGTTCGCCGGCGCCTTCAACGCCGCGCTCGACCGGGTAAGCCAGGCCTACTCGCGGCTGGAGGCGTTCAATGCCGACGTCGCCCACGAACTGCGCTCGCCGCTGACCAACCTGATCGGCCAGACCCAGGTTGCACTGACCCGCGGGCGCAGCGCCGAGCATTACTTCGAAGTGCTGCAATCGAACCTTGAGGAGCTCGAGCGCCTGCGCAGCATCATCAACGACATGCTGTTCCTGGCCAGTGCCGACCAGGGCAGCAAGGCCACTGCCCTGACCCAGGCCTCGCTGGCCGAGGAAGTGGCGACCACCCTCGATTACCTGGACTACATTCTCGAAGACGCGCAGGTCAGCGTGAGCGTGAGCGGCGATGCCCGGGCGCCCATTGAAAAGGCTCAGCTGCGCCGGGCGCTGATCAACCTGCTGAACAACGCCGTGCAGCACACCGCACCGCACCAGGTGATCAAGGTGCAGATCGATGCCGGGCCGCAGCAGGTCAGCATCGCCGTGAGCAACCCGGGGCCGGCGATCGACGATGAGCACCTGCCGTTGCTGTTCGAACGCTTCTACCGGGTGGATGCGGCACGTAGCAACAGTGGTGGGGGTAACCATGGGTTGGGGTTGGCGATCGTCAAGGCGATTGCGCTGATGCATGGTGGGGAGGTGTTCGTGCGTAGTGCCGCTGGGGCCAATACCTTTGGGATCAGGCTGCCGGCCCATATCTGACCATCCAACGCCGTCCTTTGAGTCTGAAAACAGCCGCAATCTTTGTGGGAGCGGGCAAGCCCGCGAACACGGGCGAAGCCCGTGCCATCCACCGCGGTGCCTGCTTCGCGGGCTCGCCCGCTCCCACAATGAACGCGTAGCGCGTCTAGCATGGGGGTTTGCGGCGAAAGTCCAATTGCTTTTCCTGCGATAATTACCTTTTGCGCAACAGTGCTTATCGCACTTCGCTCTGTTTCAAGTGCATTGAAAGGACTAACTTTACCCCCGTCCTCATTAGCACTTGCACCGCAAGAAGGTAGTTTCAAATGTCCAACAGTATGGGTATTGCCAGCGTCTTCGTCCTGTCTTCCCTGTTGTTGTCGCCCCTGGCCATGGCCGAAGAATCCAATGCTTTCGTCACCCGTAATGCTGAGTTCGCCGCGGTCCACCAAGAGGCCCGCGAAGCCGTAGCCGCACAGCAGGCAGACGCCGCCAAAGACGCAAACCAGACAGCTTCCAAGGTTTCTGTCGATGCCAATGCCGACAGCTGATCAAGCGCTGTCGCTGCTCCCGTTTTCCCTTGGCTACGCCATGGGCACCACCGGTGCCGATATGTTAGCCTTTTAAAGCCGCTGCCGATCAGCGGCTTTTTTTATGTGCTTCAACTATCAGCCAAGCTGTAACGTCCACCTATAAAAAAGACGCACATTCAAAAATAAAAACTGCCCCACCGCCAGACCAAAGGAGCTAGTACCGGTGCCTTCCGCGTTTCGTTTTACCCCGTTGTTCATTGCGTTGACTGCAACGATCCCTTTCGCCGCCCAGGCAGATGAAGACAAGGCTGATGGCTTCATCGAAGGCTCGTCCTTCAACCTGCATTTCCGTAATGCCTACTTCAACCGCGACAACCACAACGCCGGCGTGCGCGACACCCGCGAGTGGGGCCAGGGCGCGGTTGCACGCTTCGAGTCGGGCTACACCCCAGGTGTGGTCGGCTTTGGCCTGGACGCCCACGCCATGCTGGGCCTGAAACTCGACGGTGGCGGCGGCCATGCTGGCACCAGCATCCTGCCGACCCACCAAAAGAACGAAGACGAACTGGGTGCTGCCCCGCACTCGTTCTCCACCGCCGGTGCCGCAGTCAAGCTCAAGGCGTTCGACACCGAGCTGAAAGCCGGTGACCTGTTCCTCACCAACCCGGTGATCGCCGGCGGCGAAACCCGCATGCTGCCGCAGACCTTCCGTGGTGTGAGCCTGACCAACACCAGCATCGACGGCCTGCTGCTCGAAGGCGGCCAGGTGAGCTTCACCAAGCCGTACAACCAGAGCGGCCACCGCCGCATCGACACCTACTACGGTTCGCTGGGCGAGCACGACAAGAGCAAGCACCTGAACTGGGCCGGCGCGTCGTGGAGCGGTACCCCGAATATCACCGCCAACCTGTATGCGGCCGAGCTGAAAGACATCTGGAACCAGTACTACGCCGATTTCGACTACACCTATGTTGTCAACGACCTGGTCAGCCTGAACCCGGGCGTGCACTTCTATCACACCCAGGACACCGGCCAAGCCCTGCTGGGCAAGATCGACAACAACACCTATAGCGTGCATTTCACCGTCAACGCCGGGTTCCACAGCGTCACCGCCGCCTACCAGCGGGTCAATGGCAACACGCCGTTCGACTACATCAACCTGGGCGACAGCATCTACCTGGACAACTCGCGCATGTACTCGGACTTCAACGCACCGAACGAGCGCTCGTGGAAGCTGCAGTACAACTATGATTTCGCTGGCGTGGGCATCCCTGGCCTGACCACGGTGCTGTCGTATTCGCGCGGTGAAGCCGACCTGACCAAGGCCGTCCAGGACCCCACCCACTACGACTACTACCGTGCCGATGGCAAGAACGCCATGCACTGGGAGCGCGACCTGGACGTGAAGTATGTGTTCCAGGAGGGTGACCTGAAGGACCTGTCGGTGCTGGTGCGCTACGCCACCCACCGTGGCAGCCAGGGTTATGCGTCGATCGACAGCAACAGCGACAACGATGAACTGCGGGTGATCGTGGATTACCCGTTGAACGTGTTCTGATCCAGGCCCGCAAGCTAGACATCCAACCTGTGGGAGCGGGCGTGCCCGCGAACACCGGCGAAGCCGGTGCCATGCTCCGCGGCGCCTGCTTCGCGGGCATGCCCGCTCCCACAAGGTTCGCGGTCAATCCAGAATAAGGTATACCGTGATTCCGTCGGACAAATCTTGTCCGACAATCCCCGCTTCCCTAGAATGTCGCCGCCGCGAATGGCCCTGCCCACGCAGTAGCGAGCATGACCACCCGATTACCGCGTTTCGCACACTACAGGTCGCACCCCGAGCTGATCCTCAATCTGGGCAGTTGCCTTGCCGTGCTCGCCATCGTGGCCATCGTCAGCTACCTGCTGGCGCGCGAGCGCGACAATGTCGAGCTGTCGGCAATTCGCTCGTCCAACAATATCGTCCAGCTGATCGAAAGCGACATCCTGCGCAACGTCGAACTCTACGACCAATCGCTGCAGGGCCTGATCTGGGCGGTCGGGCGCAAGGAGCTGCCGGAAATCCCCGGCCCGCTGCGCCAACGCCTGCTATTCAATGAAGCCTTCGTCGACCGCAAGCGCGGTGACGTACTGTGGCTGGACAAGCAAGGCAATGTGGTGGGCGACTCCACCAGCAGCGTGCCACGCAAGGCCAACTTCGGCGACACCGGGGTATTCCAGGCGCACCTGCACAACCCCAACCTCGGCCTGCTGGTGGGCCCGCCATTCAAGGCCAAGCTGGGCGACCTGGACTGGTGCATCAGTTTCAGCCGTCGTATCTCCGATGCCAATGGCGAGTTCACCGGCCTGGCAGCGGGTGCACTGCGCCTGTCGTACTTCAGTGAGCTGTTCCAGCGCCTGGACATTGGTGATGACAGCAGCATCAACCTGCTCAACACCGACGGCCAACTGCTGGCTCGCCAGCCCAGCCGCACGCAAGACCCAGGGATCGGCAGCAACTATGCCGAGCGGCCCAATTTCAAACGCATTCTCAGCGAACAGAGCGGCAGCTTCACCGCCCGCTCCAGCCTCAACGGCAAACCGCGCATGTACACCTTCGCCCGGGTCGCGCAGCTGCCGCTGATCGTACTGGTGGTGCATTCGGCCGAAGACGTGTTCGAGTCCTGGCGCCGTACTGCGATCCTGGTCAGTGTGGCCACCGGGGTGCTCTGTGTGGGTATCCTCTCGCTGACCCTGCTGCTGGGCCGCGAACTGCGCCGCCGCCAAGAGGCCGAACAGGGCCTGGCGACCCTGGCCGCCACCGACAGCCTGACCGGCCTGGCCAACCGCCGCCGCCTGGACCAGGTACTGCGCCAGGAGTGGGCCCGCGCCCAGCGCAACCGCAAGCCGTTGGCGGTGCTGATGGTGGACGTTGACCATTTCAAGGCGTTCAACCAGCGCCACGGCCATGCCGGTGGCGACCATGCCTTGCGCGAAGTGGCCCGGACCATCGAGGAATGCATCCGCCGCCCGGCCGATCTGGCAGCGCGTTACGGTGGGGAGGAATTTCAGGTGGTGCTGCCGGAAACCGACCTGGCCGGTGCGCAGCTGCTGGCCGAGCGCATCCGCGCCAGTGTCGAGGCGCTGGCGCCGTTTGCCGATGATGCCCACTCGGTCACGGTGAGCATCGGCATCGGCCTGTCAGGCACCCAGCACGATCTGGCGAGGGTGCTGGGTGCTGCGGACGAAGCGCTCTACCGGGCCAAGGCCAAAGGCCGCAACCGGGTAGAGGGGCCTGCCGACTAGGCGCGGGCGCGGGCGGCGTTGCGCAGGGCCCTGACCTGGTCATGGTTGCGCTGTACACCTTGCAGCTGTTTTTCCACCAGGGCGTAGGTCTGGTCGCTGGCGGTGCGGCCCAGCTTCACCAGTTTCTCGCGGGCTTCCTTGTAGGCCTTGAGGGCATGGTCCTCGCCCCGCTCCACCTCGTTCAGCACCGCTTCCTCATCCTTGCCAGTGACCATCGCCTTGAGGTTGACCCAACCCCGGTGCAGGTCACCGCTGATGCTGGTGGAGGTTTCCGGGTCGCCACCCAGGCGACGCACCTCGCTCTGCAGTTCGCCGGCCGCATTGGCACACTCACCGGCACGTTGAACGAAGAACGCTTTCAGTTCGGGGTTCTTCACATCATCGGCCGAGGCCTTGAAGCCTTTCTCGCCATCCTTGCTGTACTCGATCAGGTCGTTCAGCACGTCGATCACATCTTTGTTGGGATTGCTCATGGCACAAACTCCTTGGCAGGTGATAGTCATCTGTAACGGAGCAGTGTTCGTGCCAAGCCTTTAATCTCAATAAAATACTTCAAAATCAATCAGATACGAACACCAGAGCAGAACCTGAAAATGGCGTTCTGCATGATTGCCGCTTGGGCCTTCGTGCAGATTGCAGTATGGTCGGCGCTTTTCAACAGCCAGGTGCGCCGATGATGAAGCCGGAAACCCTCGAACTACTGGTGACCCGCACCATGCCATTTGGCAAGTATCAGGGGCGAATCATTGCCGACCTGCCGGGGGATTACCTGGCCTGGTTTGCGCGCAAGGGTTTCCCGGCGGGGGAATTGGGTGGGTTGCTGGCGCTGATGCACGAGATCGATCACAACGGGCTGGGTGATCTGCTTGTGCCGTTGCGGCAGAAGCATCGGCGGTGACCTGTTCCGGCCTCTTCGCGGGCACGCCCGCTCGCACAGGGTCACTGCAAGCTTCAGGATCATGCAGTACCTGTGGGAGCGGGCGTGCCCGCGAAGAGGCCAGTAAGGCCCGCTGAAATCTCTAACCCTTCACCGGCGCTACCGCCAACTCCACCCGCTCGCTCTTCTTGATCACCGCATACACCACCGCCGTCAGCAGGCTACCCGCCACGATCGCCAACAAGTACAGCAGCGCATGGTTGATCGCATTGGGGATCAGCAGCACGAACAGGCCGCCATGCGGCGCCATCAGCTTGCAGCCGAAGTACATCGACAATGCCCCGGTCAATGCCCCGCCGGCCACGCTGGCCGGTATCACCCGCAGCGGGTCCTTGGCGGCAAACGGGATCGCCCCTTCGGAGATGAAGCACAGCCCCAGCGCCAGGGCCGCCTTGCCCGCTTCACGCTCGCTCTGGGCAAACTTGCGTCGGGCCAGGAAGGTGGCGATACCCAGGCCAATCGGCGGCACCATGCCGGCGGCCATGGTCGCCGCCATCGGCGCATAGCTCGACGAGGCCAACAGCCCCACCGAGAAGGCATAGGCGGCCTTGTTGATCGGCCCGCCCAGGTCGACGCACATCATGCCGCCCAACAACAGGCCCAAGAGGATGGCATTGGTGGTACCCATGCTGTCGAGAAAATGCGTGAGCCCTTCCAGCATCGCCGCCACCGGCTGGCCGACCACGTAGATCATCACCAGGCCGGTGAACAGGCTGGCCAGCAGCGGAATGATCAGGATCGGCTTGAGTGCCTCCAGGCTGCTGGGCAGGCGCGCCCAGCGGGCAATGGCCTTGGCGCTGTAGCCGGCGAGGAAGCCGGCGACGATACCACCGATGAAACCGGCGCCCAGGGTGCTGGCCAGCAGGCCGCCGATCATGCCGGGCGCCAGCCCCGGGCGGTCAGCGATGGACCAGGCGATATAGCCCGCCAGCAGCGGCACCATCAGCTTGAACGCAGCCTCGCCGCCGATCTGCATCAATGCCGCCGGCAAGGTGCCCGCTTCTTTGTAAGCCTCGATACCGAACACGAACGACAGGGCAATCAGCAGGCCGCCAGCCACCACCATCGGCAGCATGAACGACACGCCGGTGAGCAGGTGCTTGTATACCCCGGTCTTCTCGCCCTTCGCTGGCGTGCTCGCCGCTGCAGCATCGCTGCTGTTTTCCACCTTGGCTTCGGCCAAGGCCTTGTCCAGGGTGGCACGGGCCTGCTTGAGGGCGATACCGGTGCCACAACGGTAGATGCGCTTGCCGGCGAAACGCGCAGTGGGCACTTCGATGTCGGCGGCCAGCAGCACAACATCGGCTGCGGCGATGGCTTCGGCGGACAAGGGGTTGCGCGCACCGACCGAACCCTGGGTCTCGACGGTGAGCTGGTAGCCCAGTTGCTGCGCGGCCTGCTGCAAGGCTTCTGCGGCCATGAATGTATGCGCGACGCCAGTCGGGCAAGCCGTGACGGCGACGATGCGTGCGCCTGCGTTGCCAGCTTCGGCCGCAAGGCCGGGCACCGCGGCCAGCAGCCGGGCATTGGCCGCCGCCTCATCAAGGAAGCCTTCGCGGTCGGCCAAAGCCTGGGACGGCGTGCTCTGGTACACGCGCTTGCCGACGAAACGTGCCAGGTCCACCGGGCCGGTGCTGACCACCAGCACCCAATCGGCCTCGGCTATCTGCGCGGCGCTCAGTTGCCGCTCGGGGTGGCCGGCATCCTGTACTTCGACGCTGGTGCTCCAGCCGCGCCGCTGGGCAGCGGCGGACAGCAAGCGCGCGCTCAGCACGCTCGACACCTGGCCGTTGGGGCAGGCAGTGACAATGGCAATGTTCATCGGCAACCCTCTTGTTGTTCTGTCAGTTGCACGGCGGCTTCCAGACGCGCCAGTTGCTCGCGGTCACGGATGCCGAAACCAACCTGGGTAACAGCCTGTGCAGCGATCGCGGTGGCACGGGTCAATGTCTGCGCCGGGGCTTCGCCCTGCAGCAGGCCGTGGACCATGCCGGCCACCAGCGAATCACCTGCGCCCACCGTGCTGGCGACCTGCACCTTGGGCGGGCAAGCATGTACGGCATGGTCATGGGTAAACCAGCTGACGCCCTGCTCGCCCGCCGACACCACCACGTGTTCGACGCCACTGGCCAGCAGGCGCTCGGCAGCAGCGCGCTGCTGCGCCGGGTTATCCACAGCCAGGCCGAGCACCTCGCCCAGCTCTTCGGTATTGGGCTTGACCAGCCAGGGCGAGCTCTGCAGGCCGGCACGCAGGGCTTCGCCGCTGCTGTCCAGGGCCACCTTGAGGCCTTGCGCCTTGAGCTGTTCGAGCAACTGACGGAACCAGTCGGCACTGATCCCGCGCGGCAGGCTACCAGCCACCACCACCGCGTCGTGGCCCGGGGCAATCTGCGCCAGGCGGCGCAGCAATGCACTGCGTGCCGCTTCGTCGACTTCCGGGCCTTGGCCGTTGATGTCGGTGACACGGCCATCAGCCTCGACCAGCTTGATGTTGCTGCGGGTTTCGCCCGGTACGCGGACAAAGCAGTCGACGAAGCCGCGCCAGTCGATCAGCGCCTCGAAGGGCTGCAGGTTGTCACGCCCGAGGAAGCCGCCAACAGTGACGCTGTGCCCCAGGTCGGCCAGTACCTGGGCAACGTTCAGCCCCTTGCCCGCGGCGTGGCTGTGCTGCTCCTGGCTGCGGTTGACCTGCCCCGGGCGCAGGGTATCCAGGCCGATGGTGATATCCAGCGCCGGGTTCAGGGTGAGGGTGAGGATCTTGGCCATTCAGTAACGCTCCACCAGCGCGCGAACCGCTGCGGCGCTGTCCTGTTGCAGGGCCTCGCGCGCCAGGGCGCGGGCCGTCTGGTGATCGGCCTGGCGGACCAGGGCCTTGACTTCGGCAATGCTGCGCGCGGCGACGCTGAGTTCGTCCACGTCCAGGCCCAGCAGCACGGCCACCGCCTGCGGGTCGGCCGCCAGCTCGCCGCACACGCCCACCCACTTGCCATGGGCATGGGCGGCGCGCACGGTCATGTCGATCAGGCTGAGCACCGCCGGGTGCAGGCCGTCGGCCTGGGCCGAGAGGCTGGGGTGGCCACGGTCGATGGCCAGGGTGTACTGGGTCAGGTCGTTGGTGCCGATGCTGAAGAAGTCCACTTCGCGCGCCAGCTGTGGTGCCAGCAGCGCTGCCGAGGGCACCTCGACCATGATGCCCAGCTGCAGGTCGGCTACCGGGATCTCGGCGCGCAGGCGCTCGACCATGGCGCGCGCCTCGCGCCATTCATGCACCTGCCCGACCATCGGGAACATGATGCGCAACGGGCGCTGGTCGGCCGCGCGCAGCAAGGCGCGCAGCTGGTCCTCCATCACCTGCGGGCGCTGCAGGGTCAGGCGTACGCCGCGCACACCGAGGAACGGGTTCTCCTCGGCAGCGATCGGCCAGTACGGCAGCGGTTTGTCACCGCCGACATCAAGGGTGCGCACCACCAGCGGGCGCCCGTCGAGGCCATCGAGCACGCGGCGGTACTCGGCTTCCTGGGTCGCTACGTCCGGGGCCTGGGTGTGGGCCATGAAAATCAGCTCGGTGCGCAGCAGACCCACGCCTTCGGCGCCCTGCTCCACCACCTTGGCGATGCCGTTGCTCTCGCCGATGTTGGCAAACACCTCGACAGCGTGACCATCACGGGTGACCGCCGGCTCGAAGCGGTTGGCCCAGGCGGCCTGCAAGCGCTGCTCGCGCAGGTCGCGTTCGGCCAGGGCCCGTTGCAGTTCATCCGCCGGCGGCGCCACGCTGACCACGCCACGCTGGCCATCGAGCAGCAACGGCGTGCCACTGTCCAACAGCAGTATCGACGCCCCCGCGCCCACTACCGCCGGAATGCCCAGGGCACGGGCGACGATGGCGCTGTGGGCGGTGGCGCCACCCTGGGCGGTGACGATACCGGCGACGCGGCTCGGGTCCAGCCGGGCGACATCGGACGGGCCGACTTCGGTCATCACCAGCACGTAGGGTTGCTCGGGTTCAGCCTGGGCCTGAACGCCACACAACTGCGCCAGCACGCGGCGGCCGATGTCACGCAGGTCGGCAGCGCGTTCGGCGAGCAAGGCATCGTGCAGAGACTCCTGCTGGCGCGCCGCCGCCTCGATCACTGCCATCCAGGCTGCCGCGGCGCTTTCGCCCTGGCCCAGGCGCTGCTCCACATCATCGGCCAGGGCCGGGTCGGCGAGCATTTCCTGGTGGGTGACGAAGATTTCGCCAATGGCCTTGTCGCTGCGCTGGACCAAGGCCTGCAGCTCGCCATTGACAGTCGCCACGGCTTCACGCAGCTTCTGCCGCTCCAGGGCGCAGGACTCACCGCGCAGGGGATAGTCGAACTCACGCTCGACACACACATGCGCCGGGCCACTGGCAATGCCGGGCGCCGCACCCACGCCGTGGATGCGGCTACCGGCCGCGGGCGCTTGCAGCACTTCGGCCGCTGCGCCGGCTACGGTCGCCGCGCTCTGTGGCAGTGGCTCCACCTCTTCGCCCAGGCCTTGTTCGATGGCGGCCAGCAGCACCGGCAAGGCATCCGCGGCGATGGCTGGCTCAGCCACCAGTTCCAGCGCCTGGCCACGTCGAGCGCCGAGACTGAGCAGCTTGCTCAGGCTCTTGACCGACACCGCTGGCTGCGCGCTGTCGACCAGGCGTATACGGATTTCCCCCTCGAAACCTTTGGCCAGCTGCGCCAATACCTTTGCCGGGCGGGCGTGCAAACCGTGCGGGTTGGCCAGCACGACCCGCGCGCTGGGCCAGTCCGCCGGCGCCTCACCGCCCAGCACTTCCAGTACCGCGCGGCTGCTGGTGGCCTGGTAGAGCATCTGCCCGCGGCCTTCGATCAGCACTTCACACAGGCGCTCGAGCAAGGCCTGGTGGGCCGCACCGAGGCTGGCCAGGCAGAACAGGCCGTTGAGCGGCTGGTCGCGGTAACGCAGCGGCTGCTGCGGGGTGATGAAGGCCAGGCCCGGCTGGCGCACCTGGCGCTCGCTGTGCAGCCACCACAGGCCCTCGCCCAGCGGCAGCGGCTCGGCCTGCTGCAGCACGGCGGCAAAACCGCTGTCGACGCAGTCGGCGCGCTGCAACAGCCGGGCGCCGCGCCAGGCCAGTTCATCGAAGTCCTCGGCCGCCAGGTTCAGGCCGACCAGTTGTGCATCCAGCGCCAGTTCCTGCGGCGCGCCCTGCAACAGTTTCAGCAACGCCTCGGCGGAGCCGGCGCGGCGCAATGCTTCGGCCAGGTCGGTCTCGCCCAGGGCACGGGTCAGCAGTTGCAGCAGGCGCAGGTGCTCGTCGGAACGGGCGGCGATGCCGATGGCAAGGTAGACCATCTGGCCATCACCCCAATCCACGCCCTCGGGAAACTGCAACAGGCGCACGCCGGTGGCGTACACCAGGTCACGGGTCTGCGGCGTGCCATGAGGGATGGCAATGCCCTGCCCAAGGAAGGTGGAGCCTTGTGCCTCTCGGGCCTGCAGCCCTTGCAGGTATCCCTCGGCGACCAGGCCATCGGCGACCAGCCGGTCGGCCAGCAGGCGCAATGCCTCGGCCTTGTCGGCGGCCTTCTGGCCCATGGCTATCTGCTCCTTGGCGAGCTCGAGCATGACCTTCTCCTTTTGCAGTTCCCGGTCGGGTACTGGAGTATTGTTGTGAAATTCACCTGAACGGCCAGTTCAACAGCCTTGCACGGATGGCAGCCGAGGCAGAAAATTCGGCAGCTGAAACGATTAATCTGACCAGACGGCCACGTTACTCGATAATCTGCCGAGGAAAAAGCCCCATCCTGTCGGACAATTGCGACAATGGTCGTCTGCGCGTGGCGCCCTCGCCGGGTCAAACTACCCGGTCAGGGCTCACAGCCAGCCCCGGTAATAACAAGGAAAAATTCGGTGAAACTCAGCGATATCGCCCGTCTGGCCGGTGTGTCCGTGACCACTGCCAGCTACGTCATCAATGGCAAGGCCGAACAGCAGCGCATCAGCAACAGCACTGTCGAGCGGGTACGCGCGGTGGTCGAGGCCCACGGCTTCACCCCCAACCCGCAGGCCGCTGGCCTGCGCAGCCGGCATACCCGCACCCTGGGCTTCATTCTCCCGGATCTGGAGAACCCCAGCTACGCCCGCATCGCCAAGCAGCTCGAACAAGGCGCCCGCGCCCGCGGCTACCAGTTGCTGATCGCCAGCAGCGACGACCAGCCCGACAGCGAGCGCCAGTTGCAGCAGCTGTTCCGCGCCCGCCGTTGCGATGCACTGTTCGTCGCCAGCTGCCTGCCGCCAGAGGACGACAGCTACCGCGAACTGCAGGACAAAGGCCTGCCGGTGATCGCCATCGACCGCCGCCTGGACCCTGCGCACTTCTGCTCGGTGATCAGCGACGACCGCGACGCCAGCCGCCAACTGGCCGCCAGCCTGCTGAGCGCCGCCCCGCGCAGCATCGCACTGATCGGCGCACGCCCCGAGCTGTCGGTCAGCCAGGCACGTGCCGGCGGCTTCGACGAAGCCCTGCAAGGCTATGCCGGCGAAGTTCGCCGCTATCAGGGCGAAGCGTTCAGCCGTGAGTGCGGCCAGCGCCTGATGCAGCAGTTGATCGACGACCTTGGTGGCCTGCCGGATGCCCTGGTGACTACCTCCTACGTGCTGCTGCAAGGGGTGTTCGACACCCTGCAGGCGCGCCCTGCCGACTCGCGCCAGCTGCAGCTGGGTACGTTTGGCGACAACCAGTTGCTCGACTTCCTGCCGCTGCCAGTCAATGCCATGGCCCAGCAGCATGGCCTGATTGCCGCCACCGCCCTGGAACTGGCACTGGCCGCGATCGAGGACAAACGCTACGAACCTGGCGTGCATGCTGTCGGTCGAACGTTCAAGCAACGCATTACAGCGGCCTGAACATGCGCCTGATCGACACCCACACCCACCTGGACTTCCCCGACTTCGACGCCGACCGCCCGCGCCTGCTGGCCAACGCGGCGTCGCGCGGGGTTGAGCGGATGGTGGTGCTGGGGGTGTACCAGGCGAATTTCCAGCGGGTGTGGGACCTGGCCTGTGCCGACCAGCGCCTGTTCGCCGCGCTCGGCCTGCACCCGATCTACCTTGACCAGCATCGCCCGGAGCACCTGGCGCAGCTGCGCGAGTGGCTGGAGCGCCTGCACGGCGACCCACGGCTATGTGCCGTGGGCGAGTTCGGCCTGGACTATTACCTCGAAGACCTGGACAAGGCCCGCCAGCAGGCGCTGTTCGAAGCGCAACTGCAGATGGCCTGCGACTTAGAACTGCCCGCCCTGCTGCACGTGCGCCGCAGCCATGCCCAGGTGATCACCACGCTCAAGCGCTACAAGCCAGCGCGGGCGGGGGTGATACACGCGTTTGCCGGCAGTTACGAAGAGGCCCGCGAGTACATCAAGCTGGGCTTCCGGCTTGGGCTTGGCGGTGCGGGTACCTGGCCGCAGGCCCTACGGCTGCGCAAGACCCTGGCGCGGTTGCCGCTGGACAGCGTGGTGCTGGAGACAGATGCGCCGGACATGGCGCCGGTCATGTTCCCGGGGGTGAGGAACAGCCCGGAGCACCTGCCGGAAATTGCCGGGGCGCTGGCGCAGGTGATGGGTGTGGATGTCGCGGAGCTGGCTGAAGCCAGCACCCGCAATGCTTGCGAGTTGTTTGGCTGGTAGCTGAAGTGCTGGCACCTGCGTGGGCCTCTTCGCGGGCTTGCCCGCTCCCACAGGGACCGCGCAAATCTTCAGACCGGCGCAGTACCTGTGGGAGCGGGCAAGCCCGCGAAAAAGCCAGCGAGCCAGTTCAGACAAGCACCGTCCACAGCGCAAACCCGGCATACCACAGCACCGCACAGCGCAGCAGCAGCTCCCACAGGCTGTCCAACCGCCCCAGCCCTCGCTGGCTGTCTTCTTCCTCGGGAATGTCATCGGCAATGCGCCCGACCCGGGCCACCAGGTGTGCGGCGCTGATGTGCCAGTTGAGCACCTCGTGCAGCATCACCCGGGTGACCGCGAGGAAGTTGCCGACCAGGGCAAAACTCAAGGCCAGCACCCGTACCGGCAGCCAGTCCATGATATGCCTGAGCTGCTCGGCACGAGCCTTCAACGTCGGTTGCTTGCTGTGTTCGCCACACAGCGCCAGCAGGCGGTAGGCCAGCGCGGCACCCGGGCCCAGCACGAAGTACCAGAAGATCACCGCGAAAAAGCCCTGGTACACCTGCCACAGCAGGTTGCCCTGCACCCGCACCAACAGGCTGTGCGGTTCGTCGGCCGCCAGCCCCAGGTCGCGCTCGGCCACATGCAAAGCGGCCTGGTCATCACCACGCCGCCAGGCATCGCGGAACGGCCCCAACGATGCCTTGGCATCGCCGCGGCCCAGGCTGTAGATCAGCACCAGCAGGTGCACCGGCAATGCCAGCAAGCCATACGCCACCGGGTCCAGCACATGCAGCAGCAACACCAGCAGCGCTACCGGTGCCAGTACCAGGATGGCCAGCGTCCACCACGGGTGCACCTTGCCGCTGCGCTCCAGGCGCACCAGTTCGCCAAGGAAGAACCCATCGCGCTGCACCTGATGGCGCAGGGCCGAGAACTTCTCGACCCACAGCGCCAGCAACAACACCAGAAAACTCATGCCTTGTCCTCGTTTTGCTGCAGCGCATCGCGGTAGCGGGGCCAGTCGAAGGCCGGGCCGGGGTCGGTCTTGCGCTGCGGGGCAATGTCGCTATGGCCCTGGATGCGGCCCAGGTCGATGGCCGGCCAGGCACCGCGGATGTGCCGGGTAAGTTCCTCCAGCACCCTGTACTGGGCATCGGTATAAGGCAGGTCGTCGGTGCCTTCCAGTTCGATGCCGATGGAGAAATCGTTACAGCCTTCACGCCCGTCGAAGCACGACACACCGGCGTGCCAGGCGCGGTCGAGCAACGACACGAACTGGGTCACCGCACCGTCACGCTCGACGAACAGGTGCGCCGACACGGTCAGGTGGTTGATGCTGGCGAAGTACGGGTGTTCGTCGGGGTCCAGGCGGTTCTGGAAGAATTGCTGGACCTTGCCGGTGCCGAAGCAGGCAGGCGGCAGGCTGATGTTGTGGATCACCAGCAGGGAAATCGATTCGCCTTCGGGGCGGGTATTGAAGTTCGGCGAGGGGCAGTGGGTGATTCCGATTCCGTGGAACCAGCCAGTGGCACGGTCCAATTGCATGGGGCAGATCCTGAAAACGCCGTGAACAGGTCAACAGTATGCCCTGCGGCCAACGGCGTTTGCATGTGAATCATTGTAATGCTGTGGGAGCGGGCGTGCCCGCGAACACCGGCGCAGCCGGTGCCATCCACCGCGGCGCTTGTTTCGGGGGCACGCCCGCTCCCACAGAGATCGTGCCAGCTTGCAGATATTGCGCAAGACAGTTGTGCCTACCGCCGCAGCCTGTCGAGCACCGCCTCCAGCGCCCGCTCGAACAACAGCCCGTCATCCAGCACTCGCACGTCGCCTCGGTGCAGTGCCTGGGCCAGGCTGGCACCACTCCATTCGCGCACTTTCATGCCGGTGCGGTTGGCGAACACCAGCCGGTCGCTGCTGTCGATGCGTGCCACCAGTTTGCAACGCAATGGTTCGTCCTCGTCCAGCACCTCGACCCAGGTACCGATACGCAGGCGCTGCACCTGGCGCAGCGCCACAGCCTGCCCGTCGGCAAACTGCAACGGAGCACAAGCGGGTTCTTCAGCAATCGCCAGGACGATGTCCTCGTCCACCAGCACCTCGCTCAGGGGTTGGCCCTCACCACCGGGCGCCACCGCGGTACCCGCGCAGGCACGCAGGTGCAGCTGCTCCAGTTGCAGGAAGAATTCGCGGGTCGCTGCCGAGTCCAGGGCCACGCTGGACAGGCCATCGCGCAGTGCCTTGAGCAGGCCCGGAACCTGCTGCAGCAAAGCATGTGGCTCGTGCGGCGGGGTGATGCTGGCCAGCAGCGTGTCCATCGTCTGCAAGGCGTCTCGCCAGGCCTGGGATGCCTCGCCCTGCTTGAGCCAGGCCAGCAGCAGTACCTGGCTCCAGGCCTGCACCAGCATCTGTACCACCACCTGCGGCAATAACCGGCCGCGCAGCCGCTGGTTGAGTGCATGCTGCACCTGCTGCCTGGCCTGCAAGGCTCGGGCACGCCCTTCTTCGGCGTCACGGGTACGTTGTTCAAGAAGCTCGTTGCGCCGCCGCTCGTCCTGGTTGAAAGCGAGGAAGTCTTCGAGCAGTTCGGCGAAAAGGCTGGCATCTTCGGCAAAATCATTGAGCAGGCGCTGAACGATACGCTCCACCCGCAGGTGCAGGCTGTCGCGCATGCCGTCGCTGCCGCATTCCCAACCGATTGCCGCGCCAGCGATCTCGTTGAGCAGGCGGCGGGCCGGGTGGCTGGCCCGACTGAACAGCCCCTTGTCCAGCAGGGCTACCTTCAGCAGCGGAATATGCAGGCGCCCGATCAGCGCACGCAGGCTGGCCGGCAGGTTGTCGTCGTCCTGGATGAAGGCGAACAGCAGCCCAACCAGGTTGATCATGTCCTCGTCGGCCACATCGATGCGCCGGCGTGTGCCGCTGCGCACGCTGACCCGCAGCAGCAGTTGTTCAAGCTGTTGCCCAAGCTCGAAATCATCGGCCTCGTGGGTAGCGGGCACGTAGTGCTGCAAATGCGAAAGCAGGCGCAGCAGGTCGGCGGTGCTGATTGGCTGGGCGGCGGCCACCGCCTGCAAACGAGGCGCGAACTGCCCGCGCGCCGGGGCCAGCAGTGTTTGCAACGAGGCAAAGAAAGCCTGCCCTGCCGCGTCCGCGCCCACCTCGTGCCCCAGGTTCGCCGGCCCGCGTCGTGCGTTCATGCGCCGGTCTTCGGCGCGCCGGCGCGGTGCCGTTGGCAACTCGGGCAACACACCGGCAGCGGCCAGCAACTGGTTGGCTTCGCCATAGATCACATCGGCATCGCGCAACACATAGCGCTCGAACAGTTTCAGCAGGACCAGCTTGACCCGCAGGCAAACCCCCAGGTTGCGGCCAGCGTCGAGGAAGTAGCCGCACAGCGCTGCGGGCCCCAGCGGGTTGTGCTGCTCGTGCAGGGGGCGGTCGAGCAGTACCTGCAAGCGCAGGCCCAGTTGCTGCAGGGCAATGCCGTCGCGTGACAGCACCCGCGCGACCATGCCTTCGATCGCGGCGGCCCGCTCCACCTGGGCCTTGCTGCGCAGGTTGCCCGGCTCGACCAGGTGCGCCAGCAGGTCGACCTGGCCGATACGGGCAAAGGCCTCATAGAACGTGTCGAGAAAACCGCGCTCGATGCTCTTGCGCTTCAGGCGCAGGTCGCGCATGGCCTCGAAGTACAGGTTCTGGTCACTGCGGTCGAAGGCCTTGTCGGCCATCTCGAAGAGGGTGTCGTCGGCGTTGTCGAACAAGTCCTGCAGGCCCTGACGCAACTGCAAGGCGGCCTTGTCCCGCACCTGCAGGAGCAACACCGGAAGGCAAGGCAGAGGCGCACGCCCGCCTCGATCGATGGCTGCCGCCAAGGGCACCACCTTGCCTTCTTTTTGCATCCTGTACTCCTTGCAGGGTGTCTCGCCCGAAGGGGCTGAAGATCGTCAAAGTCATGACGCCAAATACTGGTCACCATTATCGGTAAAAACCCGCACAGCTGCCAGCGCCGTTTCACTGGCTGGCTAATGACCCTGATTTACCCCGCTTGCTCACACCGGCCGACCAAAGGTCATCGCCAAGGCGACTGTACACACCGGCCCCCTGCCCTATAATCGCCGGCATCTAGCTTGTGGAGCCGACCATGCCGAACCTACGCCTTGCCGACCTGACCGCTGAAATCGAAGCCAACGTGCGCCGTGCGCTGTTGGAGGACATCGGCAGTGGCGATATCACAGCGCAGCTGATCCCGGCGGAGCGCCTGGCCAAGGCGACCATCATCACCCGCGAAGACTGCGTGATCGCAGGCACCGCATGGGTCGATGCCGTGTTCCGCCAACTCGACCCGCGCGTGGCCGTGCACTGGCAGGTGGCCGATGGCGAGCGCGCCACGGCCAACCAGCCGCTGTTCCATCTGGAGGGCCCCGCGCGTTCACTGCTCAGTGGTGAGCGCAGTGCACTGAACTTCCTGCAGATGCTGTCGGGGGTCGCCACCCGTGCGCGCTTCCTGGCCGACCTGGTGGAAGGCACCCAGGTGCGCCTGCTGGACACCCGCAAGACACTGCCGGGCCTGCGCCTTGCGCAAAAGTATGCAGTGACTTGCGGCGGTTGCGACAACCACCGCATCGGCCTGTACGACGCCTTCCTGATCAAGGAAAACCACATCGCCGCCAGCGGCGGCGTGGCCGCGGCCGTGGCGGCGGCGCACCGTATTGCGCCGGGCAAGCCGGTGGAAATCGAAGTGGAAAGCCTCGACGAACTGCGCCAGGCACTGGCCGCAGGTGCCGACATCATCATGCTCGACGAGCTGAACCTGGAAGAGATGCGCGAAGCAGTGCGCATTACCGCGGGCAAGGCCAAGCTGGAAGCCAGTGGCGGGGTCAACGAGACGACCTTGCGGGTGATTGCCGAGACTGGGGTGGACTACATCTCGATTGGTGCCATGACCAAGGATGTGAAGGCGGTGGACCTGTCGATGCGGTTGAGCCTGTGAGCTGATCGCAGGCATGAAAAAACCGGCCTCACGGCCGGTTTTTTCTTTGGGGGCGCAAAGCGCCCCGGCGATTCAGAATCAGAACGAAGCGTTGGCCAGCCCGTCCAGGTAACGCTCGACATCCAGCGCCGCCATACAGCCCGCACCGGCCGAGGTAATGGCCTGGCGGTAAACGTGGTCAGCCACGTCACCGGCGGCGAACACGCCCTCGACGTTGGTGGCGGTGGCATTGCCTTCACGGCCGCCGTTGACCACCAGGTAGCCGTCCTTGAGGGTCAGCTGGCCTTCGAACAGCGAGGTGTTCGGGGTGTGGCCAATGGCGATGAACACGCCGTCGACCTTGATTTCGTCGCTGCTGCCGTCGTTGTTCTTCAGGCGCGCACCGGTCACGCCCATGTTGTCACCCAGCACTTCGTCCAGGGTGGCGTTGAGCTTGAGCTCGATCTTGCCTTCGGCCACACGGGCGTGCAGCTTGTCGACCAAAATCTTCTCGGCGCGGAAGGTATCGCGACGGTGTACCAGGGTCACCTTGCTGGCGATGTTGGCCAGGTACAGTGCCTCTTCCACGGCAGTGTTGCCGCCGCCCACCACGGCAACCGGCTTGTTGCGGTAGAAGAAGCCATCGCAGGTGGCGCAGGCCGAAACACCCTTGCCCATGAAGGTTTCTTCCGACGGCAGGCCCAGGTAGCGGGCGCTGGCGCCAGTGGCGATGATCAGCGCGTCGCAGGTGTATTTGCCGCTGTCACCCTGCAGGGTGAAGGGCTTGTTGGCCAGGTCGACGGCGTTGATGTGGTCGAAGACGATTTCGGTTTCGAAACGCTCGGCGTGCTCCTGCATGCGTTGCATCAGCGCCGGGCCGGTCAGGCCATGGGGGTCGCCCGGCCAGTTGTCGACTTCGGTGGTAGTGGTCAGCTGGCCGCCGGCCTGCATGCCGGTGATCAGCAGCGGCTTGAGGTTGGCACGGGCGGCATACACCGCGGCGCTGTAACCGGCAGGGCCGGAACCGAGAATGATGACGCGCGAATGACGTACTTCAGACATGTCGAACTCCTGTCGAGCGGGCCGCAGGGCCGGCATCGGTGCACCGGCTGCGCCAGCAGGAAAATTAAAAAGGACCCACGCAGCACTTGGGGAAGGCTACAACGCGCAGGCCCAGAAAGCGGAAAGTTGAGCGCACTGTAGCGAGGTCGCAAAGATTAAGGAAATATCCTTCGACAATCCACCTCATAGGCATCGTCTATTCAGCGATTTCATCGATAGCCAAGCCCTGCTGCTTTTGTTACAGCCCGTTTCCCGCCCGCTGCCCGCCTTTCGTCGGCGCGGCAAACTCGGTAAGGTCAGCGCGTTTTCCTTCTCTGCGGAGTCTCTCGATGCAAGCCCCTGTCCTCTCTGGCCCCCAGTACCTGCGCGAAGGCCTGAAACTGGTGCTGAGCCCCAACCTGCGGTTGTTCGTGCTGCTGCCGCTGGCGGTAAACCTGCTGCTGTTCGGCGGCCTGATCTACTTCGCCGGGCATCAATTCGACCTTTGGCTTGATGCCCTGATGCCGACGCTGCCGGATTGGTTGAGCTTCCTCAGCTACATTCTCTGGCCGCTGTTCGTTGCCTTGTTGGTGCTGATGGTGTTCTTCACCTTCACCCTGGTAGCCAACATCATTGCCGCGCCTTTCAATGGTTTCCTGGCGGAAAAGGTCGAGGTGGTGGTGCGTGGGCAGGACAACTTCCCGGCATTCAGCTGGGGCGAACTGGTGGCCATGGTGCCACGTACCTTCGGCCGTGAAATGCGCAAGCTGGGCTACTTCCTGCCGCGGGCCATCGGCCTGTTCATCCTGTCGCTGATCCCGGTGGTCAACGTGGTGGCGGCGCCGCTTTGGCTGATCTTCGGTGTGTGGATGATGGCTATCCAGTACATCGACTACCCGGCGGACAACAACAAGATGAGCTGGCAGGACATGCTCGCCTGGCTGCGCCAGAAACGCTGGCAGAGCCTGGGCTTTGGCGGCATTACCTACCTGGCGTTGATGATCCCGCTGGTGAACGTGCTGATGATGCCGGCGGCGGTGGCCGGGGCCACGTTGTTCTGGGTGCGGGAACGGAACTGACCCTGTGGGAGCGGGCGTGCCCGCGAACACGGGCGAAGCCCGTGCCATCCACCGCGGCGCCTGTTTCGCGGGCGTGCCCACAGGAAACGCGCAGGCATTGAAAACTGGGTGACGCTGTTACTGCCCCAACCGGCTGGAAAACTGCCCCACCACATCCACCACCCGCTTGGCTCCGTCCTGGATCTCGACAATCACGCTCCCTGTCTCGTCCGCCAGCGCCAGCCCCTGCTCGGCCTGGCGCTTGCTGGTGTCGATGATCGCCACTGCCGCCTGGGCCAGTTGCTCGTTCTGCTGCACCACCCGGGCGATTTCCTCGGTGGCGGTGCTGGTGCGCGAGGCCAGCTGGCGCACTTCATCGGCAACCACGGCAAACCCCCGCCCCTGCTCGCCGGCGCGGGCCGCTTCGATGGCCGCGTTCAACGCCAGCAGGTTGGTCTGCCCGGCAATGTCGCTGATGGTCTTGATGATCGAGCCAATCACCCGCGATTGGGTATCCAGCGCCTGGATGCCCTCTGCCGCCTCTTGCATCGAAGCTTCCAGCCCGCGCATCACGCTGACGCTCTGGGTGACCACATCGGTGGCCTTGCGGGCGCTGGCATCGGTACCCAGCGAGGTGTTGTAGGCAACATCCGCAGCCTCGGCCACCGCCTGCTCCTGGTTGACCTGCTCGGTGATGACGGTAGCGAATTTGACCACCTTGTACAGCACGTCATGGGCATCGAAGATGGGGTTGTACGAAGCCTCCAGCCAGACCACCCGGCCATGGGCATCGATACGCTTGAAGCGGTCGGCAACGTACTCGCCACGGCGCAGCTTGTCCCAGAACGCCTGATAGCCGGCCGAGTTGGCCTCCTCCGGCTCGCAGAACATGCGGTGATGCTTGCCACGGATCTGCTCCAGGCTGTAACCGACGGTGGCCAGGAAGCGTTCGTTGGCGGTAAGCACGGTGCCATCGAGATCGAACTCGATCACGGCGGTGGAGCGCATCAGCGCCTTGATCAGGCTTTCGTGCTCGCGGGAGGTCTCGATGGTGCGGGTAAGGTCGCTGGAGTGCAGCGTGAAATACTTGATGCGCCCCTCGCTGTTCTTGACCGGCTGCAGGATCGACCGTAACCAGGCCTCCTGGCCATTGCCGCGCAGCAGGCGGAATGCACCGTTCAGGTGTTCACCGCGGCTGATCGCGCCTTTCATGCGCTGGTAGAAATCCAGCGTCTTCACATGGGCGGGGACGATGTCCTCGATGTTGCGCCCAAGCAATTGTTCGGCACGGTAGAGCATCTCGCTCTCGAAGTTGCCGTTGACCATCTCGATCCGCCCCTGGGGGTCGAGTTGCAGTACCAGCATCTCGCTGTCGAGGCTACTCTTGACCTGTTCGATGGACATCAGGTCTTCGCGCAACTGCCGGATTTCTTGCTTGAGCTTGTTGTTGAACATCACCGCTCTCCTGGAGCGCATCGTCGAATGCATCTTCATCGGCTGCCGGTGCCCCCTCTTGAGCACCCTTGCAAGGAAAAATTCACAAGGCGAAAAGCGTCGGCGATCAGGCGTCATCTGTACGTCACATGGCAGTCACATTGGCGCAATCCAGCAGGCGGACACTTTTTGTCATGAATACACCCGCCCTACGCATTACCCTGGTCAGCGAAACCTTCCCACCCGAGATCAACGGCGTGGCCAATACCCTTGGCCGGCTCAGCGAAGGGTTGCGCCAACGCGGCCATGAGATCGAAGTGGTGCGCCCGCGCCAGGCCGGTGAAGCACCACTGCACAACGACCCGAACCTGATGCTGTGCCGTGGCTGGCCCCTGCCTGGTTACCCGGGCTTGCAATGGGGCGAGGTGTCGATGCACAAGCTGTTGCGCCGCTGGCGACGGCAGCGCCCGGATGTGCTGTACATCGCCACCGAGGGGCCGCTTGGGCTCAGCGCACTGCGCGCGGCCCGGCGCCTGGGGGTAGCGGTGGTCAGCGGCTTCCACACCAACTTCCCGCAGTATTCCGGCCAGTACGGGCTGGGCCTGCTGACGCGCCTGCTCACCAACTACCTGCGCTGGTTCCATCGGCGCACGGCGACCACCCTGGTACCCAGCCTCAGTCAGCGCCTGGAGCTAGAACGTCGCGGTTTCGAACGCCTGGAGCTACTGGCCCGGGGGGTCGATGCCTGCCTGTTCAACCCGGCCCGGCGCAGCCCCGCATTACGGGAAAGCTGGGGGCTCGGCCCTGACGACATCGCCGTGCTGCATGTCGGGCGGCTGGCGGCAGAAAAGAACCTGGGTTTGCTGCGGCCAAGCCTGGAGGCCCTGCAGAAAACTTATCCACACAAACGCCTGCGCCTGATCATGGTGGGTGACGGCCCGCAGCGTGCCGCTCTCGAACAGCAGGTACCGAATGCCGTGTTCTGCGGCGCCCAGCGAGGCGAGGTGCTGGCCGAACACTATGCCAGCGGTGACCTGTTCCTGTTTCCGAGCCTGACCGAAACCTTTGGCAATGTGGTGCTCGAAGCCATGGCCTCGGGGTTGGCGGTGGTCGCCTATGACGAGGCGGCCGCCGCGCAGCATATTCGCCATGGCCATAGCGGTGCGCTGGCCATGCCGGGGGATCAGGCGGCTTTCATCGATGCAGCCTGCTGGTTGCTGGAGGAAGAAGAGACCTTACGGCGGGTTCGCCTGAATGCGAGAAAGCATGCCAGCCGCCAGGGCTGGCCGGCGATTGTCGAGCAGTTCGAGGGGTATCTGTTCAGTGCCTGTCGGCAAACCGGCTCAGCTGTTGAAAAAACCAAGAGCGCTACGCTGGTGATCAAGCCTGGCTCGACAGCACCTCGCGGCTGAGCGATCGCCAGGGCGCTTCGCGCCCATCGCCGGCAAGCCAGCTCCCACAGGGATCGCAGGAACCTTGAGCCTGACGCTGTACCTGTGGGAGCTGGCTTGCCGGCGATGGGCCGCAAAGCGGCCAGGGATAATCAGGTCAATGCCTTCTCGATAGCCTGTACCACCGCTGGATCATCCGGTGCCGTGCGCGGCGAAAAACGCGCCAGTACCCGCCCGTCCTTGCCTACCAGGAACTTCTCGAAGTTCCAGGTAATGTCCCCCGGGAACTCCGCCCCCTCACCCGCCAGCAGGCGGTACAGCGAGTGGCGCTGCGGCCCGTTGACCTCCAGCTTGCCACCCAGCGGGAAGCTCACCCCGTAGTTGAGGCTGCAAAACTCCTGGATTTCCTTTTCGCTGCCAGGCTCCTGGCCGGCAAACTGGTTGCACGGCAGGCCAAGCACGTTGAAGCCCTTGTCCTTGTAAACCTGGTAGAGGTTCTCCAGGGCCTTGTATTGCGGCGTGAGACCACACTTGGAGGCAACGTTGACCACCAGCACCACTTGGCCCTTGAACGGTGCGAGGGGCAGCTCCCCGCCGTTCAACGCGTCCAGTTTCAGGTCGTGAAATGCACTCATGATGAATCCCCTCTCAGGTTCCCGGTTGCCGCGCAGGTGAATTCCGCCCACTAAAAAGGCGCTCGTCCAAACCGTCCACCTCCCGTAGGAAGGCAAATCGGCTTGCCCGAGCGCCTGGCGACTTTCTGAGCTTAGCGCAGAAAATCAGTGGTGATGGCCACCTTCACCGTGGATGTGGCGGTGAGCGATTTCTTCGTCGCTGGCATCACGCACGTTGACTACCTTGACCTGGAAGGTCAGGCGCTGGCCGGCCAGCGGGTGATTGCCGTCGACAGTCACGTCGTCGCCGTCGATGTCGCGGATGGTGACGATCTGCATCTGGCCATCCGGCGCCGAAGCGTGGAACTGCATGCCCACTTCCAGCTCGTCGACACCTTCGAACAGGCTGCGGTTCAGGGTGCTGACCAGCTCGGCCAGGTACTCGCCGTAGGCATCTTCCGGCTCGATGGAAACGTTCAGCTCGTCACCGGCCTGCTTGCCTTCCAGGGCTTTTTCCAGGCCCGGGATGATGTTGCCGGCACCGTGCAGGTAAACCAGCGGTGCACCGCCGGCGGAGCTGTCGATGGTCTCCCCGGCGTCGTTGGTCAGGGTATAGTCGATGGAGACAGCCTTGTTGGCGGCGATCAGCATGGGGCAAGACCTTTTGCAAAAGTATGTAGAGCGGACAAGTGTAACCAAGCCATCGCCCGATTGCGAACGCACTGCGGACGAGCAACGGCCCATCAGTCGGATCACCGGCTTCCACCAGGACGAAGAGGGCCACTGGGTGGCCGAACTGTCCTGCGGCCACACCCAGCACCTGCGCCACCAGCCGCCGTGGCAGGCACGCCCCTGGGTGCTCGACCCGGCCCAGCGCGCGCAACGCATCGGCCAGCCTTTCGCTTGCGGCTGGTGCGCACAAGGGGCCGATAGCGCTACCCTTGGCCGTTAATTTCTTGCACCGCTTATTTCGAGAAGCACGCATGCAGACATTTTTCATTGCGCCGACCGATTTCGGTGTCGGCCTGACCTCCATCAGTCTGGGCCTGGTGCGCACCCTGGAGCGCGCCGGGCTGAAGGTCGGCTTCTTCAAGCCGATCGCCCAGCCCCACCCGGGTGACACCGGCCCCGAACGCTCCACCGAGCTGGTCGCCCGCACCCACGGCATCAAGCCCCCGGTGCCGCTGAGCCTGGCCCATGTCGAGCGCATGCTCGGCGATGGCCAGCTGGACGAGTTGCTCGAAGAAATCATCCGCCTGTACCAGCAAGCCTGCATCGGCAACGACGTGGTGGTGGTCGAGGGCATGGTGCCCACGCGCCACGCCAGCTATGCGGCGCGGGTCAACCTGCACCTGGCCAAGAGCCTGGATGCCGAGGTGATACTGGTATCTGCACCGGAAAACGAAGTGCTCAGCGAGTTGTCCGGCCGGGTCGAACTGCAGGCCCAGCTGTTCGGCGGCCCGCGCGACCCGAAGGTGCTCGGGGTAATCCTCAACAAGGTGCGCACCGACGAAAGCATGGCGGACTTTTCCACCCGCCTGCGCGAGCACTCGCCGCTGCTGCGCGGCAACGACTTCCGCCTGCTGGGCTGCATCCCCTACCAGCCCGAACTGAACGCCCCGCGCACCCGCGACGTGGCCGACCTGCTGGGTGCCCAGGTGCTCAATGCCGGTGACTACGAGCAGCGGCGCATGAGCAAGATCATCATCTGCGCGCGCACCGTGGCCAACACGGTGCCTCTGCTTACCTCGGGTACCCTGGTGGTGACCCCGGGCGACCGCGACGACATCATCCTCGCCGTCAGCCTGGCGGCAATCAACGGTGTACCGCTGGCCGGCCTGCTGCTGACCAGCGACGGCAAGCCAGACCCACGCATCCTGGGCTTGTGCCGCGGCGCCCTGCAGGCCGGCCTGCCGATCCTGTCGGTCAGTACCGGCTCGTACGATACCGCCAACCAGCTCAACTCGCTTAATCGCGAAATCCCGGTAGACGACCGCGAGCGCGCCGAATTCATCACCGACTTCGTCGCCAGCCACCTCGATGCCGCCTGGCTGCACCAGCGTTGCGGTACCCCGCGCGAACTGCGCCTGTCGCCGGCAGTGTTCCGCTACCAGCTGATCCAGCGGGCGCAGCAGGCCAACAAGCGCATCGTCCTGCCGGAAGGCGCCGAGCCGCTGCTGGTGCAGGCTGCGGCCATTTGCCAGGCCCGCGGCATTGCCCGCTGCGTGCTGCTGGCCAAGCCCGAGGATGTAGATGCCGTGGCGCGCGCCCAGGGCATCACCTTGCCGCCGGGCCTGGAAGTCCTCGACCCCGAGGTGATTCGCGGGCGCTATGTGGAACCGATGGTCGAGCTGCGCAAGAGCAAGAACCTCAATGCACCAATGGCCGAGCAGCAACTGGAAGACCCGGTGGTGATCGGTACCATGATGCTGGCCCTGGACGAAGTGGACGGCCTGGTCTCGGGCCTGGTGCACTCCACCGCCAACACCATCCGCCCGGCCCTGCAGCTGATCAAGACCGCACCGGGTTCGAGCCTGGTGTCGTCGGTGTTCTTCATGCTGTTCCCCGAGCAGGTGCTGGTGTACGGCGACTGCGTGATGAACCCGCACCCAAGTGCTGTCGAACTGGCCGAAATAGCCCGGCAGAGTGCCGAATCGGCGCAGGCCTTCGGCATCGCGCCACGGGTGGCGATGATCAGTTATTCAAGCGATTCGGCCAGCGACGAGGAAGTCGAGAAAGTGCGCGAAGCGACCCGCCTGGCACAGGGCGCGGCGCAGGAGCTGCTGATCGACGGACCGTTGCAGTATGACGCAGCGGCCAACCCGGCGATTGCACGGGAACTGGCGCCGGGCAGCCCGGTAGCCGGGCGGGCGACGGTATTCGTGTTCCCTGACCTGAATACCGGCAACACGACCCACAAGGCGGTGCAACGCAGCACCGACGGGGTCAGCCTGGGGCCGATGCTGCAAGGGTTGCGCAAGCCGGTGAACGACTTGCCGCGCGGGGCTCAGGTTGACGATATCGTGCATACCATTGCCCTGACAGCGATTCAGGCGAGCGTGGCGGGCTAAAAGCTGGGGCTGCTTTGCAGCCCCTGTGGGAGCGGGCATGCCCGCGAAGCAGACACTGTGGTGCATGGCACCGGCTTCGCCGGTGTTCGCGGGCATGCCCGCTCCCACAGGGCCGCAAAGCGGCCCCGGCGGTCAATCAGGGATACTGCTGAACCTGACCTTGCTGGTCATACTGCTGACCCGGAATCGGCTTCAGGTTCACTTCCACCCGACGGTTCTGCGCGCGACCATTGGCGTCGGCGTTGCTGGCGATCGGCTGGTCCGGGCCCATGCCACGTACGGTGATACGCGAGGCATCCACACCCTGCGAGGTCAGGTAGGTGCTGACCGCCTGCGCACGGCGCTGGGACAGGTCCATGTTGTGCTGGCGGCTGCCAGTGCTGTCGGTGAAACCGATCACTTCGATGGTGTTCTGGTTGAACTGCTTGAACGAGCCGGCCAGGTTGTTCAGCGGCGAGTAGAAGCTTGGCGCGATGTTGGCCGAGTCGGTGGCGAAAGTGATGTTGCCCGGCATGATCAGCTTGATCTGGTCACCCTGGCGCTGCACTTCCACGCCGGTGTTGGCCATCTGCGCGCGCAGCTCGGCTTCCTGCTTGTCGGCGTAGTAACCATAACCGGCTGCGGCGGCACCTACGGCGGCGGCGCCGATCAGTGCACCCTTGCCACGGTTGTTGTGGTCGATGGCGGCACCGGCGATAGCACCGGCCAGCGCGCCCAGGCCGCCGTACTTGGCGGTCTTGCTCATCCCTGTGGAGCCCTGCGCCTGCCCTTGGCTGTCATAAGGGTTCTGCCCGGCACAGCCGGTCATCAGGGCAGCGGCGGTTGCGACGATAATCAGACGACGCATGGTGAACATGGACAAGCTCCTACTGAATTCATGAATGCGGCAGATCATAAAGGGATCTATGCCAGCCTTGGATTGCATCGGCAACAAAAAATTCCATGAAAGTGCCTTCATGTGCCATCAGGCACGCACGAAGGGGTTTTCGCGCATTTCGTCGCCCAGGCGGGTATCAGGCCCGTGGCCGGTCACCACGATGGCCTCCTCGTCCAGCCGATACAGCCGCTCCTTGATCGAACGGACGATGGCCCCTGGTCGCCACCCCACAAATCGGTACGGCCAATGCCTCGGCGGAACAGGGTATCGCCGGCGATCAGCAGCTTGGCATCGGCAAACCAGAAGCTCATCGAGCCCGGCGTGTGGCCTGGCGTATGCAGGGCCACGCCACAACCGCAGGCCAGCTCCTCGTCATCCCCCAGCCAGCGGTCTGGCGCAGGTACCGGAGTGTAGGGCACGCCGAACATCTGGCACTGCATTTCCAGGTTGTCCCACAGCGCCTGGTCGTCCTTGTGCAGGTGCAGCGTTGCGCCGGTCAGTTCCTTGAGCTTGCCCGAGGCAAGGAAGTGATCGAAGTGAGCGTGAGTGTGGATGATGCTCACCAGCGTCAGCCCGTGGGCCAGCAGGCGAGCAAGGATCTTGTCCGGGTCACCGCCCGGGTCGACGACGATGGCCTTTTTGGTAAGCGGGTCGCCGATCAGGGTGCAGTTGCACTGCAGGGGGCCTACGGGGAAGGTTTCGCGGATGAGTGAAGACGGGGGTTGGGTCATTGACGTTCTCATGAGGAAAGCGCAGCGTGCTAAAAGCGTCGAGTCTATTTATTCAATCAAGCGCAGGCAGGTCGCCGGGATTACAAGCTGCCCCCTGAGGCAAACGAAAAACCGGCCAATAGGCCGGTTTTCAGACTAATACGAGTGTGCAGCAAGGCGCATATCCCAGGGCCTGACGTGCTGTCGTTCAGGACGGGATTCCTGCCAGAGGGCCTGCGGGCTCAAGCTCTGCCCCCTTCGCCTTCGCGACCTGCAGGAACCGGAGCTGGTTACTGGAGACTCGACCACCAAGACGTCTGGCTTCAGCCTCGAATTTTGCAATGGCAAGCAACTCTACCTGTCTCGTTTTGGATCGCATGGTTACCTCCAAAAGCTTGATCGACGCAATCGATGTTATTAGGGATCAACCTGGATCACAAGCCGACCCTCGGCGGTCCAGGTGAAGCCAAGCGCCTCATAAACTGACATTGCGCCCTCAATAGGGTCTTGTATTTCAATCTCTTGACAACCCAACATGCGAGCGTAGAAGTCTATCGATGTCAGCGCCAAACCAGCGATCTCTCCCCGGAGTGGATGCCACCTGCTGGGATTACCTTGGAGCAGAATGACCTTGATACATAAGCGACTCTTTCTAGGGCTTGCATAGCAGAGACCACAGAGCTCGCTTCCGAACCAGATGGCAAGATCGAACCCTTTGGGATCGCTATCCTTCCAGTCGACAATTTCCTCCCAAGGAAACATACACCCACTTGTCAGCCATTCCAGGCTAGCACTGACGGCCTCGTGCGTTATGGGCTCTATCCGGACTTGATCCAGCTCGACATCTCGGCTCAGTAGTTCTGGCTGCCGACACAGCAATTCATGAGTGAGGGTTCTGGCTTGGGATCGAAATATTTGGTATCGGAGTTTGCTGATTCGCCTTCTCATGCAAGCCCCACATTCGAAATGGAGCCTCCGTCCATTTAGAACTCACAACCTACTGGTTGCATGCGGTCCCACGCCCGCATGTCTTTCGGTTGCGGGGCATTGAAGTCGCACTGACCGAGGAGCGACGCAAGGTCATAACGGTTTGCGCCGAAGCCCGCATTCTTCTGATGCTCATTCGCTCGGAAGCTTTCAATCGGTGAGCAGTGGTTCAACTTCTGGGTAAATCTCTTCATAACCGCTCTGCTGGTAGTCATCGAAAACCGAATAATTACCAGCGTGAACGCCGATGAAAAAGAGCTCAAAAGCCCGTTTGGTTTAGATCAGATTGCTCCTACAACTCACGACGAAGCGTCGCCGCTGTACTAGCAGGAAGCGTTGCTTGATGTGTCAATACGGGCCGTGCTCTGCAAGCTTCTCTCAAGGCAAGAACAACCTGAACAACCCACCCCCAAGCGCGCCGCCATTGGAGATCTCGATCCGCCCGCGCACCCCGCCGCTTTCATGCAGTGCCGCGATCCGCGCCGCAAAATACAGGCCCAGGCCGGTACTGCCGCTGGTCGAGTCGATACCCTGGATGAATTCTTCCTGGCGTTCGAGCATGCGCTGTGGATAACCCGGGCCGTCATCGTTGACGCAGATGGCCAGCTGGTTGTCTGCCTCTTCGATGGTGATCAGCAAGGCATGCGCGGCAAAGCGGGTGGCGTTGGTGATCACGTTGGCGATCACCGAGGCCACCAGCTCGCGGTCGAAGAAGCCCAGCGGGTTGTCGGTGTCGATGCGCCAGGTGGCAAGGATGTCCTTGTGCTTGAGCACTTCCTCGTGCGCAGCCAGCTGGGCTTCGATGAAATCGTCCAGTTCGTGGTAGTCCGGGCACACCGGCAACTGGTTCACACCCAGTTTGTACAACCCCAGCAACTGCACCAGCATGCCATTGAGGTGGCGAAACTCATGCTCCATCACCCCCTGCTCGGCACCACCGCGCAGTTCCTCGGGCAAGCGCTGCATCCACTGGTTGTGGGACTGGATCAACGCCGACAGGGAATTCTTCAGGTCGTGCACGGTGGAGGCGATCACCGTGGAAAAATCCAGCCCCTGGTTGTCTTGATTCATGCGCCGAACACTCGGATGTGCAGTTTGCGATAGCGGTCGTAGCGGTTGTCGCTGGCGGGGATGCCGGCCACGCTGGTCAGGGCGTCGCGGCACTCCTGCATGATCGCGGGCTGAGGGCTGTCTCCGCCGATGCGCAGCAGCGCCTGGGCAGTGTTGAGGGCGATGCTGATGTTCTTCGGCTGCAAACCCAGCGCCTTGCGGAACAGCTGCAACGCCTCGCCGAGCTGCCCCCCCTGGTAACTGCGCACACCCTGGCGATTGAGGGTGACCGCTTCGGTAATGGCGTTGAGCACGCTGGGGTCGTCCGTCAGCTTGCCGACCCTCTCCATGACCTTGGGGTCGTCGCCATAACTTTCCACACAGCTCCTCAGCACGCCGATGGCGGCGGCTTCCTGCCCCATGGCCTGCAACTGCGCGGCAACGGTCAGGGCCGAATCGACCGAAAAGAACTGGTTCATCTTGTCCAGGCGCTGGATCGCCTGTTCGGTCAGCTTGGCAGCCGTTTCAGGGTCGCCGGCCTGCTGCAGGCTGGCGGCCTTCATCATGCGGGCACGCACCTGCAGGCCCTGGTCCTCGGGGTTTTCCTTGGCTACTTCGCTCAGCGTGCTGTTGATCTCGACCCGGGTGCGCGCATCCAGGCCAAAGCCGGCATTCCTGCTCATCAGCGCCTGCACCAGCCCCAGGTTGTTCTCGGGGTCCTTGTAGCGTGAGCTCTGGCCCTGGTTCACCGCATGGCGGAACGCTTTCGAGGCACTCTCGAAGTCTTCGTTTTCCAACGCCAGCTTGCCCAGCGTCGACTGCCGGCGCACCGACAGCGGCGACAGGCGCACGGCTTCTTCAAGCATGTTCTGCGCACGCCTGGTTTCGCCTTGGGCCACCAGCACCTCGGCCATGCCATCGTACAGGCCTGGCATGATCGGGAAGGCTTTGAGCGCTTGCTCATACACGCCCTGGGCCTGGGCATTCTGGCCGCGCTTGTGCATCAGGCTGCCCAACGCCGAGTACACCCACGGCTGCGGGCGGCTGGCCAGAATGGCCTTGAGGAACTTCTCCAGCTCCTCGAAACGGTTGAGGTTGCCCAAGGCATCGGCCCGATAGCGCAGGCACAGCGGGGCCAGGCGTGGGTCGCGCTTGCACAGCTCGGCGCAGGCCGCCAGCACTTCGGCCGGTCGATTGCGATCCAGGGCCTGCAGGATCGGCTTGAGCAGGGTCTTGCGCTGGTACAGCTTCTCCACGCGCTGGGCCAGGCCAACCCGGTTGAACGGCTTGGTCAGGTAGGCATCAGGCTCGTGCTCGATGGCGCTGAGGACAATGGCCTGGCTGCTCTCGGCCGTGACCATGATGAATATGCACTCATGGCTGATGTGCTTGTCGAGGATCAGGTCTTCGAGCACCTGCTGGCCGTTCTTCTTGCCGTCACCCAGGTGGAAGTCCTGCAGGATGACGTCATAGCGCTTTTGCGCGCACATGCGCAGCGCCTGCTCGCCGCTGTCGGCGGTGTCCACGTCACGTACGCCCAGCTCGCGCAGCATGGAACGGGTCGACGTGCGAAAGTCGGTAAAGTCGTCGACGATCAGAAAGCTCTTTTGCCCGTACTGCAGCATCAACACGACCTGCCTTGGAATGATTGAAAAATCGCGCGAGGCGATGCCACCGATAGCTGTATCGGCAGCTGGTCGGGAAAGATGAGGATAGAGCGTTGGCGGCCACGGACCACGGCCTGGCGCCATCACTTTAGCGAGCTAAGCCCTGCAGGGCTTTTGTCACGCCAGCATTCCCAGGGACTTGGCCTTGGCCACCGCCTGGGTACGCCGCTCCACTCCCAGCTTGCTGTTGATATGGCTGGCGTGGGTTTTCACCGTGTGCAGGGAAATGAACAGCCGCTCGCTGATCTGCTGGTTGGAACAGCCCTGGGCAATCAGCTCGAGCACGGCCAGCTCGCGGCTACTCAGGGCTTCGCCGCTGCCGCTGCCGGTGCTGGTGCTCGGCAGCGGTGGCAGGCGCTTGAGCAGCTCGGCCTGCACCGAGCAGGCGGCAACTGCCTGCAGCTGTTCGAGAAGCCACTGCGGGTGCTGCTCCAGCAAAGGCTGGAACGGTTGCAGCACGCCGCCTTGGGCTGCCTCCAGCAACCGTGGCAACAACTGGGCGGCCTGCTCTTCCCGACCTTCGCCCAGCAACAAGCCGAGCCACTGGCACAGGGCACTGACGCTGAGCATCATGCCGCCACTGGCCTGGCCGCGCTCGACCAGGCTGGCCAGGCGTTGCGCCGCGTCATCGCTACGCGACTGGATACACTCGAGCGATGCCTGCTGCAAGGCGATGTGCAACGGCAGCAACGGGTGGAACTCCGGGGCCGCCGCCGGTTGCTCGCCGCCATAGGTCTGGCCCAGGCGCAGCAGCCAGGACTCGGCCAGGTCGATGCGCCCCTGTGCCAGCCACAACTCGCATTTGACCAAGGTGATCATGGCCAGGTAGTAGACCGGCGGCACATCCCAGATGTGCATCAGCCGCTCGGCCTCGGCCAGTTCGGCAAAAGCCTCGGCAAAGTGCCCTTCCCGGCCATCGAGCGTAGCGATCACGCAGTGGCCGATGAGCACGCTGATATCGCGGCAGGCCCGCGCCTCGCCCAGCCCCGCACGCAAGCGGGCACGGCCCTGGGACGGCTGCAGGCGCGATACCAGCAGGTAGCCTTCGTAAAGCGTCAGGCGGGCGCGCACGGCATACAGCCGCTGTGCCGACAGCCCTTGCAGGCGTTGCAGCCCCTCGCGCGCTTCGTCCAGTGCGCGCAACACCTCGCCACGGGCATGCAGCACCCGCGCCCGGTCGTAGTGGGCCAGGGCCTCGAACAATGGGTTGCCAACGCGCTGGGCCAGCTCCAGGGCCTCACGGTTCCAGCCGCGGGCCCGCCAGAAATCGCCATCGGCAATCGCCAGGTTGGACAGCGTCGACAGGCACACCAGGCGTTGGCCATAACGCTTGCTCGGCAGGCTCTGCAGCGCTTCGCCGCAATAGGCCAGGGTGCGCTCGCGGTCGCCACGGCCACGGGCGATCACACCACTCAGCGCCAGCCACTGGGCCAGCATGGACTTTTGCGCGGTCGCCGAGGGCGCGGGCAGGAAGCGGCTGAGGTAACCCGCCAGCTCCTCGGCCGCGTCCAGCTGGCACGCCAGGCCCAACGCCCAGCTGTACAGCACGATGAGCCGCGGCGTGCTGATCAGCAGGCTGTCGGGCAGGTCCATCTTCCAGCGCAGCAACATGCCGACGTTCTGTTCGGCCAGCAGTTGCTCCTCGGACAGGCTCTGCACCAGGTCGGCGGCGACATCGAGGTGACCGGCCCGCAGCGCCTGCTCCACCGCTTCGTCCAGCAAGCCCTGGCTTTCGAACCAGCGGCAGGCACGCAACTGCAGGCCGGCCAGCGGCTCGCTGGCCTGGCGGCTGCGCAGCAGGTCGGAGAACAGGTGGTGATAGCGGAACCAGTGGCCATGCTCGTCCAGCGGCACCAGGAACACCTGGTGCGCCTGCAAGAAGCGCAGGATCGCGGCGCTGTCGTGGCGGCCGCGCACGGCATCGCACAACGGGGCGCAGAAACGCTCCTGGCATGCCGTTTCGTACAGGAAGGCCTGCACATCGGCGGGCAGCATGTCGATGACTTCTTCCAGCAGATAGTCGCGGATCAAGCCCTCACCACCATGCAAGGCCTGTGGCAAGGCCTGCTCGTCAGCGGACTCGCTGGCCGCCAGTTGCCAGAAACGCAACCCGGCCACCCAACCGTCGCTGCGCTGGATCAGGTTGTCCAGGGCCTGGCCACGCAGCCCGGTGGGTTGGCGACCGATCACCGCCAGCGACTCTTCGGCGGTAAGGCGCAAGTCCTGTTCGTTAAGCTCGACCAGTTGCCGCGACAGGCGCAGGCGCGCCAGGTGCCAGTCCGGGCGCTGGCGGCTGGTGACCAGCAGCACCAGGCCGGGGGGCAGGTGATTGAGGAAGAACTGCAGGCAGCGGTCGAGCACCGGCCCCTGGGCCAGGTGATAGTCGTCCAGCACCAGCAACAAGGGCGTATCGGCTTGCAGGTACAGCGCCAGCTCGTCGAGCAGGCCGTCGAGCCATTCCTCGAAGGCGAACGGCTGGTGGCGCTGGCGCATTTTCAGCAGGCCCATGGCCTGGCCGCCCAGCGCCGGACAGTACTGCTGCAGGCCTTCGAGCAGGCGTTCGAGGAAGCGGCCAGGGTCGGCATCCCGTTGGCTCAGGCCCAGCCACAGGCTACGCCAGTGCTCGGGCAGCGCTTCGCAAAATTCGATGGCCAGGGAGCTTTTGCCGAAACCCGCCGGAGCATTGACCAGCAACAGCCGCCCGCCGAGGCCGGCTTGCAGCCGCTGGCACAGGCGCAGGCGCGGCACATGGCCGTCCGGCAAGGGCGGCCGGAAGAAACGCCCGTCCAGCAGGCCCAGGGCCTGGCTGGCGAATCCATGCGTACGGGACAGATCTGTCATGGCCGGCTCGTTCTGGTTGGAAGACTACGGCGGTATGGATGCTTGCGAGACTAGCGGGTAACGCTGCGCATTTGAAGATGATGGGCGCAATTCCCCTGGAAAAGACTGCGACAAAAAGCAACATGGCTGATGGACAGGGGCTGGGGCGGGGGTTTGAGGAGGTATTCAGCAGGTTTATTGCTGTACCGGCCTCTTCGCGGGCATGCCCGCTCCCACAGGGATTGCACAGTTTTCAAGTCCAGTGCAGTACCTGTGGGAGCGGGCGAGCCCGCGAAGAGGCCAGAACAGGAAAATGAAACGCCCCGGTCAAGCCGGGGCGCTCCGAGGTTGCGTGATACTTAGCGAATACCCGACTGGCGCAGTGCCGCTGGCTGGAAGTCCGCCTTGCTGGCGCTGAAGCCGAAGTCGTAGGCGCGCTTCTCTTCGTTCTTCATGCCCAGGGCCAGGTAACGGCCCGACTGCAGGTCGTAGATAGTCTCCAGGGTGTACCACGGCACTTCCACGTTGTAGTACGGCTGGGCATGTGCCTCGGACACGCGCCACAGCTGGCCACGGCCGTCGTACTGGTCAATCACCGCAGCCTGCCAGGTGTCCTCGTCGATGTAGAAGTCACGCTTGGCATAGATGTGCCGCTGGCCCGGCTTGAGGGTCGCGACCACGTGCCATACGCGGCGCAGCTCGTAACGGGAAAGGTCCTGGTTGATGTGCCCGGCCTTGATGATGTCGGTGTACTTGAGCTTGGGGTCGTCGAGCTTGAAGGCGTTGGACGCGATGTACATCTCCTTCTTGCCTTCCAGCTTCCAGTCATAGCGGTCCGGCGCACCGTTGAACATGTCCAGGTTGTCCGAGGTGCGCAAACCGTCGGCGGCGGTACCCGGGCCGTCGTACGACACTTGCGGTGCCTGGCGCACGCGGCGCTGGCCTGCGTTGTAGATCCACGCCTTGCGCGGTTCCTTCACCTGATCGAGGGTTTCGTGCACCAGCAGCACGGTACCGGCCAGGCGCGCGGGCGCGGTCACCTCCTGCTTGAAGTAGAACAGGATGTTGCCCGGGTTGTTCGGGTCGTAATCCTTCATCTTGTCGCGGAAGACGAACTGGTCGGAGAAGTACACAGGGTTGAAGGAGCCGTTCTGCTGCGGCGTAGCCTGGGTCACCAGGCGGCTGACACTGCCACCCCGGTAGCGGGTGATGTGGTTCCAGATCACCTCCAGGCCGCTTTTGGGGATCGGGAACGGTACAGCCGTGCGGAAGTTGCTCAGGCCGTTGCCGCCTTCGACCAGGGTGGTCTTGGTGGCGTTCTCCTTGATGGCGGCGAACACATCGGCCGGCACCGTGGAACCGCGATGGGTCTTGAATACCGGGATCTTGAAGGTATCCGGGTAACGCTTGAGCATGGCCAGCTGGCCCGGCGAGAGCTTGTCCTTGTACTGGTCGGCGTTCTGCGCGGTGATGGTGAACAGCGGCTTGTCGCTGCCGTATGGGTCGGACAGGAAGCCCTTGCCGTCGACACTGCCCGCGCTCTTCGACAGCGGCTCCCACGGGCCGATCGAGCCATCGGCGTTGCCGGCCTTTTCGGCACCCATCGGGGTCAGGGTACTGCCCAGCTTGGCCGCCTCGTCGGCGGATACTGCAGCCATGACGCTGGTCGCCAGCAGGGACAGGCCCAGCACACCGGCTTGCAGCAGACTTCTGGTCTTGTTCATGTCGTGTCGTCCTGGATCTGTATGCTTAGAAGTTCACGCCGAAGCTGAGGGCGACGAAGTCGCGGTCATCCACGGTGGTGTACTTGCCGTCGAAGAAATTGGTGTACGACAGGCTCGCCGTGTAGGTGTTCTGGTACTCGGCGTCCAGGCCCAGGCTGACGGCCTTGCGGCCCTCCTCGAAGTTGGCGCCTGGGCCAGGCGAATAGCCGGAAACGTCATGCGACCAAGCCACGCTGGGTTTCAGGTTGACCCCGGCGAAGACGTCGTTGTAGTCCCAGATTGCGCGAGCGCGGTAACCCCATGAAGTAGTGGTGGTGAAACCATCGTTTTCGCAGTTGCGGGTCAGGTTGGCGGTCGACGAGCCAAGCCCCGAGCCATTGATGGTGCTGCCGTTGAGAATGGCGCAGGTACCGTTCGGCAGCGGGCCGGGGCCGTAGACCGGGTCACGCCCGTAACGCGCCTTGCTGGTGCTTTCCAGCCCGCCCACATGGGTGACACCTACTTCACCGACCACGGTGAGGCGGCTGGCCCCCATTACCTGGTCGAAGAAGTGGGTGAAGGTGGTCTGGAACTGGGTGATTTCCTTGCGCCGGTAGCCATGCAGGTCCTGCCCGGGTGTACCGGTCAGCACCGACGCATTATTGAAGGGCGGTCGATCGATAGGCGTTACCCCGGCGAACAGAATGTCCGTGGAGTTGAGCTGCACCGGAGCATTGGGGCGGTAGCTGAGCTCGCCGCTCCAGGCCGTGCCGGTGGGCAACGTGGTGGAGAAACTCAGGCCATACAGGCGAATGTCTTCCGGATACTCGACGAAGTACTCGGAGTTGCCGGCGATGATCAGCGGCGCCAGCGCACGCACCCCAGGTGGCGCGAGTGGGTTGTTCACCAAATCGAACAGGCCCTGTGATGCCCCGGTAGCACTGAAGATCGGTGCCCGGCTGTGGTAGTTCATGAAGTAGGCGCCGAACTCGGTATCCAACGGCTCGAACATGTAGCGGAACGCCACCCCGAACTGGCCGCTGTCACGGGCATCGCGGTCGGCACCTCGGCGTACCCTGACGCCCTCGCTATTGACGTCCACGCCAAAAGCCGACAGGCCGGCAAGCGCCTGCGGCGACAGTGCCCGGCTGCTATTGAGCACGCGCAGGTTATCGGTACAGCCGTCGGCAATGATGTCCGGCTGGGAGAAGAAGGTGCCGCAGTTGTCGACGACCGTCTGGTCCCATTCGATCTGGTAGAAGGCCTCGGCCGACAGGTTGTCGGTCAGGCTCTGCGAAACGTAGAACATGTTGACCGGAATCAGGCCTTCCTTGATCTCGGCCCCCGGGCGGCGGAACGCCGAGACGTCGATCGGGTTGATCGAGTTGATGCCGCCACCGATGAAGGTACTTTCACCCCAGCTCACCACCTGCTTCCCCAGGCGCACCGAGCCAGGCTGATCGCCGATGGAGTAGTTGTGGTAGACGAATGCGTCGAGCAGTTCGGCACCGGACGATTTGGCGCCTTCCTTGCGGTTGGAGTCGCTGATGTCCTTGAACTCGCGGCCTTCGTCCTTCAGTTCGAAGTCGTACCAGTACTTGCCGCGGACGAACACGCCGGTGTCGCCGTACTTGAGCTCCAGGTCATGGATGCCCTTGAAGATCTTGGAGAAGGTTTCGCCCTTCTTGAAGTTCAGGTGGCCATCGTCGGATGTCTGCGACAGGCCCTTGCCGCCGTTGTTCACCCCGATCAGGTTCTTGTTGGGGTTGGCCGTCGACCAGCTGGCGCCGATGGAGAGCGACGAGTCGAACTGGCCTTCGATTTCACCAATGTTGAAACTGACAGCGAAAGCAGGACTTGCGAGCGTGGAAGCAAGGCTGACAGCCAGGGGCAACTTGGCCCGGCGCCAGAACAGGTTTGCAGATTTCATCGACGCTACTCCATGTACTTTTTTTGTTATGGCAGTGAGTCCTTTCAAGAACGGCCCGAGCGACCGGTTTGCAGGCTTGCGCCCGCGGCGACACGGCTTGCGCATGTCGCCTTCCCCCATTCCTGAAAATCCCCTGGCCCCGACTATAGCCAGCAAGGCACAGGCGCTTGATCCCTCTAAAGTGTGATTTGCGCTCCGTGCGGCCAACTCGCTGCCATGTTGCCCCGGCTGCGCGCTGGCAGTGCTAAAGGATGGCGTATTTCTGCCGTTTGGCAAGGCTGCGCCCCTCTAGCATGCGGGTCGCGTGCTGCGGTACGCGACCCGCATGGCGGTTACAGCGTGGAGAGGAACGCGCTGTTGCTGGCCTGCCACTGGACGATGTCCTGGCGGATGCGTTTCTTGTCGAGCTTGCCGACACTGGTCTTGGGAATTTCAGTAACAACGGCGATCTGGCTTGGAATCGCCCACTTGTTGATGTGCCCTTGCTCGACGAACGGCTTGAGATGTTCCTTCAGTGCCTTGGCGTCGATGACCTGGTCTTCGCGCACCACCAGCAGGGCAAACGGGCGTTCACCCCACTGCGGGTCGGCCACCCCTACCACCGCCACTTCGCGCACGGCCGGGTGGCGGCTGATCAGGTCTTCGAGGTCGAGTGAGGAAATCCATTCGCCACCGGTCTTGATCACATCCTTGATGCGGTCGCGGATGTCGATGTAGCCCATGCCGTCGAGCGTGGCGACATCGCCGGTGTGCAACCAGCCACCCTGCCACAGTTCTTCGCTCTTCTCCGCCTCCTTGAAGTAGCCCATGGTCAGCCACGGCGCCCGTAGCACCAGCTCGCCCTGGGTTTCACCATCGGCAGGCAGGAAGTTGCCGTCGCCGTCGACGATGGCCGCCTCGACCAGCGGCACCGGCACGCCGGCCTTGATGCGGTAGGTGACGCGCTCATCCTCGCTGCCGGCCTGCAGTTCGTCGTTCAGGTGGGCGGCGGAAATCAGCGGGCAGGTCTCGGACATGCCATACGCGGCCGTCAGCTGGATGCCACGTGCCAGGGCGGCCTGGTACAACGAGCGGTTGAGTGCGCTGCCGCCGATGATGATCTTCCAGCCGCCGAAGTCCTGACCTTGGGAGGTCGGGCAGTTGAGCAGCATCTGCAGGATGGTCGGCACGCAATGGGAGAAGGTGACCTTCTCTTCGCGCCACAGCTTGACCAGCATGTCCGGCTCGTAGCGCCCCGGGTACACCTGCTTCATGCCGAGCATGGTGGCAGCGTAGGGAATGCCCCAGGCGTGCACATGGAACATCGGCGTGATGGGCATGTACACGTCGTTGCTGCCCAGCAGGCGCACGCTGTCGATGCTGCCGGTCACCGAAGCTTCGGCCAGGGTATGCAGCACCAGTTGCCGGTGAGTGAAGTACACCCCCTTGGGGTTGCCGGTAGTGCCGGTGGTGTAGAAGGTGGTGGCCACCGAGTTCTCGTCGAAGTCCGGGAAGTCGTAGCGCGGGCTGGCAGCGGCCAGCAGTTGTTCGAACTCGCCCACCAGGTTGGGCAGCTCGGCTGTCTTGTCCGGGCCGTCGGTCAGCAGCACGGTCTTGTCGACGGTGGTCAGTTGCCCCGCGATGGCCTGGTACAGGCCGACGAAGTCGCTGTTGACCAGCACCACGCGGTCTTCGGCGTGGTTCATGGTGTAGAGAATCTGCTCGGGCGACAGGCGCACGTTGATCGTGTGCACCACCGCGCCGATCATCGGGATGGCGAACATGCATTCCAGGTAGCGGTGGCTGTCCCAGTCCATCACTGCCACGGTGTCACCGGCTTTTACCCCGGCTTCGGTCAGCACGTTGGCCAGACGCGCGATGCGCTCGTTGAGTTGTGGGTAGGTCAGCCGCAACTGGTCGCGGTAGACGATTTCGCGGGTCTTTTCATAGCGGCTGCCAGACATCAGCAGGCGCTTGATCAGCAGGGGGTAGGCGTAGGCGCCCTCGGCGGGCTTGATGATGCGGGTCTGCAACATGGGTATCCCTTTTCTGAAAAGCGGGCCGGACAAGTCTGGGAACTACTGTAGTTCGCCAATGTGACGGCTAAATCAGCCGAAGGAATGATTTGCATGATGAAGGTATGAGTGGCGGGCGTTGACGGGCGGCAAGGTTGAACTAGACACTGCGGCGGCAGCTTCAGGATTTGTGCTGGAGCCAAAGGCCCTTTCGCGGGCACGCCCGCTCCCACAGGTACTGCACACCCCGCAGGTTGGTGGGGTCCTGTGGGAGCGGGCATGCCCGCGAATGGCCACAACACCAATACCCCGCCCAGCCTCGGAGAACTTCATGCCCAGCCCGCGTCGCGCCGTGTTTCTCGATCACCAGTCCCTGGACCTGGGCGATCTCGACCTCTCGCCCCTGAAGCAGCAGTTCGAAGAGTTCGAGCTGTTCGCCGCCACCCGCCCGGAGCAGGTCGCCGAACGCCTGCAGGGCGCGGTGGCGGTAGTCAGCAACAAGGTCATGCTCGACGCCGCGACCCTGGCCGCCAACCCGCAACTGAAGCTGATCCTGGTGGCCGCCACCGGCACCAACAATGTCGACCTGGCAGCCGCGCGCGCTCAGGGCATCACCGTGTGCAACTGCCAGGGCTATGGCACACCGTCCGTCGCCCAGCACACCCTCGCCCTGCTGCTGGCCCTGGCCACCCGCCTGTGTGACTACAACCAGGCGGTAGCCGACGGCCAGTGGGCCAAGGCCAGCCAGTTCTGCCTGCTGGACTTCCCAATCGTCGAGCTGGAGGGTAAGACCCTTGGCCTGCTCGGCCACGGTGAACTGGGCGGCGCGGTGGCGAGGCTGGCCGAAGCCTTCGGCATGCGCGTGCTCAGCGGGCAGATCCCCGGTCGCCCGGAACGCACCGACCGTTTGCCACTGGACGAGTTGCTGCCGCAAGTCGACGCCCTGACCCTGCACTGCCCGCTGAACGAGCACACCCGACACATGCTCGGGGCCCGCGAACTGGCCCTGCTCAAGCCCAACGCGCTGGTGGTCAACACCGCCCGCGGCGGCCTGATTGACGAGCAAGCGCTGGCCGACGCCCTGCGCAGTGGCCACCTGGGCGGTGCCGCCACCGACGTGCTGAGCGTGGAGCCGCCGGTCAATGGCAACCCGCTGCTCGTACCCGGCATCCCGCGCCTGATCATCACCCCGCACAGCGCCTGGGGCGCGGTGGAATCGCGCCAGCGCATCGTCGGCCAGCTCAGCGAGAACGCCCAGGCCTTCTTCGCCGGGCAGCCACGCCGCGTGGTCAGCTGAGCCCGACGCCCGCCTCTGCTACACTGCGCCACTTTTTTCCAGGAGGCGTCGTCCATGGACCCGCGCAGTGAAGTGTTGCTCCGCCAGGCAGAGCTGTTCCAGGGCCCGCTGCTGCTCGCCGGCGCCCCCGCCGACGGCCTGCTCGGCCAGTTGCCCCAGGCCCGGGCCTGGACCTGGCATGCGGGCGACCAGGCCATGCTCGAAAGCCGCTTCGCCGGGCGCAGCCACTATGGGGTCGAGCCCCCTGAAGTGGCTTTCGACAGCGCCGTGCTGTTCCTGCCCAAGTCCCGTGAACTGGCCGCCTACCTGCTCAACGCCCTGGCCTCGCGCCTGGCTGGCCGCGAGCTGTACCTGGTTGGCGAGAAACGTGGTGGCATCGAGGGCGCGGCCAAGCAGCTGCAGGCCTTTGGCAAGCCGCGCAAGCTCGACAGCGCCCGCCATTGCCAGCTGTGGCAGGTGACCATCGAGCACGCGCCAGAAGCCAAGCCCCTGGAAAGCCTGGCCGAACGCTTCGAGCTCAGCCTGGAAGACGGCCCACTGCAAGTGGTCAGCCTGCCCGGTGTGTTCAGCCATGGCCGTCTCGATCGCGGTACCGCCCTGCTGCTCAAGCACCTCGACGGCCTGCCGAGCGGGCATGTGCTGGACTTCGGCTGCGGTGCCGGGGTGCTGGGCGCCACGGTCAAACGCCGTTATCCACAAAACCGGGTGACCCTGCTGGATGTGGATGCCTTCGCCGTGGCCGCCAGCCGCCTGACCTTGGCCGCCAATGGTCTGGAAGGCGAAGTGATCAGCGGCGACGGCATCGACGCGGCGCCGACCGAGCTGAGCCTGATCCTGAGCAACCCGCCGTTCCACACCGGGGTGCACACCAACTACCAGGCATCGGAAAACTTGCTGAAAAAATCGGCCGTTCATCTACGAAAAGGTGGCGAAATGCGCCTGGTTGCCAACAGCTTCCTGCGCTACCAGCCACTGATCGAAGGGGCGCTGGGCAACTGCCAGGTACGCGACGAGGCGGACGGTTTCCGCATCTACCAGGCAACACACGGATAAAAACAGCGCTTGCCGAAAGCGTTTTGCCTAGGCAGAATCCGCACCGTCCTAGGGGAGTAGTCTCCCGCGAGCGCCCAGCTCGCCCGGTACGCGTCAACATACTTGGTCCACAGACCATGGCGCGTGCGACCCACCATGCCAGCCTGCATGGCGAGATCCGCATAGACGGATCCAGGGTTTGACAAGACCTATGACACGCACACCTTACCCGGGGCGGGGAGGCTGTACGTGTCATAGCCGTGTCGACCCGCCCCCGTAGGAATCCTGATGCTGGAATCTCTGTTGGTCCCCACCGCCATCGTTGCCCTCGCCGAAATTGGCGACAAGACGCAACTGCTCGCGCTCATACTCGCTGCCCGCTTCCGCAAGCCCTGGCCGATCATCGCCGGCATCATCGCCGCCACCCTGGCCAACCATGCCGCGGCCGGTGCCGTGGGCGCGTGGGTCGGCAGCTTCTTCAGCGACTCGGCACTGCACTGGATCCTGGCTGCGAGCTTCACCGCCACTGCGCTGTGGACCCTGGTTCCGGACAAGATGGATGACGACGAGAACCCGGCGCGCCGCTTCGGGCCGTTCCTGACCACGCTGATCGCGTTCTTCCTGGCTGAAATCGGTGACAAGACCCAGGTCGCCACGGTGATGCTGGCAGCACAGTATCCGTACCTGATCATGGTCATTATCGGTACCACCCTGGGCATGCTGATTGCCAACGTGCCGGTGGTTTTGGCGGGTAACTTCGCGGCGGACAAACTGCCGCTGACGCTGATCCGTCGCCTGGCGGCCACGGCGTTCTTCGTGCTGGCGATCGTGGCGGTGTATTCGGCGATGAAAGCCAGTGGCTGGGTGGGTTGACTGCTGACGGGGGCCGCTCTGCGGCCCAATCGCCGGCAAGCCAGCTCCCCCAGGGTACTCGATCGGCCTCAAGGCCTGTGCAATACCTGTGGGAGCTGGCTTNNCCGGCGATTGGGCTGCAAAGCAGCCCCTTACGGTCTTACTTCTTGGCCGCCTGATACAGCGGCATCACCTTAGGAATGGCCGCCTGCAACGAAGCAATGCGGCTCTGGGACGCCGGGTGAGTGCTCATGAACTCAGGCGGTGCGCCTTCGGAAGCCTGGCTCATCTTGTTCCACAGGGTGATCGCGGCATTCGGGTCGTAACCGGCACGCGCCGAGAGTTCCAGGCCGATCAGGTCGGCTTCGTTCTCGTTGGCCCGGCTGTTGGGCAGGGTCATGGCATAGTTCACCACGGTATCGGCCATGGCCATGCTACCCTGGCCGAGGCCAAAGAGGGCACCGGCGCCCTGGCGCGCCATTTCCACGCCATACGCCTTGGACATCGCCTCGCGGCTGTGCTCACGCAGTGCGTGGGCGATCTCGTGGCCCACCACCGCAGCAATTTCCGCATCGGTGAGCTTGAGCTGATCGATCAGGCCGGTGTAGACGATGATCTTGCCGCCCGGGCCGCAGTTGGCGTTGAGCTCGTCGCTCTTGATCACGTTGACTTCCCAGTTCCATTGCGCGGCATCCGGGCGGAACTTGGGGGTCTGGGCGATCAGGCGGTTGGCAATTACCTGCACACGCTTGGCAACAGCGCTGGACTTGTCGAGCACGCCTTTGTTCGATGCTTCACCCAGGGTCTGCTGGTACGACTGGGCGTACATCTGGTTGACCTCATCGGTCGAGAGCATGCTGAACATGTACTGCTGGCGCTCGACGCCGACAGCACCGCCGCTGGTGGTATTCACCGCCTGGCAGCCGGCTAGCAGGATGCCAGCACTCAACAGGCTGACGACAAAAGACTTACGCATGAAAACACTCCCTTTTTACATGCGCCGTATCGTAGGCCGAGTCGCTTGGGGCCGCCATAGCCACACGGAAGAATTTATTTGCCTGCACCGGCCTCTTCGCGGGCACGCCCGCTCCCACAGTGAATACAGTAAACCTGAAGGCCGTGTAATACCTGTAGGAGCGGGCATGCCCGCGAAGGGGCCGGTGCGGGTAGCCCCTCAAGCCGGGGTCAGGCACTCCGGCGCATCCAGCTTCGGGTCATTGACGAAATGCGCCAGGGCCCGCTCGCGCAGCGTCGCCGGCGGGCTGGCCAGCAATTCATGCAGGCGGGCCAGCGGCGTGTCCGGGTCAAGCCAGGCCGCCTGCCCCGCCTCGTCCAGTATCAGCGGTCGACGCTGGTTCATCGCCGCCTGGGTCACCACCGCACAACTCAGCCAAACCTGGTCCTGCACCGGGTAGGCCTCCCACACGGCGGCGAAGTACAGCGATGCGCCCTCCCCCGGGGTCAGCCAGTACGGGCGCTTGCGCACGCTACCGCGCCATTCGTAAAAGCCGTTGGCCGGCATCAGGCAGCGGCGCTGGCGAAACGCATCGCGAAACATCGGCTGCTCGGCCAGGGTTTCGGCGCGGGCATGGGCGGGGGTACGGGACAGGTCGGTGAGCCACGCCGGGGTCAGCCCCCAGCGCGCCTTGGCCAGTTGCAGCTGGCTGTCGAGCTGGCGCTGGATCAGCACCGAAGCCCCGGGCGAGATGTTCCATTGGGCGGGCTGGCCAACGGGAAAGCCCGGCAGACTGGCAAGAGCCTGGGGCCAGCGAAACAGGGCGTAACGTCCACACATGGGCGAATTCAGAACCTAGCAGATCAAGGTACCGGGGAAACTCTCCGGTTCGTCACCAACCAGTGGCTGGGCGTCATTGTACGCATCGATCAGCTGCCGTGCGTACTCGGCCTGCTCATCAGCCACGGCAAGCCCCAGCAAACCCTGCATCGGCAGCTCACCGGCGGCACCGACCAGGTCACGGCCAACCAGGTGCGCCTCGATCCCCTCGCTGGCGAGCATGCCCGCCAGCATTTCCGCCTCGAGCAGGCTTTCCGGTTCGTAGATGCGCTGCATCAGTCATTCTCACCGAATACATCCAGCATCCACTCCTCGCCATGAACTTGCAGCACGAAGCGGATAGGCTTGCAGCATACCTGGCAGTCCTCGATGTACTCCTGATCGCCACCGGACAGGTCCACCGTGGTTTCGACTTCTTCGCCACAATAAGGGCAATCGTAGATAGCAGTTTCCAGCATCGCGGCCTCCGGGGTGACTTATGCGTATAATTGCCGGTCTGTTTACAGGGCCTGTGTGTGTCCGAGCCGTTTTTCGGAGCCCGTCCCTACCTTATTACCCTAGCCGTTTCCAACAAGAGAGCATGATGGGCGAATTCGATGCCATCCGACCGTACGACGACGCTGAGGTCCCTGCCGTTCTGGCACGCCTGCTCAGCGACCCGGCATTCCTCGATATCCTCACCCACTTCCGCTTCCCGCGTGCGGCCGGTGCTCTCGGCTGGTTGCTCAAACCGCTGATCGCCCGCCGCCTGCGCAAGGAATTCGCCGGTGTCACCTGTGTCTCGACCTTGCAGGACAAAGTCGAGTACTACGTCGACCAGACCATCGACCGCGCCACCGACGGCGTCACCTATTCGGGCGTGGAGCAGCTCAAGGCCGGCACCGCCTACCTGTTCCTGGCCAACCACCGTGACATCGTCATGGACCCGGCCTTCGTCAACTACGCGGTGTACCACGCCGGCCTGCCCACGCCGCGCATCGCCATTGGCGACAACCTGCTGCAAAAGCCGTTTGTCAGCGACATGATGCGCCTGAACAAGAGCTTCATCGTGCACCGCTCGATCAGTGGGCGCCGCGAAAAGCTGGCGGCCTATCAACTGCTCTCGGCCTACATCAATCATTCGATCCGCAACGACGCCACGTCGATCTGGATCGCCCAGGCCGAAGGCCGGGCCAAGGACGGTGACGACCGCACCGATTCGGCGATCCTCAAGATGTTCCACATGAGCCGCAAGGACGAGCCGTTCGGCGCGGTGATCCAGAGCCTTAACCTGACACCGGTTTCGATCAGCTACGAATATGACCCGTGCGACCAGGCCAAGGCCCGCGAGCTGTACATCCGCGCCACCACCGGCACCTACAAGAAGGCGCCGGGCGAGGACGACAACAGCATCGCCAAGGGCATTACCGGCTACAAGGGCCGGGTGCACATCAACTTCGCCCCGCCGGTGACCGAGTACCACGAGGACACCAAGCAGCTGGCAGTGGAAATCGACCGGCAGATCCTCGGTGGCTACCGGCTGTTCCCGGTGCACTACCTGGCCTATGCGATGTGGGATGGCAAGGATGAGGCGCTACAGGTGCCGAGCGCCGAGAAGGTGTTCCCGGCTGATGAACTGGCCCGGGCCAAGGAAGAATGGCAACGCCGCCTGGATGCCTGCCCTGAGGAGCAGCGGCCGTACCTGGTGTTGCAGTATGCGACGCCGGTGCGCAACCAGTACCAGGTCAGGCAGCAGGCACCGGTTGCCTGAGCGATCCTAGGGCTGCCTTGCAGCCCATCGCCGGCAAGCCAGCTCCCACAGAGACCGCATTTCCCTCAGGCTTGTGTAATCCTGTGGGAGCTGGCTTGCCGGCGATGGGCCGCAAAGCGGCCCCGGAATCTCAGACCCAGGTACTGAACCAGGACAACAGCAGCGCCATCGCCAGGCACGAAAAACCGAGAATGTAGAAGTACCGCGGTACCCGCAGGTCGAACGCGTCCACCACCCCGTCGTCCACCGCCATGTATTCGCGGGTCTCGGCCTCGCGCCGCCGCGCACTGTGCAGCAGCAACCCGCCCGGGCAGGTCAGCAGCAGCGCCAGCAGATTGATCAGCTTGGTCGGGTGGGCGGCCAGGAACCCCCAGAGCACTTGCAAGGACATCACGCAACCTCGGTATGAGCGACGGCAAAGGCCGGCATTCTACCCAAGTCATGCCCAGACGCCCGGCCCAGGCGACAAAGTGTCATCAAATTTCATCTGGCATGGCATGAAGATTTGCCGGCCTCTTCGCGGGCACAGACAACAAAAAACCCGCTGCCTGGAACACAGGCAGCGGGTTTTGTTTTACAGCTGAAGGCTTACTGCCCCAGCACTTGACCGATGGTCGGGTCCTTGAACATGCGGGTCAGGGCATCGCTCAGCACATCGCCCACCAGCTGGGTGTTGGTTTCCTGGTTCGGCGCCATGCCGAAACGCTGGTCCAGCGAAGCGCCGTAACGGCCACTGTAGCGGCGGCCGCCATTGGACACGTCGGCACGGAAGGTGGCGCCAATGGTAGCCTCGGTCACGTACAGGTTGTCTTTCGGCGACTGGTACTTCAGCTCCGCCAGGGTCACGGTCAGCTGCGGCGCGTTGTAGGCGTTCGGCGTCGGGGTGAAGCCGAGCAGGCGCACGGCGGCTTCGGCCTGGGCCTGCAGCTTGGGCACGATGTCGTTACCGCTGACGCTGATGGTGCTGGTCTCGGGGTACATGCCACCGCGAGTGCCCAGGGACTGCGAGGCCCGGCCATCAACCACACGGACCACTACCGGCTGGCCATGGCCGACCGGGGCGAGCTGGGCCTTGAGCGTGGGTTGCGGATTGAGTTGTTGCGGGCTGTGGGCACAACCGACCAGGCTGAGGCTGGCCACGGCGATCAAACCGAACAACAGACGTTGCAACATGCGCGTTACTCCAGAAAAAGCGGCGAAGGCCCACAGTATACCTAGCCACGCATCGACCAGTCATCGGCCTGGCCCGCTTGTCACAATCGTTTCATCGCCGCGCCCTTATCCTTGCGCCAAGCCCTAACGCACAGGACTCGCTGCCATGGCCTCGCTCTGGACCCTGCTCTTCCAACGCCCGCGCCACAACACCTATGCCCGCCTCGACGCGAACGGCAAATGCCTGGCCTTCAAGCAATGCAGCCAGGCGCCCAGCGGCAGCGGCTGGGTCCAGATCGGCGAAATCCAGCTCGCCTGGCTGGGCCGCGAACTGCCCGCCAGTGCCCGGGTTTGCGCCCGCGCAAGCCGCCGCTGGCACCAGCGCATCCTCGCGGCCTGACAAACGCTGCAATAAAAACCACGAATGGCGACATTTCTGCCCGCGACATCGCTATAATCTCCCCCCGATTATAAGGACGTCTCCTGATCGGGCCCCGCACTCGCCGATTGACCCCGGCAACTTCAACGCTTCGCCCACAGAGAGCCTTCCACTCAGGTCTTGCATCGGCTGTCGTGCCTGCTTTTCCGGCCCTTCACACTGCATGAACCTGCGGGTTGCCATCGCGCAGTCCCCTTTTGAGGTTCACGTCTCCAAAAGAGCGTGAAAAAACGGTTTTCACAACTTCACAAGAGTGTGGCGAGCAAATGAACAGTCTGGCATGTGCAAAAGCGGCAGATGTGTCCCGAACAGCCCTGAACAGGCGGCAAATGCGCTCATCCCGTATGAGTGTCTGAGCCGTTCCATAACGCACGCACGACACCTTGACCATAAGTCGAATTGCCGCACCCGTGGCAAACCGCGTTCAATACGCGAACCCGAAGACTGATTGGCGGTGTCCGCGGAAGTTGCAAGAACTGCGAAAAGTCGGACATGGCGACCCTGGCGAACCCAGGTCCTATGCTGTCAATTAGGTAGCTGTAGATTGTGGAGACGCGTTAAATGGCGCAGAACGAATCGGTTGATGTGGTACTGGTAGGCGCGGGCATCATGAGTGCCACCCTGGCCGTACTGCTCAAGGAGCTCGACCCGACCCTGAAGCTTGAGGTCGTGGAGGCGATGGACTCCGGAGCCGCGGAAAGCTCCAACCCCTGGAACAACGCAGGCACCGGCCACGCCGGCCTGTGCGAGCTTAACTACACGCCCCAGGCCGCCGATGGCAGCATCGACATCAAGAAGGCCGTGCACATCAACACCCAGTTCGAGGTTTCGCGCCAGTTCTGGGCCTACCTGAGCAAAAAGGGCAACTTCGGCTCGGCACGTGCCTTCATCAACCCTGTCCCGCACCTGAGCTACGTCGAGGGTGACAAGGGTGTTTCCTTCCTCAAGAAGCGCTATGAGCTGCTCAAGCAGCACCATGCCTTTGCGGACATGGAATACACCGAAGACAAGGCCGTGATGAAGGACTGGATGCCGCTGATGATGCCAGGCCGCCCAGCCGACCAGCACATCGCCGCCACCCGCGTGCTCAAGGGCACCGACGTCAACTTCGGCGCCCTGACCAACAAGCTGCTGAAGCTGCTGGGCGACTCGCAGGACGCTCAGGTCAAGTACAGCAAGAAGGTCGTCGGCCTGCGCCGTAACGGCAAGGGCTGGACCGTGAGCATCAAGGACGTCAACAGCGGCGGCAGCCGTGAAGTGGACGCCCGCTTCGTCTTCCTCGGCGCCGGTGGCGCGGCCCTGCCGCTGCTGCAGCTGTCGGGCATTCCGGAAAGCAAAGGCTTCGGCGGCTTCCCGGTCAGCGGCCAGTGGCTGCGTTGCGACAACCCGGAAATCGTCAAGCAGCACCAGGCCAAGGTCTACAGCCAGGCTGCGGTCGGCGCCCCACCGATGTCGGTACCGCACCTGGATACCCGCGTGGTCGATGGCAAGAAATCGCTGCTGTTCGGTCCATATGCCGGCTTTACCACCAAGTTCCTCAAGCACGGTTCGCTGATGGACCTGCCGCTGTCGGTGCGCATGGGCAACATCGGCCCGATGCTGGCCGTGGCCCGTGACAACATGGACCTGACCAAGTACCTGGTCAGCGAGGTGATGCAGTCGATGGAGCAGCGCCTGGAAGCCCTGCGTCGCTTCTACCCGCAGGCCAAGGCCGAAGACTGGCGCCTGGAAGTGGCTGGTCAGCGCGTGCAGATCATCAAGAAAGACCCGAAGAAAGGCGGCGTTCTGCAGTTCGGTACCGAGCTGGTCTCGGCCCAGGACGGCAGCCTGGCTGCACTGCTCGGCGCATCGCCGGGTGCTTCGGTAACCGTGTCGATCATGCTGGAACTGATCGAGCGCTGCTTCCCCGAGCAGGCCAAAGGTGCCTGGGCTGCCAAGCTCAAGGAAATCTTCCCGGCTCGCGAGAAGACCCTGGCGACCGATGCTGCCCTGTACCACAAGATCAGTGCCGACAACGACGTGGCGCTGGACCTGGTGGAAAGCAGCCCGGCGGCCAAGCATTACGCCTGATTCGGCCGGTAACGAAAAAACGCCCCTCGGGGCGTTTTTTTGTGCCTGGCTGCTCATTGACCTGTGCCGGCCTCTTCGCGGGCATGCCCGCTCCCACAGGTTTTGGCGTCGCCCTCAGGCTGTGCACCATCCCTGTGGGAGCGGGCGTGCCCGCGAAAGGGCCGTCACAGGTTAAAAATCAGCCACGGGCCTTGGCGATGATCTGGATGTAATCCGACGCATTGCGCTGGTCGGCAATCTGCTCGACAAACGTCTTGCCGTGCTCGTCCTTGCCATCCAGGTCCAGCCCAGCCTCGACGAAGAAGCCGACAAAACGCTCGAAATCGTCGATGCGCAGGCCGCGGTAGGCCTTGACCAGCTTGTGCAGCGACGGCGAAGTCACGCCATCGGCCGGCTCGAACTGAAGGAACGACTTGATGTAGTCGTCGCTGATCTCGTCACCGATTACCTGTTTCTTGTCTTTACGCATTGCCGACTCCAACTGGACCATCACGAAATTTCGAAGGCCGGCAGTGTACCCCCCGCAGGCCGGGCGCCTCAACGCGTACGTACGGTACCGGTGTGCAGGTCGGCCCAGACGTGGCCGTTGCCGTACGTGAGGAACTGCACATACAGCGTCTCGTTGCGCAGCAGGTCCATGATCACGCGGTAGTCGCTGAGCGGGTAATTCAGGCTCAGGGTGCGGGTTTTCTCGTCATATACGGGTTTCTTCAGGCTTTTGGCCGCTTCACCGTCAAAGGTCAGCAGCACCTGGGCGATGGTCGCGCCCTTGCTCAGCGGCTTGCCCTTGAGGCGCACCTGCAACGACGAGGTGATCGGGATCGGCTGCTGGTCGGACTGGCGCTGGGTACCCACTACCACCGAGTAGTCGGTCACTTGCAGCAGTTGCTGGCCGGTCGGCGCTTCCTGGCGCAGGGACTGGTCGTCAGGTGGCAGGAACTGGCTGTGCAGCGGTGCGGCGGCGAGTGGCAGGCTGACCGCCAGCAGGAGGGGAAGAAACGCACGCATGTGAGGCTCCTTGAATGAAGGAGCACTCTAGCATGCTGTGTCTGGGCTGTACCGGCCCTATCGCCGGCAAGCCAGCTCCCACAGGTACCGCGCTATCCATGTGGGAGCTGGCTTGCCGGCGATGGGGCCGGTGCAGGCAACATCAATCGAACTGCGCGCGCATCCAGCCCTGGTACTCGGCCACGCCTTCTTCACCTTCGCGCGGAGCCCAGTACGCATGTTCGCCTTCACCCACCGGCCGATACGGCCCGGCCTTGCACTCGAACAGGATGCTGTCCGGCTCCAGCACCACCAGCCCATGGTAAATACCAGGCGCGAGGTCCACACCCAGGCAGTCGCCGCCCGCCTGCAGCACTCGCTTGTCGGTGACCGCCCCCTGCTCATCGAAGAGCAACAGGCCTAAGCGCCCCTTGAGCGCAATCAGCGTTTCAGCCTTGTCGGCGCTCAGGTGGCGATGCGGCGGGATATAGGTGCTCGGTTGCAGCCCGACCGCCATGCGGTGGCAAGGCTCTTCCATCTCATGGAAATTGTGATGCTGCCGCCCGCGTGGGTTGGCGGCAGCCTGTGCGGCCAGCCCGGCGAACAGCGATTGGTCGATGAACGCAGGCTGGCGCATGATCACAGCCCCTTTACGGCGAAGATGCCGTTGGCGTTGCGCCAGTAGCCTTTGTAGTCCATGCCGTAACCGAAGATGTAGCGGTCGACGCAGGGCAGGCCCACGTAGTTGGCCTTGAGCTCCGGGCTGGCCTTGCGGTCATGGTCCTTGTCGATCAGTACCGCGGTGTGCACCGAGCGCGCGCCGGCATGCTTGCAGAACTCGATGATGGCGCTGAGGGTGTGGCCTTCGTCGAGGATGTCATCGACGATCAGTACATCACGGTCGATGAACGACACTTCGGGCTTGGCCTTCCAGAACAGCTCGCCGCCGCTGGTCTGGTTGCGGTAGCGGGTGGCGTGCAGGTAGCTGGCTTCCAGTGGGAACTGCAGGTGGGTCAGCAGTTTGCCGGAGAAGATCAGGCCGCCGTTCATCACGCAGAACACAACCGGGTTCTTGTCGTGCAGGTCCTTGCAGATCTGCTCGCCGACTTTGGCGATGGCCGCTTCGACTTCGGCTTCGGTGTACAGGCAGTCAGCTTCACGCATGACTTGACGGATATGCTCGAGATCGGCGGACATGGCGCTCTCCGGGGGTGCATTTTGGAAAAGCGGGCAAAGGTACGCATCCGCTCGTCACAGATCAAGCATTTATGGACTAACGTCCAGAATGACCAGACGACAGCACAGGCTGAATAGATTAATCTAGCGCGGTTTTTTTGCCCGCCTTTCGGAGCCCCCCCTATGCCCACTCGTGAGATCCGCCATCCGCTGATCCGCCACAAGCTCGGCCTGATGCGCCGTGCCGATATCAGCACCAAGAATTTTCGCGAACTTGCCCAGGAAGTCGGCGCGCTCCTGACCTACGAAGCCACCCAGGACCTGCCGCTCGAAACCTACGAGATCGACGGCTGGTGCGGCAAGGTGCAAGTTGAAAAAATCGCCGGCAAGAAGATTACCGTGGTGCCGATCCTGCGTGCCGGCATCGGCATGCTCGACGGCGTGCTCAGCCTGATCCCGGGTGCCAAGGTCAGCGCCGTCGGCGTTGCCCGCAACGAGGAAACCCTCGAAGCCCACACCTACCTGGAAAAGCTCGCGCCGGACATCAACCAGCGCCTGGCCCTGATCATCGACCCGATGCTGGCCACCGGCGGTTCGATGGTCGCCACCATCGACCTGCTGAAGAAGGCCGGTTGCAAAGAGATCCGCGCCATGGTCCTGGTCGCCGCGCCAGAAGGCATCGAAGTGGTGGAAAAAGCCCACCCGGACGTGCAGATCTACACCGCCTCGATCGACCAGCGCCTGAACGAACACGGCTACATCGTGCCGGGCCTGGGCGATGCCGGTGACAAGATCTTCGGCACCAAGCAAAAGGACGCCTGACCATGCAGGACGGCTTCAACGACCCGCTCTGGCGCCAGGTCGTTTCGGGCGCGCAGATGCTCTTCGTGGCATTTGGCGCGCTGGTGCTGATGCCACTGATCACCGGCCTCGATCCGAACGTCGCGCTGTTCACCGCCGGTATCGGCACCCTGCTGTTCCAGCTGGTCACCGGCCGCCAGGTACCCGTGTTCCTGGCCTCGAGCTTTGCCTTCATCACCCCGATCATCCTCGCCAAGGGCCAGTTCGGCCTGGCCGAGACCATGGGCGGCGTGATGGCCGCAGGTTTCGTGTACACCTTCATGGGCCTGATGGTGAAAATCAAAGGCACTGGCTTCATCGACCGTATGCTGCCGCCGGTGGTGATCGGCCCGGTGATCATTTCCATCGGCCTGGCCATGGCGCCGATCGCCGCCAACATGGCGATGGGCAAGGCCGGTGACGGCAGTGTGCTGCTGCCCTACAAGACCGCCATGATGATCTCGATGCCAGCCCTGCTGACAACGCTGATCGTTGCCGTGTTCGGCAAGGGCATCTTCCGTCTGGTGCCGATCATTGCCGGCGTGCTGGTAGGCTTTGCCCTGTCGTTCGCCTTTGGCGTGGTCGACACTGCCAAGATCGCCGCCGCACCGTGGCTGGAGCTGCCAAACTTCACCGCGCCAGCGTTCAACTGGCAGGCCATCCTGTTCATCGTCCCGGTTGCCCTGGCACCGGCGATCGAGCACATCGGCGGGGTGATCGCGGTCGGCAGCGTGACCGGCCGTGACTACCTGAAGAAGCCCGGCCTGCACCGCACCCTGCTGGGCGACGGCCTGGCCACCACCGCAGCCGGCCTGTTCGGCGGCCCGCCCAACACCACCTATGCCGAAGTGACCGGCGCGGTGATGCTGACCAAGAACTACAACCCGAAGATCATGACCTGGGCGGCGGTCTTCGCCATCACCCTGGCCTTCATCGGCAAGTTCGGCGCACTGCTGCAAAGCATCCCGGTACCGGTGATGGGTGGCATCCTGTGCCTGCTGTTCGGCTCGATCGCGGCGGTGGGCATGAACACCATGATCCGCCACAAGATCGACCTGGCCGAAGCCCGCAACCTGGTGATCGTGTCGGTGACACTGGTGTTCGGTATCGGCGGCGTACTGATCGGCAGTGGTGATGGCCCGGATGACTGGGGCCTGAAGGGCATCGCCCTGTGCGCCATCGTGGCAATCGCCCTGAACCTGATCTTGCCGGGCAATGATGGCTGGAAGCACAAGAAGCTGGATGATCAGTTGCCTTGATCCAGCTTTAGCCTGATCTGGCCTCTTCGC
>NZ_DKHD01000030.1:916-75751 GCF_002453565.1 Pseudomonas sp. UBA6753 | reverse complement strand
TTCGCACATCCCCGCCAGCGCCTTCACCCACTCCGGGTGATCATTCAGGCAAGGCACCAGCACCAGCTCCTGCCCGCCGGCCTCGACAAACTGCTCGCTCCCGCGCATGCCGATCTCTTCCAGGGTCTCGATGCAATCGGCCACGAACGCCGGGCACATTACCAGCAGCTTCTTCACCCCGGCCTTGGCCAGCTCGTCCAGCCGCGCCTCGGTATAGGGTTCGATCCACTTGGCCCGCCCCAGCCGTGACTGGAACGACACCGACCATTTGCCATCGGGTATGCCCATTTTCTGCGCAAAGGCCCTGGCCGTTGCCAGGCACTGCCCGCGGTAGCAGACCGCGCGCATGTCGGCACTGGCATCCTTGCAGCAATCGGCCGCCTGGAAGTCATGCTTGCCGGTAGGGTCCAGTTTCTTCAAGTGGCGCTCCGGCAAGCCATGGAAGCTCAGCAACAGGTGATCGTAATCCTGCTCCAGATAAGGCCGGGCGCTGGCGACCAATGCCTCGATGTAGTCCGGGTGCTCGTAGAATGGCTGCAGCACGCGAAGTTGCAACGGCAAATTGCGTTCATTAACCGTCTGCCTGGCCAGTTCCACCACAGTGGTCACCGTGCTGTCAGCGAACTGCGGGTACAGCGGCGCCAGGGTCACCTTGCGCACACCCTGTGCCACCAGGCGCTCCAGCACCTCGGGCAAGGCCGGCTGGCCATAGCGCATGGCAATCTCCACCGGGCCATGGGGCCAGTGCTCGACCATCGCCGCCTGCAGGCGACGGGTCAGCACCACCAGCGGCGAGCCCTCCTCCCACCAGATCGAGCCATAGGCGTGCGCCGACTGCTCCGGGCGCTTGACCAGGATCAGCGACACCAGCAGGCGCCGCACCGGCCAGGGCAGGTCGATCACGTACGGGTCCATGAGGAACTGGTTGAGGTAGCGGCGCACATCGGCCACCGAGGTGGAGGCCGGGGAACCCAGGTTGACCAGCAGCAGGGCGTGATCGGTCATGCAGCATCCTATGTCAGAGGCGGCTGGACAGGTTGTCCAGGGCCGATTGCAAATCGTTGAAGCGGAAGGTGAAGCCTGCCGCCAGCAAGCGTACCGGGCGGGCGCGCTGGCCGCCGAGCAGCAGGGTCGACAGCTCACCCAGCCCGGCCTTGAGCAGCAGTGCCGGCACTGGCAGCAGCGCCGGCCGGTGCAAGGTGCGGCCAAGGCGCCTGGCGAACTCGCGGTTGCGCACCGGCTCCGGGGCGCAGGCATTATAAGGACCGCTGGCATCCTTGTGCTGCAAGAGAAAATCAATCAGGGCGACCTGGTCGTCTATATGGACCCAAGGCATCCACTGCCGCCCGTCGCCCAAAGGCCCGCCCAGCCCCAGTTTGAAGGGCAGGCGCAGGCGCGACAAAAAGCCGCCGTCACTGGCCAGCACCAAACCGGTACGCACCAGCACCACGCGAATGCCTTGGGCCTGGGAACGCAGCGCTGTCTCTTCCCAGGCGATGCACAGCTGGCTGGCGAAATCTTCGCGCACCGGCGGTGAAGCCTCGGTCAGCTCGCGTTCGCCACCGTCTCCATACCAGCCCACCGCAGAGCCGGAGATCAGCACTTCCGGGCGCTGTTCGCGGCTGCCCAGCCAGGCCAGCAGCTGCTCGGTAAGGGTGACGCGGCTGGACCACAGCAGGTTGCGCCGGGCCGCCGTCCAGGGCCGATCGGCAATCGGCGCACCGGCCAGGTTGATCACTGCGTCCAAGTGATCATCCGCTTCCAGTTGCTCCAGGCGGGCAATGCCACGCACGCCGGTCCCACAAATTTTCGGCACCTGCTCAGGTCGCCGGCTCCATACCGTCAGGCGATGACCCTGGCCGAGCCAGTACTGGCACAGGTGCTTGCCAATCAACCCGGTGCCGCCTGTCAGCAATATATGCATGGCTGTGTCCTCGCAGAATGCGGCGGTGGTCTATTTTTAACATCAAGGCACTTTTTTGACCCGACGCTCTCGGATAAACATAGGCCAACCTGCCTGCCAACACGGAATAACCTTATACAACATTTGAGCATTGTACAGGTTTGCCTGACAGCGTAGTCTGCTTACAGCAAGGTTTGAAGAGGCCATCATGACAGTACCTATTGCCATCATCGGGGCCGGTATCGCCGGTCTGTCAGCCGCCCAGGCCTTGCAGAAGGCCGGGCAATCCGTGCATTTGTTCGACAAGGGCCACGGCAGTGGCGGTCGCATGGCCAGCAAGCGCAGCGAAGCTGGCGCGCTGGACCTCGGCGCCCAGTATTTCACCGCCCGTGACCGGCGCTTCGTCGAGCAGGTACAGCAGTGGGTTGCCGCTGGTTGGGCCGAGCAATGGAAGCCACAGCTGTACAATTACCGCGATGGTGAACTCACCCCTTCACCCGACGAGCAGACACGCTGGGTGGGCGTGCCGCGCATGAGCGCAATCACCCGCGGCCTGCTCAAGGATGTGACGGTCAATTTCGGCTGCCGCATCGCCGAAGTGTTCCGCGGCAAGCAGTACTGGCACCTGCAGGACACCGAAGGCTGCAGCCACGGCCCCTACAGCCGCGTGGTGATCGCCGTGCCGGCACCACAGGCCACGCCGCTGCTGGCCGCTACCCCGAAGCTCGCTGCCGTGGCCGCCGGTGTGCAGATGGAGCCCACCTGGGCCGTCGCCCTGGCCTTCCAGACCCCGCTGGAAACCCCGATGCAAGGCTGCTTCGTGCAGGACAACCCGCTCGACTGGCTGGCGCGCAACCGCAGCAAGCCCGGGCGTGACGAGCAGCTCGACACCTGGGTACTGCACGCCACCTCGGACTGGAGCCGGCAACACATCGACCTGCCCAAGGAAGAAGTGATCGAACAGCTGTGGGGCGAGTTCGCCGAACTGGTCGGCTGCGTGGTGCCGGCACCTACTTTTGCCTTGGCCCACCGCTGGCTTTATGCCCGCCCGAGCAGCAACCATGAATGGGGCGCCCTGGCCGATGCTGACCAGGGCTTGTACGCCTGCGGCGACTGGTGCCTGTCCGGCCGTGTCGAGGGCGCCTGGCTCAGTGGCCAGGAAGCGGCGCGTCGGCTGCTCGAACACCTCGAGTGATGTAGGGTTATACAAAAAAACTGGTTTGCATAACTTCCGGGCTGTGCTGGAATGAACCTGTACAATTTTTTAGTCTCGTACAGGTTTTTGGAGGCAGCCCATGCACGACTCATTTGCCCACAGCAAGCCGCGTATCGCCATCAGCGCCTGCCTGACCGGGCACAGCGTGCGCTATAACGGTGGCCACAAGGCCTCCGACCTGTGCCGTATGCAACTCGAGGAACATTTCGACTGGTTGCCGGTGTGCCCGGAGGTGGCCATCGGCCTGGGCGTGCCGCGCGACCCGATCCGACTGGTCGGCAACCCCGAGCAGCCGGAAGTGGTAGGCACCCGCAACCCCGGCATGGACCTGACCGGCCCGCTGCGCAACTACGGCGAGCAAATGGCAGCCGAACTCGACGATATCTGCGGCTACATCTTCATGCAGAAATCGCCTTCCTGTGGCCTGGAGCGGGTCAAGGTGTACCAGGACAATGGCCACCCGGCCTTCCACGGTGGGCGGGGCGTGTATGCCCAGGCGTTCTGCGCACGGCGCCCGGACCTGCCGGTGGAAGAAGAAGGCCGCCTGCACGACCCTGTGCTGCGCGAGAACTTCATCAGCCGTGTGTACGCCTACGCCGACTGGCAGCGCCTGCTGGCCGAAGGCCTGAGCCGTGGCGCCCTGGTGCGGTTCCACTCGCGCTACAAGTACCTGCTGATGGCCAACAACCCACAGGCCTACCGCAGCCTTGGGCGCCTGCTCGGCAGCATGAGCAAGGATGATGACCCGCAAAGCATCGGCCCGCGCTATTTCAGCCAGCTGATGCTGGCCCTGCGTCGCTGTGCCAGCCGTGGCACCCATTGCAACGTGCTGCAGCATCTGAGCGGCTACTTCAAGGACACCCTCACACAGCAGGACAAAGCCGAGCTGCAAGCCATCATCGGCCAATACCAGCAAGGCGTGGTGCCCCTGGTAGTGCCGCTGACCCTGCTCAAGCACCATTTGCGCAAGCACCCCGACCCGTATCTGCAGCAGCAGGCCTACCTGCAGCCGCACCCCGAGCGCCTGGGCCTGCGCAATGCCGTCTGAAATCCTGTTGCCCATCGGCGAACTGGCTCGCCGCACGGGCGTCAATCCCGTCACCCTGCGCGCCTGGGAGCGCCGCTATGGCCTGCTCAAGCCCCAGCGTACCGCCAAGGGCCATCGCCTGTATCCGCTGGAGCAGGTCGAACGCGTCGAGGCGATCCTCGCCTGGCTGCAACGCGGCGCCTCCGTCGGCCAGGTACGCGAGTTGCTCGACAAACCGGCCAGCACGCCACCGAAAGGCGACTGGCAAGCCCGGCAGTTCCAACTGGTCGAGGCCATCGCCACGCTGTCGCAGCGCGCCCTCGACCAGCAGCTCAACCAGGCCATGGCCCTGTACCCGGCCGTCACCCTGTGCGAGCAATTGCTGTTGCCGCTGCTCGACCTCCTCGACCTGCGCTGGCGCAACTATTTCAACGCACGGCTTGAGCAGGTGTTTTTCCACAGCTGGCTGCGCAGCAAGCTGGGCGCCCGGGTCTACCACGACAACCAGTTGCTGCAAGGCCCTGCCATCTTGCTGACCGAACACAGCGAACACACCTTAAGCCCCGGTTTGTGGTTGTGCGCCTGGCTGTTCACCAGCAACGGCCTGCCGGTCGAAGTACTGGAGCACACCATTGCCGGCGCGCACCTGCAACGTGCCGTCACCATGCTCAAGCCGCGCGCCGTGCTGCTGCACCTGGGGCCACGCATCGATGACAAGGCGCTGCAACGCACCCTGTCCAACCTGCCCGTGCCGACCCTGGCCGGCGGGCCGATGCTGGCGTTGCACGAAGCCCGGCTGCGTGCCCTCAGGCTGCCCAACCTTGCCCTGTTCGATACCCCTCAGGCGGCATTGCGTTTGCTGCAAGCCCATGACCGCCAGCCTGGAGAGATGACCGCACCATGCACCTGACCTGGCTGCGCAGCGACCTGCGCATCGATGACAACACCGCGCTCAGCGCCGCCTGCGAACGCGGCCCCACCCTCGCCCTGTGGCTGGTCAGCCCCGGGCAATGGCTGGCCCACGACGACGCCGCCTGCAAAGTCGACTTCTGGCTGCGCAACCTGCGCGACCTGCGCCAGGCGCTGGAGCACCTGAACATCCCCCTGCTGATCCGCAGGATCGACACCTGGGACCAGGCGCCACAGGCCGTACTCGATGTCTGCCGCCAACATCAGGTGCAAAGCGTGCACTGGAACGAGGAGTACGGCATCAACGAGCAACGTCGCGACGACGCCACCCGCGCGCTGCTGGAAAAGTCGTCCATCCAGGCCCTCAGCCACCTCGACCAGCTGTTGTTCCGCCCAGGCACCATCCTTACCCGCGGCGGCGACTACTTCCAGGTGTTCAGCCAGTTCAAGAAGAACTGCCTGGAGCACCTGCACCGCGGCCTCCCCGCCCTGGCCCAGCGGGTGAAACGCCAGGCACCGCTGCAGGTCAGCAGCGACCCGATCCCCCAGCACGTGGACGGCTTCGAAAAACCCGCGCAAGCACTGCGCGACCACTGGCCGGCCGGCGAAGCTGAAGCGCAGGCGCGGCTGACCCGTTTTCTCGACGAAACCATCGACGACTACCAACAGCTGCGCGACTTGCCTGCCAAGCCCGGCACCAGCCAGCTCTCGGCCTACCTGGCCGCAGGCGTGATTTCACCGCGCCAGTGCCTGCACGGCGCCCTGGCCAGCAACCGCGGCGAGTTCGACAGCGGCAGCAGCGGCGTGCAAACCTGGATCAACGAGCTGCTCTGGCGCGAATTCTACAAACACATCCTGACCGGTTATCCACAGGTCTCGCGTCACCGCGCCTTCCGCGCCCAGACCGAAGCCCTGCCCTGGCGCGATGCACCGGCCGACCTCGAAGCCTGGGAACAGGGCCGGACCGGCTTCCCGATCATCGACGCCGCCATGCGCCAGCTGCTGGATACCGGGTGGATGCACAACCGCCTGCGCATGATCGTGGCCATGTTCCTCAGCAAGAACCTGTTGATCGACTGGCGCAAGGGCGAGCGGCATTTCATGCGCCACCTGATAGACGGCGACCTGGCCGCCAACAACGGTGGCTGGCAGTGGAGCGCGTCCACTGGCACCGACGCAGTGCCCTATTTCCGCATCTTCAACCCGGTTTCACAGTCGCAGCGTTTCGACCCGCAAGGGCGTTTCATTCGGCACTGGCTGCCGGAATTGCAGGGGCTGGATGAAAAAGCCATTCATTTCCCTGTGAAGTCGGCCGATCTTTTTGCTAGATATTCCTATCACAGTCCAATTGTCGATCTCGACAGCAGTCGTCAGCGCGCACTGGAGGCATTCAAGAACCTCCCGCGCCGGCAGGATCAGAGGGCAGCATCTTGAACAACGCACGCAGTATCTGGGTGACGGGAGCAGGCAATGGACTAGGCCTGGCGTTAGTGGAGGGGTTACTCGAGCAAGGACACCGGGTAGCTGCAAGCGGCAGGCATGGCGAGGCACTGGATGCCTTGGCTGCACGCTATGGCAGCCAGCTGTTGCGCTTGCCGTGGCAGTTGCACGAAGAACACCAGGCGGCCCAGGCCAGCCAGCAGATATGCCATGCCTGGTGCGCGCTGGACGGCTTGATCATCAACGCCGGTACCAGCGATTACCTGGCGGACGATGTGGCGGACAGCGAGTTGTTCGAGGCGATCGTCACTGACAACCAGTTGGCCGGCGAGCATTGCCTGGCCAAAGCGCTGCCTTTGCTGGCGAAGGGTGACTCACCCCAGGTGATGGCGGTGTTCAACCGTTATTCGGCGCTGCAGCTGCATGCACCGACGCAGGCGCCTGCGGGCTGGAACAACATGCCGCAGTGGATGCGCGAGCAGCGTCAGGCGTTGAAGGCGCAGGGGGTTGAGCTGACCGTGGTGGGGCCGCAGTCGTTGAAGATACCTGTGACACCGGCGCAGGCGATACCGGAGGCGTGGACGCCGCAGAATGCGGCAGAAGAGCTGCTGCGGCGGTGGCCGCAGAGGGAGCCCGAGCTTGTGCTGGAGGCTCTGGATCTCAATGGCCTGTGGCCGTTGACGCGCTAAAGCCTGGCATCGGCACTGCCTTCGTCGCGGGTAAACCCGCCCCCACAGGTACACCACTGCACTCAAGATACAGGCGGTTCTGTGGGAGCGGGTTCACCCGCGAAGAGGCCGGTACAGGAGAGCTCAGAGCGCCATGCGGTAATGCAGGCTATAGCTCTCCACCCCATCGTTGGGCTGCTTGATGCCTGCGTTGGAATAGTGAATCGCCCGCACGCCAATCTCATGCCCACCGGCAAAGCGCAATCCAAAGCCGATACGGTCCTCGAACTGGAATGCCGAGCCCAGCTCGTTGTCTTCCAGCTCGGTGCTGGAGAATGCCGCCACGCCAATCCCCGCCTCTATATAAGGCTTAACCGACTCCCCGGCAAACTCGTAGACGAACACCGGCGCGAACGACAGGCTATGGTTGCTCGCGGTCTCGTCACCATCCCAATAGGTGTAGGCCCCATCCCAGTACCCCGTCAGGCGCCCGACGCTGGTCTGCCACCAGCTCGCGTCCCAATTCGATTGCAGCCCCAACCGGTAGACCATGGTCGAGTCACCGGTCTGCCCCACCGAAAACGAAACGTCGGCAGCCTGCGCCGCCAGTGAGTGCCCCAGGGTGAAGGCGGCAACCGCCGCCAAGCCGAGCAGCTTCTTCATGAGCAACATCCTTCTTTGCTGTTATTGGTATCCGCCTCATGTCAGGCAAAGCGATAGAAAACGGCAGTGGTACGATAGTTCAGCTTCTTTTCACATTTTTTTCACAATGAAAAGCTTTGCACACTGTCGGACTTATGCCACAGCAAAGGTAGGATTTGTCTGAGTGATTGCGGATCGGCACTGGTCCAGAAGCGGGTATCCCGGGCTGGCCCATCGGCCAGCAGATCATCCGCGCCCAGCAGCCGCTGCAGTTGGCGCGCCACTGCGGCACCGGTGTCGATGATGGCCACGTCGGCTGGCACCATGCCGGCCAGCAACGGGCGCAGGAAGGGGTAATGGGTGCAGCCGAGGATCAACGTGTCGCAGCCAGCGGCCAGCAACGGCTGCACATAACCTTGCAGCAGCTGGCGCAGCGCCGGGCTGGCCAGGTCGCCGGTCTCGATCAGCTCGACCAGCCCCGGGCAAGGTTGGGTGATGACCTGCACGTCATTGGCAAAACGGTCGAGCAAGGCGGCGAACTTGGCGCTCTGCAGGGTACCGGTGGTGGCCAGCACACCGACCACGCCCGAGCGCGTGGCGGCGGCAGCGGGCTTCACCGCCGGCTCCATGCCCACCAGCGGCCAGGTCGGGTACAACTCGCGCAGGTCGGCCACCGCCGCCACCGTGGCGGTATTGCAGGCCAGTACCATGGCCTTGGCGCCCTGCTCATGGAAGAACGCAGCAATGCGTCGGAGACGCTCACGGATATAGTCCGGCGACTTCTCGCCGTAGGGTATGTGCCCGCAATCGGCCACGTAAAGCAGCGTCTCGTTGGGCAGCAGGCGCTGGATCTCTGCGAGCACCGACAAGCCGCCGACTCCGGAATCCATCACGCCGACCGGCGCCGAGCGCTCAGCCATCGCGCTTGCCGCAGACCGCACAGGCCGGGTCGCGCTTGACCCGCAGCTCGCGGATACGAGTGCCGAGAGCATCGATCAGCAGCAGGCGGCCGACCAGCGGCTCGCCGAACCCGGCCAGCAGCTTCATCGCCTCCAGCGCCTGCAGGCTGCCCACCAGGCCCACCAACGGGCCGATCACACCGGCTTCGCTGCAGGTCAGCTCGGCTTCGCTGCCATGGCCGTACAGGCAGTGGTAGCAAGGGCTGTAGTCACGCCGTGGATCGAATACCGACAACTGCCCTTCCAGGCGGATCGCCGCACCGCTGACCAGCGGCTTACCAGCCGCGACACAGGCGACGTTGACCGCCTCGCGGGTACCGAAATTGTCAGAGCAGTCCAGCACCAGGTCCACCGCTGCCACCGCTGCCGCCAGCGAGTCCTCGTCCAGAGCCTGGCGATGGGCAACCAGGCTGATTTCCGGGTTGATCGCCTGCAAGCGCTGCAAGGCCGAATCGACCTTGCTCATGCCGACGCTGGCACTGTCGTGGATCACCTGGCGTTGCAGGTTGGTCAGGTCGACGGTGTCGAAGTCGGCCAGGTGCAGCTCACCCACCCCGGCAGCGGCCAGGTACAAGGCGACTGGCGAGCCAAGGCCACCGAGCCCGACGATCAGCGCCTTGCTCTGCTTGAGCCGCAACTGGCCGTCGATGTCGATCTGGGCCAGCAATACCTGCCGGCTGTAACGCAGCAGTTCCTGATCACTCAGCATGGCAGGCGCCCCAGGGTAATGCGTTCATGGCCGCCCAGGTCCGTGCGGCTGGCGACCTCGATGAAGCCTTGTTCAGCCAGCAAGGCGCGCACCGCCGCTGCCTGATCGTAGCCGTGTTCCAGCAGCAACCAGCCACCCGGTACCAGGTGCGCGGGCGCCTGGGCAGTGATTACGCGCAAGTCGTCCAGGCCATCGGCGCCGGCCACCAGCGCGCTGCTGGGTTCGAAGCGTACATCACCGGCGACCAGGTGCGGGTCTGCGGCGGCGATGTAGGGCGGGTTGCTGACAATCAGGTCGAAACGCTCGCCGGCCAGGCTGTCGAACCAGTGGCTGAGCCGTACCTGGGCGTTCGCCAGGCCCAGGCGCTGGCGGTTGCGCTCGGCCAGGGCGGCGGCCTCCTCCACCCGGTCCACTGCAGTTACCTGCCAGGCCGGGCGATCGCTGGCCAGGGCCAGGGCAATCGCGCCGGTGCCGGTGCCCAGGTCGAGGACCTTGGCCGGCGTGGCGGGTTGCAGTTCAAGCGCGGCTTCGACCAGCAGCTCGGTATCCGGCCGCGGGATCAGGGTATGCGGCGCCACCTCCAGGTCGATCTTCCAGAAGCCCTGCAGCCCGAGAATGTAGGCGACCGGTTCGCCGCCACGGCGGCGCTGCAGGTAGGCGGCATAGGTCTCGGCATCTTCGCTGCTGACGATTCGCTCGGGCCAGGTGTGCAGGTAGCTGCGCGACTTGCCGATGGCCGCAGCCAACAGCAGCTCGGCATCCAGCCGCTCGGTGGGCGACTCTGGCAACTGCGCGTTGCGCAGCAGGCTGGCGATGATGGTCATCAGTCCCCCAGGGCAGCCAGTTGATCGGCCTGGTATTCGGCCAGCAGTGGTTCGATCACCGCCTCCACGCCGCCGGCGAGGATGTCGTCCAGCGAGTACAGGGTCAGGTTGATGCGGTGGTCGGTCACCCGGCCCTGTGGATAATTGTACGTACGGATGCGCTCGGAACGGTCACCCGAGCCGACCAGCAGTTTGCGCTCGGTGGCGATGGCGTTCTGCGCGGCGCTGGTCTGCATGTCGTTGAGCTTGGCCGACAGCCAGGACATGGCGCGAGCACGGTTCTTGTGCTGCGAGCGCTCTTCCTGGCACTCGACCACGATACCGGTTGGCAAGTGGGTGATCCGGATAGCCGAGTCGGTCTTGTTGACGTGCTGGCCGCCGGCACCGGATGCGCGGTAGGTGTCCACGCGCAGGTCGGCCGGGTTGATCTCGATGGCCGCTTGCTCGTCCGGCTCTGGCAGTACTGCCACGGTGCACGCGGAGGTGTGGATACGGCCCTGGGATTCGGTTTCGGGCACGCGCTGTACGCGGTGTGCGCCGGACTCGAACTTGAGCTTGCCGTACACGCTCTCGCCTTCGACGCGAGCGATGATTTCCTTGTAGCCGCCGTGCTCGCCTTCGTTCTCGGAGAGGATTTCCAGGCGCCAGCCACGCTTTTCGGCGTAGCGCGAATACATGCGGAACAGGTCGCCAGAGAAGATCGCCGCCTCGTCGCCACCGGTGCCGGCACGGATTTCGAGGAACACGTTACGGCCATCGTTGGGGTCCTTGGGCAACAGCATGCGTTGCAGCTGCGACTCCAGCGTCAGCAGTTGTTCCTTGGCTTCACGCACTTCTTCCACGGCCATTTCGCGCAGGTCCGGGTCACTGTCCTTGAGCAGCGCCTGGGCACCTTCGAGGTCGTCCTGGACTTTGCGCCACTCTTTATAAGCAGCGTAGACCGGCTCGACTTCGGCGTATTCACGGGAATAGGCGCGAAAGCGCGTCTGGTCGGAAATGACCTCGGCATCACCGAGCAGTGCGGTGAGTTCTTCGAAGCGGTCCTGGAGGATTTCCAGTTTGTTCAGCAGCGACGCTTTCATTGCGGGGATTTGTCCGTCGAGCCCTCGTTGAGGGCAAAGAGTTCCTGGGCCATGGCCAGCGCATCGAGGCGGCCCTCGGCCGAGAGCCTTTTCAATTGCACGCTGGGTGCATGCAGGAGTTTGTTGGTCAGCCCCCGGGCCAGTTGGGCCAGTACCTCTTCGGGGTTGCCGCCGTTGGCCAGCAGTCGCTGGGCCTTTTGCAGTTCTTCGTCGCGCAGGCGCTCGCTTTGCTGGCGATAGGCCTTGAGCACATCCACCGCGGCCAGCTCGCGCAGGCGCAGCATGAAGTCTTCGGCCCCCACCGACACCAGCTCTTCGGCGGCCTGGGCCGCGCCCTGGCGACTCTTGAGGTTTTCCGCCACCACGTCGTGCAGGTCATCGACAGTGTACAGGTAGACGTCGTCCAGTTCGCCGACTTCGGTTTCGATATCGCGCGGTACGGCAATGTCGACCATGAAAATCGGCTTGTGCCGGCGCTGTTTCAGCGCGCTCTCGACCGCGCCCTTGCCGAGGATCGGCAACTGGCTGGCGGTGGAGCTGATGACGATGTCACTGTTGGCCAGTTCCTGGGGGATGTCGGCCAGCAGAACGGCGTGCGCACCGAACTGCTCGGCCAGGATGCTGGCCCGCTCAAGGGTACGGTTGGCCACGACGATGCGGCGCACGCCCTGCTCATGCAGGTGGCGGGCGACCAGGGTGATGGTTTCGCCGGCGCCGATCAGCAGGGCCTGGCTGCGGCCCAGGTCGCTGAAGATCTGCTTGGCCAGGCTGACCGCGGCAAACGCCACCGACACTGGGTTTTCGCCGATGGCGGTGTCGGTGCGCACTTGCTTGGCGGCACTGAAAGTGGCCTGGAACAGGCGCCCGAGCAACGGGCCGACGGTGCCAGCCTCACGCGCCACGGCGTAGGCGGACTTCATCTGGCCGAGGATCTGCGGCTCGCCGAGCACCAGCGAGTCCAGGCCGGAGGCCACCCGCATCATGTGCTTCACCGCCTCGTGCTCTTCGTGCACGTAGGCGCTGGCGCGCAGCTCGTCCAGGCTGAGGCGGTGGTAGTCGGCGAGCCATTGCAGCACCACATCGGCGGACAGGTGGTCCTGCTCGATATAGAGCTCGCTACGGTTGCAGGTCGACAGAATCGCCGCTTCGCGGCTGGATGTCAGCCGGCAGAGCTGCTGCAGGGCGTCTACCAGCTGCTCTGGGGTAAACGCCACGCGCTCGCGTACGTCTACCGAGGCAGTCTTATGGTTGATACCAAGTGCAAGAAAGGCCATGCAAGGTCGCTGGTTGTGACGGGAAGCCGATAATTGTCCTCTTTCGCAGGTTTTTGGACAACCACCGTTCGCTATTGCGCTGATAGTCGTGCGGCTATCGCCTTTTCGTAGCCTGACCTAGCGGTGTTTTCAGGTCTTTCCGGCTTTTGATCCTGATCTTGATCTTCGCGACTTCAGGAGGCCGAACGCAGGCCTTGCGCATGGAGGTGACGGGCATGGATGCCCGTCAAGCGCTGGGCCCCAGAATGAGGCCTGCAGCGCAGTCCTCCCGGGAGCAAGCCCTACGCTCGGCCTCCTGAAGTCACAATCTGCAGCACCTGATCTACCGCGCGCTTAGAAGCAACAGTCACAGCAAAAGCCAGAGCCATCGGCTCGACATCGCCCTAGCCAACTACGCCGACCAGGTCGAGAAGACTTTTGACATATGTCCATAAGACTTATCCACAGTCTTGTAGTCCATTTCCCAAATACATGCCCAGCTGTTGCCCTACCCTCCTTCCGCACCTAGTCTTGACGCCGCTACATCGATATTCCTCACCGAGACAGCGATACGAGTGGGATAGCATGGCTTTATCAGTCAGTCGGTTTATTTCCATCTACTAATTTTGCTGATGATTAGAAGCTATGTTGGTGAGGATTAGTAAAGATGTTGACGGACTGCAATGATGCACATTTACTTGGTGACGCACCCAAAACAAGCATTTTTTAATTCTTGTTTAACCTATCTTAAAACGATTTTCTATGCAGGGTATGCTTCATGCATGGCAGGAAGCTATATAATAGGCGCGAGCAATGGAAGAGTTTGCAGCATCTCGTAGGCACTCAGTGCTCCTTTGGGGCGTTAACTTGTGTGCCATTTCGGCCTCTACGCTGAGTTATATTTATCTTTCCTACTATATTTATGCTAATACTGCCAGCCTAATACTTTCCCAAGTGGTGCTGTTTGCGCCAATGGTTCTGCCGGTAATTCTTGTCGCTCCTATCTACCGCCTGGCTGACTATCTAGCGCCACGCACCTTACTGTGGAGTGCCAACTTGCTGTCGCTGGGCTGCGCGGCGGCCACCTACAAGATCCTGCCACATCATGTGGAAGTCGCCGTGTTAGGCGCGGTAGTCATTGGCGCCCTGGATGCGCTGCAACGGGTAGGGCGTATTGTTGCCATCAAGTGTTATTTCCCGAGTTCGCAAATCGCCAGCTCAGTGCCTCTGACACTCACCGCACAATTCATTGCCGGCGGCCTGGCAGGCATCAGTCTGGTACTGTTCAAAGCCAACATGACGCCTGGGTTAGCCCTGCTCATTACTGTCAGTCTTTTTTCCATCGCGGCCTTGGCGGCCTATCTACTACCTGCGCCAACAAAGCCTCCGATCACCGTGCAGGTCGCACCAAGACTATTGACTGCCCTTGGTTCGCTTTTGCAGGAGTATCCCGCGCTACGCCTCAGCCTCTATCAGTTCATCGTCTTCGTCAGCCTTTTTCAGGGTTTCTTCAATGTATCCAGGGTGCTGTTACCGGCCCATGTGCTGGGCTTGGGAGAGGTGTATGTCGGCTTGTTGCAGGCCGTCAATAGTGTGGCAGCTTTGGTGGGCGCAGTACTGTTCTATCGTTTGGACAAGTGCAATTTGCGACCGCTACCTATGCCGATGGCTGTAGTCAGCGGCCTGTTCATGATGCTCGCAGCCTTCGGCCATGATATTCAGTCCAGTTACATCGCGTATTTTTTCTACATATTCTTTTTCGAACTGACATTTTTCAAGTTGCAAGCCGACCTTGTCAGGAGCACACCTACCAGTGCCATGCCGTTGATGGCATCTGTCCAGTATGCCGGGGTCTACTTAGGCATGATAATTACCATCTTCGTCGGTTCAATTCTGGTTAAGTATGCAGGCCTGTTCAGCACGAGCGTTATCTTCGTTGCTTTCTATTTCGTCGCAACCAACGCCCTTCGAAAGACAGTTGCGATCAAGGGAAAACAGCCTGTCTAAATAATTTCTTCAGGGAGAACAATATGCCCACATTGGCGCGTGTATTTCCGTTCGTCCGCCTTTTGGATTTGGCGAACCTATTAACAATGTTCAATATCGGGTTGGCCTTCGGTACTGTTTATTTTGCGTTGCAAAGACGGTTCGTTCTGGCGGCAACGGTGATTTGCCTGGCCGCGATGCTCGATTTCCTTGACGGCCACATAGCCCGACGCTACCTGGCGGCGAACAGCGCGCAACGGGCCTTCGGCAAGCATCTAGACAGTTTTGCAGACTTGCTCAATTTCAGCATCACGCCAGCCCTCGTCATCCTAATCCTCGACCAGTCTCTTTCGGCCACGCTGGCCGCAGCAACTCTGGTTTTCACGGCCATTTTGCGGCTATCGCTGTTTGGCATGCCCAGCACATCGGCTGGCGGGGGATATCAGGGGCTACCCACCACATATTCAGGATTTGTCTTTGCGCTGGCGCTGATGGGGCTATCGGCCGGGCATTACGGTGCCGGTGTGATCGTCGGCCTGGTGGCCCTGGTCGGCATCCTCCAGGTCACCAGCTTGAGAATTCCCAAGTATGGCGCACCTTCGACGGTCGCTTGCTTCGCAATGCTGTTCGGGCTCAGCACCATTTACTTTCATCTCTGGTAATCCGAGGTTCCAATGAAACACGTGGTTTTCGTCGACAGCACCGTAAGCGGCCTGCTGGCTTTTGAGGCAGCCAAACGGCTTGGCTGCCATGTCACCTTCATTCATCAGCGCGACGCCTCGTTCCTGACGATCTCGATCAAGGACGACACCTCCCGTCTCGAGCCTTACCTGCGATATGTGGATACTTATTTGCGTATCGATAACCTGGAAGACGGCGAACTCAGCCAGTTGTTGGCCAACCTGCACGCAGAGCGTCCTATTGACGCCCTCATCTCTACCTCTGAAGCAGCCATAGTACCGGTGGCGCGTGAGGCCCAGCGTATCGGCACCCTCTACCCGAGGTACGAAGCTCTGTGCGGGGCGGTATACAAGAGTCGATTGCGCGAGACGCTGCGGGCACACGGACTACGCTCTCCTGATTTTGAAGTACTGAGCGAAGAGCAACTGATCAACGGGGTCGCTCCGAGTTTGTCGCTACCATTCGTTGTCAAGCCGACCCGCGGATTCGCCAAGCAGTTTTCCGCCATTTGCCATAGCCAGGCCGACTTTGACGCCTTTCTCGCCGAGCTGCGCCAGAGTCGCAAGGGTGCTGATCCTATGATCGACCACTTGATAAGCCGCGACTATCTGGTCGAGCAATACATCGACGGTACATTGCATTCAGCGGAAGTCATCGTCCAAGACGCCAAAGTCTCCTGCTTTGCGACCACCATCCGTTTCCGCGCCGACCATAGCGAAATATTAGAAATGACCGCGACCATGCCGTCAGGCCTTGACGCAGCACAGCGCGACGAGATCAAAGCATATGTGCAGGCAGTGTTCAGCGCTCTGGGGCTGGATGTTGGCCTTTATCATGTTGAACTGTTGCGCGATGCCAAAGGGCCCTGTCTAGTGGAGATCAACGCACGCATGATGGGTAGCGTAGCGCCGCAGATGTACCGGATGCTGACCGGCATCGACCCGTTCGAACTGCTAGTCCGTCTGCACCTAGGCGAGCCCATTCTAATTGACGACTCAGTGCTTCAGCGCGCGGGTAGCGTCGTAACTGTCGCCTCCCGCAATGGCGGTCATATCGCCAACGACTACGCCCCCGACTCCCTACAGCCATTACTGGACAAGTACAACATCCGGTTTTGCACCGCCCACGTTGCGCCTGGCCAGGCGGTAAACGTCTATAGCGGCAACATCGGCACAATTGGCCACGTCATCGTTGAGGACGACTGCCCCTACGCTGCGGCGAAAAAGGGCAATCGCTTCCTGCGCGAGCTGTCCTCACTTTACGGCCTTGAACTCGCGACTTATACCGGCGCCGAGTTGGCTTAAACCTGACACAAACTGACAGCCCCCTGCGAAGGACTGATTGGACTGATTAGGGAAGACATATGCACTCGGTAAATCCTTCTCCCGTGTTCGCTTTTTCCGGCAAGGCCGATACCCTGCAGCAACTGGCACCACTTCTGAGCACCGGGCAAGTGTTGCCCCTTCATCGATTCACCGTGGCGCAGTGGCGGGAGGACTGGCAGGCAGTGATCGCGCACTGTCAGGCGTTCTTTGGCGATGAGCCGCTGATTGTAAGATCCAGCTGTCTAGCCGAAGACCGCGACGGCCATTCCGGTGCAGGGATGTACGCGTCAATTCTAGATGTGTGTGGCGGCCAGGCACTCGGCGAAGCCATCAAGACGGTGATCGCATCCTACGGCCTAGCTTGCGAGCGCGATGAGGTGCTGGTGCAGCAGATGGCGAGAGGTGTATTGGCCAGCGGAGTGGCGATGACCCGTGATCCAGAGACGGGTTTGCCATATTACGTAGTTGACTATGTACTAGGTGCCAGCACCGACGGTGTTACTGCCGGCAACGAGACTGTGCACGCTTTCGTCTCCCTTGGTAGCGAGGCGGCAAGCGAGCCTGCGGAATTACCAGGGCTGTTTTCGTTGCTCGAAGAGGTACAAGTTCTAACCGGGCACGATACCTTGGACATAGAGTTCGCGATCACTGTCGATGGCCCTCTGCTATTCCAAGTGCGTCCCATGACCGCGGATGGGCCCCGTAATGCCAGCGCACTTGCCGACGCCCAACTACGCAAAGTTTTGGAGCACGAGGCCTCTCAGCTCGAAGAGCTGATCTGCAAGCAACGCCATCCGCGTCCTACGTCGACAGCCTTCCTTGGCCTTATGCCGGACTGGAACCCGGCGGAAATGATCGGTACCAAGCCGCGGGCGCTAGCCTACTCGCTATATAAGGAGCTGATCACTGACCTTAATTGGGCCTCTGCCAGGTTCCGATACGGCTACCGGGATCTGCGGCGCAAACCGCTGATGTACCAGGTGGGTGGCTCTCCTTACATCTGCATTGCCCACAGCATCGAGTCATTCATCCCTGCCTCGGTACCTCAAGATGTTGCCGAGCGCGTAGTCGAACAGTGCGGCGAGTACTTGGCCATGCATCCTCATCTGCATGACAAGATCGAGTTCGCGATCATTCCTACTTGCTTCACGCCAGAGCTTACTAGCCCCGGTGCCGCTGCCGCGCTGCCGGCGCTCCGGACTCTTAGTACCGAGCAGCACGAATGCTACTTGAACGAGCTACGCCAGTTGACCGAGCACATTATCTCCCCCAGCGGCCCGTTCTTCTCCGACCTGACACGCCTACCGAGTATTACTGACAAGGTGCAGAGTTTAATGGCGGGGGAACCTCGGCGCGAGTCCTTGCAACGTATGAGGAATGGCTTATCGGCGGCCAACGTGGTCGCTGAAATATTCGCTGGCGCTGCCCGTGCAGCGTTCATAGGTACCGCAATAATTAAATCGCTGGAAACAGCGGGGGTAGTTTCTGCCGGTTTCATCGATCATGTGACCGGAGGGGTCAATAGTATCGGTCGCGAGATGGCCAGCGATTTCCAGACGTTGCATAAGGACGATTTCCTAAAGCTGCACGGTCATGTCCGGCCGGGTACCTACGATATACGTGTGTCACGCTACGACGAGACTCCAGAGCGTTATTTTGACTGGCAGCGCCCATTACAGCGGCCCCAAAAATCTATGAACGGGCTAACTGTATCTCGGGCCCAGGTCAACGCCATTCAGCAAGCTTTTGACCAGTGCGGTCTTAACGTTTCCGCCGAGCAGTTCCTGCAATTTGCTCAGGCCGCTATTGCATCGCGCGAGAAGCTCAAATACCTCTATGCAGCGTTTGTTTCGGATGTTTTGCGCTCACTATGCGATTGGGGTGAGGTACATGGTTTTGACCGCGACCAACTCAGCTTTGCGCAAATCACCGAATTTACCAGCGTTTACGCCGACATCGATCGCAAACGTTTGCATCAAGCGATTGCTCACAACCGCAGCCGCTGGCATGAAACGCAGTTAGTCCGTACGCCAAGCATCATCTGTCAGCCGCAAGATCTATTCGGCCATCGAGTGCACTGGTGCAATCCCAACTTCATCACTCGACGTGCCACTCACGCGCGGGTGGCCCAAGTGCTTCCAGGCAATTGGCACCGGACATGGAGGGTTGCATTGTCTTAATCGAAAACGCTGATCCGGGTTTTGATTGGATTTTTACCCACCGCATTGCTGGTTTCATCACCGCCTACGGAGGCGAGAACTCGCATATGTCGATCCGAGCCCGAGAGTTCGCCATTCCAGCAGCTATCGGCGTGGGCGATACTCGATTCAAAACCCTATTGGCGGCGACAAGCCTGCTGCTCGACTGCGCCGAGCGGCGTATACAGGTGCTGGCATGATTTTGGTTGGGATGACCATGCTCAGGCAGTTCAACGCCGAACGCCAGGAATGGCGGGACGCGCTCGACCAGCGCTGGGTTGAATTCTTAGACCAATGTGGGCTGACCCCGCTGTACCTTCCAAACGATCCGAGAGTCAGCATGGCGCTAGTCCAATCATTGCGCCCTCAGGGCCTCTTGCTTACTGGTGGAGGGAGTTGCCAGGCCCTGAGTGGGACAGCCGACACACGCGACGCCACTGAGAGGGTCTTGCTTGATCTTGCGGAAAATCTACGGCTTCCGGTGCTCGGTGTATGCCGCGGCATGCAGGTAATGTTGACGCGAGCTGGCGGCACTTTGGAACGTTTGGCCGGCCATGTAGGCGAACACATGATCAACATGCAAGAACAACGGCGGCGAGTGAATTCCTATCATGAATACGGCTTTCGGGAGGCGCCCGACGGCTACCGCGTACTAGCCCTGGCCGACGACGGCGTGATCGAGGCTGTGTATGACGACCACCGTCGGCATACCGGGATCATGTGGCACCCCGAGCGAGAACTACCTGCCGATCCATTGGATATTCAACGCGTGCGACATGCCTTTGGAGCTTTTCCATGAAAGCCATTATTCTTGCTGCAGGTCGCGGGAGTCGCTTACAAGCCCTGACCGATGAACGCCCCAAGGCCTTGGTACCCTTTAATGGTGTGCCACTGCTACAGCGCGCGATTGAAACGCTCCGTCGATGCGATGTCAGCGAGGTTGGCATCGTTGCAGGCTATCGAAGCGAAATGCTTGCACCATTCGCCGACACTTTGTTTCACAACCACCGCTGGCACAGCTCCGGTATTTTCAGCTCTCTAAATTGCGCCAGCGGTTGGTTGAGCGCAGAGCCTTGCCTTGTTAGCTACGGCGACATCTTCTACGACAGCACCCTAGTATCCGAGCTAATTAACCATCCAGCCGATATTGTCCTGGGCTACGATCCCGCTGCAGTGCGTCTCTGGCAGCAACGCTTCAACGATCCGCTACCAGACCTGGAGAACTTCCGCTTAGTCGATGGATTGGTGAGCGCTATTGGACAGACCGCTACCAGTCTTGAGGTCATTCAGGGCCAGTACATAGGCTTGTTCAAAGTCACGCCAGCGGGTTGGCAGGCGTTGAAAAGGCAATTGCAAAGGCTCACGCCTCAGGCACGCGACCAAACTGACATGACATCGCTTTTAGGGGCACTAGTCAGCGAAGGTTTTCCAGTCGCCGGCGTGGCGACGCACGCTCCCTGGGGAGAAATTGACTGCCCTAGCGACGTGGCACTATACGAGCGGATCTATCCTGACCTGTGATCTCGACAAAATTGTCGGTGCAGGCAGGGGCTGGGTCATTGTGTCAGAAGCCCCTTCGAACCTCTCCCCCACCCCGCTGTCCCACTCTGCACCACCCAGCCTGTAAACCACGACCTTCGCAGGTGGGTTTGCCCCCGCGCTTGTGTCATCATGCTCCGACCGCCGGTGAGTCCTCTTAAAGCCTTCTATGAACAAACCATACGCATTGCTGCTTGCCTTCGCCCTGCTCCAGGGCTGCCAGAGCCTGGCCCCGCAAAAGGCCGAGCCCCCCGTCGCCGAGGCCGGCAAGAGCGAGGCGGAAAAGCCCGTGGTGTATGGCTCGTTCAAGCAGGACACGCTCTATAGCCTGCTGGTGGCGGAGCTGGCCGGCCAGCGCAACCGCTTCGACATCGCCCTGGCCAACTACACCGACCAGGCCGCGAAAACCCAGGACGCCGGGGTTTCCGAGCGCGCCTACCGCATTGCCGAATACCTCGGCGCCGACGAACCGGCACTGGACAACGCCCTGGTCTGGGCCCGCAACGACCCGCAGAACCTCGACGCCCAGCGCGCCGCCGCCATCCAGCTGGCTCGCGCCGGCCGCTATGACGACTCCATGACGTACATGGAAAAGGTCCTGCAGGGCCAGGGCGACACCCATTTCGATTTCCTCGCCCTGTCCGCCGCCGAAACCGACCAGAGCACCCGCGACGGCCTGCTGCAAAGCTTCGAACGCCTGCTGGTGAAGTACCCGGACAACGGTCAACTGGTGTTCGGCAAGGCCCTGCTGCTGAACCAGGACGGCAAGGCCGAAGAAGCCTTGGAACTGCTCGAGTCGCACCCGCCGCAAAACGGCGAAATCGCCCCGATCCTGCTGCGCGCCCGCCTGCTCCAAGCCCTGGACCGCGGCCCCGAAGCACTGCCACTGCTGCGCGGGGCGATTCGCGACAACCCGGACGACAAGCGCCTGCGCCTGACCTACGCCCGCACCCTGGTCGAACAGGACCGCATCGCCGATGCCAAGGGCGAGTTCCTCAGCCTGGTCCAGCAATACCCCGAGGACGACGAGCTGCGCTATTCGCTGGCCCTGGTGTGCCTGGAGAACAAGGACTGGGATGAAGCCGAAGGTTACCTGCAGGAGCTGATCGAGCGCGACAGCAACGTCGACGCCGCGCACCTGAACCTGGGCCGCATCCGCGAGGAGCGCCACGACCCCGCAGGCGCCCTGCGTGAATACGCCCTGGTCGGCCCGGGCCCCGACTACCTGCCGGCGCAACTGCGCCAGGCCGACATCCTGATCGCCAACGGCCGTGGTACCGAAGCCTCACGCCTGCTCGCCGATGCCCGCGAAGCCCAGCCGGACTACGCCATCCAGCTGTTCCTGATCGAATCGGAAAGCTACAGCAACAACAACAAGGACGCCCAGGCCAGCCAGGTGCTGCAGCAAGCCATCCAGCGCTACCCGGACGACCTCAACCTGCTGTACACCCGCGCCATGCTGGCCGAAAAGCGTGACGACCTGCCGCAGATGGAAAAAGACCTGCGCGCCATCATCGCCCGCGAACCGGAAAACGCCATGGCCCTGAACGCCCTCGGCTACACCCTGGCCGACCGCACCACCCGCTACAGCGAAGCCAAGGCGCTGATCGACAAGGCCCATCAGCTGACCCCGGACGACCCGGCGGTGCTCGACAGCCTGGGCTGGGTCAATTACCGCCTGGGCAACCTCGACGAGGCTGAAACCTACCTGCGCAAGGCCTTTGCCAGCTTCCCCGACCACGAAGTGGCCGCCCACCTGGGCGAAGTGCTATGGGCCAACGGCAAGCGCCGCGAAGCCCGCCAGGTCTGGGCCAAGGGCTTCGAAGCCCAGGCCGACAGCCCCATCCTGCGCAAGACCATCCTGCGCCTGACCGGATCCGAGACTCTCTAACGCCATGTTCCTGCGCCATTGCATTACCTTCACCCTGATCGCCCTGCTGGCCGGCTGTGCCGGCTTCGGTAGCCGCGAGGCCCTGCAGGGCCACGGCGACCCGCAGCAGTGGCGCGCCCATAAAGAGCAGCTGAGCAGCCTCGATGGCTGGCAGATCAACGGCAAGGTCGGCATCCGTGCCCCGCGCGACTCGGGCAGCGGCACGCTGTTCTGGCTGCAACGCCAGGACTACTACGACATTCGCCTGGCCGGCCCTCTGGGCCGTGGCGCCGCACGCCTGACCGGCCGCCCCGGCGGCGTGGTACTGGAAGTGGCCAACCAGGGCCGCTACGAGGCCCCCAGCCCCGAAGCGCTGCTGGAAGAACAACTGGGCTGGCAGTTGCCGGTCTCACACCTGGTCTGGTGGGTACGCGGCCTGCCCGCCCCCGACAGCAAGAGCAAGCTGACCCTGGACGGCGACAGCCGCCTGGCCAGCCTCGACCAGGATGGCTGGCAGGTGCAGTACCTGAGCTACACCGAACAGAACGGCTACTGGCTGCCCGAGCGCCTGAAGCTGCACGGCAAAAACCTCGACGTGACCCTGGTGGTCAAGGACTGGCAGCCGCGCCAGCTGGGGCACTGATACATGCAAACCCTCACCCTGCCCGCCCCGGCCAAGCTCAACCTGTGGCTGCACATCATCGGCCGCCGCGCGGACGGCTATCACGAGCTGGAAACCGTGTTCCAGTTTCTCGATCACGGCGACGAACTCAGCTTTGCCGTGCGTGATGACGGCGTGATCCGCCTGCATACCGAGATCGAGGCGGTACCGCACGACAGCAACCTGATCGTGCGTGCCGCGCGCAAGCTGCAGGAACAATCCGGCACGACGATGGGCGCCGACATCTGGCTGAGCAAGGTGCTGCCCATGGGCGGCGGCATCGGCGGTGGCAGCTCGGATGCCGCCACTACCCTGTTGGCCCTCGCCCACCTGTGGCAACTGGACTGGGACGAAGACCGCCTGGCCGCACTGGGCCTGAGCCTGGGCGCCGACGTACCGGTATTCGTGCGGGGGCACGCGGCATTCGCCCAGGGCGTGGGTGAACAACTGACCCCGGTCGACCCGGAAGAGCCGTGGTATGTCGTGCTGGTGCCGCAAGTGTCTGTCAGCACAGTAGAAATTTTTTCACATCCACAGTTGACACGTGATTCACTCCCCCTTAAGATGCGCCCCGTTCCCGAGGGAAACAGTCGAAATGACTGCCAACCGGTGGTAGAGCAGAGTTACCCGGAAGTTCGCAATGCGTTGAATTCACTGGGTAAATTCACTGAGGCTCGACTGACCGGTACTGGAAGTTGTGTGTTTGGGGCCTTCCCAAGCAAAGCCGAAGCTGATAAAGTTCTGGCCCTTCTTTCAGCGACCCAAACAGGGTTTGTGGCGAAAGGAAGCAACGTTTCGATGTTGCATCGCAAGCTGCAAAGTCTGGTCAAGAAGTCGAGCGCATAAGCGTTCGCAGCAACAGATACAGGGGCGTCGCCAAGCGGTAAGGCAGCAGGTTTTGATCCTGCCATGCGTTGGTTCGAATCCAGCCGCCCCTGCCATTTTCCTTATACTCATCCAGGTTACCCTCAGCCTTCAGGTACTGCGCGTGTCCAAGATGATGGTCTTTACGGGGAATGCCAACCCCGATCTGGCTCGGCGTGTCGTACGTCAGCTGCATATCCCTCTCGGTGACGTCTCTGTCGGTAAGTTCTCCGACGGCGAGATCAGCACTGAGATCAATGAAAATGTCCGCGGTAAAGACGTCTTCATTATTCAGCCGACCTGTGCCCCGACCAACGATAACCTGATGGAACTGGTAGTGATGGCCGACGCCTTCCGCCGCTCCTCAGCATCCCGAATCACCGCCGTGATTCCTTACTTCGGATACGCCCGCCAGGACCGCCGTCCGCGTTCGGCACGTGTAGCCATCAGCGCCAAAGTCGTCGCTGACATGCTCACTGTCGTAGGTATCGACCGTGTACTCACCGTCGACCTGCACGCTGACCAGATCCAGGGTTTCTTCGATATCCCGGTCGACAACATCTACGGCTCGCCCGTACTGGTCGACGATATCGAGGACCAGCGTTTCGAGAACCTGATGATCGTCTCCCCGGACATCGGTGGTGTCGTGCGCGCACGTGCCGTCGCCAAGTCCCTGGGCGTCGACCTGGGTATCATCGACAAGCGCCGCGAGAAGGCTAACCACTCCGAGGTGATGCACATCATCGGCGACGTCGAAGGGCGCACCTGCATCCTGGTAGACGACATGGTCGACACCGCCGGCACCCTGTGCCACGCGGCCAAAGCCCTGAAAGAACACGGCGCTGCCAAGGTTTACGCCTACTGCACGCACCCTGTCCTGTCGGGCCGCGCGATCGAGAACATCGAGAAGTCGGTACTGGACGAGCTGGTGGTGACCAACACCGTTCCGCTGTCCGCCGCTGCTCAAGCCTGTGACCGTATCCGCCAGCTGGATATCGCACCGGTTGTCGCTGAAGCGGTCCGCCGCATCAGCAACGAAGAATCGATCAGCGCGATGTTCCGCTAAGCGGAACACACGCTGACGAAAAGCGCCCCGCCCCAACACTGGTTGTTGGGGCGGGGCTTTTTTGCCATCCCCGTTGGCGCTGGTCGCAAACGCCCTCGGGGGGCTATTTTGGAGAAACAAAATGACCGAATTCACTCTGAACGCCCAAGCGCGTACTGACCTGGGGAAAGGTGCGAGCCGCCGCCTGCGTCACTCCGCGAACATCCCAGCCGTTGTCTACGGTGGTAACCAGGACGCCCAGTCCCTGACCATCCTGGCCAAGGAAATCACCAAGCTGTTCGAAAACGAGGCTGCCTTCAGCCACGTTCTGGAACTGAACGTCGACGGCGCCAAGCAAAACGTCGTGGTCAAGGCTCTGCAGCGCCACCCGGCCAAAGGCTTCATCATGCACGCCGACTTCGTTCGCGTCGTTGCTGGCCAGAAACTGACCGCCAAGGTACCGGTTCACTTCATCAACGAAGAAGCCCCGGTCAAGAAAGGCGGCGAGATCTCCCACGTAGAAGCCGAGATCGAAGTTTCCTGCGAAGCCAAAGACCTGCCTGAGTTCATCGAAGTCGACCTGGCCAACGCTGAAATCGGCACCATCATCCACCTGTCGGACCTGAAAGCTCCGAAAGGCGTAGAGTTCGTAGCTCTGGCCCACGGTGATGACAAAGCTGTTGCCAACGTTCACGCTCCACGCGTTGCTCCAGAAGCAGAAGGCGCTGCCGAGTAATCCACTCGCGCGCCGGCGTTGATCGGGTTACAGTGCCGCGCGCCCTGTAACCCACCAACTCCAAGGAAGAGCCCCTGACGTGACCGCCATCCAGTTGATCGTCGGCCTGGGTAACCCCGGCCCCGAATACGAACAGACCCGGCATAACGCAGGGGCTCTTTTCGTTGAACGCATTGCCAGCGCCCAGCGCGTCTCGTTGACCGCTGACCGCAAATATTTCGGCCTGACGGCTAAGTTCAGCCATCAGGGCAACGACGTTCGTCTGCTCATCCCCACCACCTACATGAACCGTAGCGGCCAGTCCGTGGCGGCCTTGGCCAATTTCTTCCGCATCAAGCCGGAAGCGATCCTGGTGGCGCATGACGAACTCGACCTGCCCCCGGGCGTCGCCAAGCTCAAGCGCGGCGGTGGCCATGGTGGGCACAACGGCCTGCGCGACATCATCGCGCAGCTCGGCAACCAGAACGACTTCCACCGCCTGCGGCTTGGCATCGGCCACCCGGGCGACGCCAAACTGGTCTCCAACTTCGTCCTGGGCCGCGCGCCGCGCGCCGAGCAGGAGAAGCTCGACGCCAGCATCGATTTTGCCCTCGGCGTGCTGCCGGACGTGCTTGCCGGCGACTTCGCCAAGGCGATGCGCGAGCTGCACAGCCAGAAGGCCTGATTTCCTTTAGAGAGGGGAATACCCATGGGTTTCAATTGCGGCATCGTCGGCCTGCCCAACGTCGGCAAGTCCACCCTGTTCAACGCCCTGACCAAGTCTGGCATCGCGGCGGAGAACTTCCCCTTCTGCACCATCGAGCCTAACAGCGGCATCGTGCCGATGCCCGATGCGCGCTTGAATGCCTTGGCTGAGATCGTCAAGCCAAACCGCATCCTGCCGACCACCATGGAGTTCGTCGACATCGCCGGCCTGGTGGCTGGTGCCTCGAAGGGCGAAGGCCTGGGCAACAAGTTCCTCGCCAACATCCGCGAGACCGACGCCATTGCCCACGTGGTGCGCTGCTTCGAAGACGAGAACGTGATCCACGTTTCCAACAGCGTCGACCCCAAGCGTGACATCGAGATCATCGACCTCGAGCTGATCTTCGCCGACCTCGACAGCTGCGAGAAGCAACTGCAGAAGGTTGCCCGCAACGCCAAGGGCGGCGACAAGGAAGCCCTGGCGCAGAAGGCCATCCTCGAACAGCTGATTCCGCACTTCACCGAAGGCAAGCCTGCGCGCAGCCTGATGAAAAACATGAGCGCCGAAGACAAGGCGGTCATCCGCGGCTTCCACCTGCTGACCAGCAAGCCGGTCATGTACATCGCCAACGTGGCCGAAGACGGCTTCGACAACAACCCGCACCTGGACGTGGTAAAGGCCATCGCCGAGGAAGAAGGCGCGGTAGTGGTGCCGGTGTGCAACAAGATCGAAGCGGAAATCGCCGAGCTGGAAGACGGTGAAGAGAAGGACATGTTCCTCGAGGCCCTGGGCCTGGAAGAGCCTGGCCTGAACCGCGTTATCCGCGCCGGTTACGAGCTGCTGAACCTGCAGACCTACTTCACTGCCGGCGTGCAGGAAGTACGTGCCTGGACCGTGCGCGTCGGTGCCACTGCACCACAAGCCGCTGGCGTGATCCACACCGACTTCGAAAAAGGCTTCATCCGCGCTGAAGTGGTGGCCTATGACGACTTCATCCAGTTCAAGGGTGAGAGCGGTGCCAAGGAAGCCGGTAAATGGCGTTTGGAAGGCAAGGACTACATCGTCAAGGACGGTGACGTGATGCACTTCCGCTTCAACGTCTAAGCGCCAGACTGCAGTACCCACGAACCCCTTGAGGCCAACGCCTCAAGGGGTTTTGTTTTTTCTGGCATCTGGCAAGCAGCACGCGCCCACTGTGGGAGCGGCTTTAGCCGCGAAGAATCCAACGCGGTGCATGGCACCGGCTGCGCCGGTGTTCGCGGGCATGCCCGCTCCCACAGGTACCGCGCATTTTCCGGACCTCGCATCAAAGCGAAAGGGCCGCAGAGCGGCCCCGGAATTCAGCATCTAAGCTGTGATTCAGCACCCTCCCCCGGACGCACGCCCCATGCCTGAAAAACCCCGCCTCGACTGGCAACGCTGGTTACCCGGCCTGGTCACCCTGCTCCACTACCAACCCGCCTGGCTGCCCAAAGACATCGCCGCCGGCCTGGTGCTCACCACCATGCTGGTGCCGGTGGGCATCGCCTATGCCGAAGCGTCTGGCGTACCCGGCATCTACGGGCTGTACGCCACCATCATCCCGCTGCTGGCCTATGCCCTGTTCGGCCCCAGCCGCATCCTGGTGCTGGGCCCGGACTCGGCACTGGCCGCGCCGATTCTGGCGGTGGTGGTGCAGTACGCCGCCAGCGACCCGCAACGGGCAATCGCCATCGCCAGCATGATGGCCCTGGTGGCCGGGGCGTTCTGCGTGATCGCCGGCCTGCTGCGCCTGGGCTTCATCACCGAGTTGCTGTCCAAGCCGATCCGCTATGGCTACATGAACGGCATCGCCCTCACGGTGCTGATCAGCCAGTTGCCCAAACTGTTCGGCCTGTCGGTCGACAGCCAGGGCCCGCTGCGGGATACCTGGAACCTGATCCAGGCCTTGCTCGCCGGCCAGGGCCATTGGCCAAGCTTCGTAGTCGGTGGCGGTAGCCTGGCGCTGATCCTGCTGCTCAAGCCGTTCAAGCGCTTGCCGGGCATTCTCATTGCCGTGGTGCTGGCCACGCTGGCGGTGAGCCTGCTGGGGCTCGACCAGCAAGGTGTGAAAGTGCTCGGCGAACTGCCCCAGGGGCTGCCCAGCTTCGTGTTCCCCTGGGTCAGCGATATCGACCTGGTGGAGGTACTGCTCGGCGGCATCGCGGTGGCACTGGTGTCGTTCGCCGATACCAGCGTGCTGTCACGTTCCTATGCCGCGCGCATGAAGACCCCGGTCAACCCCAACCAGGAAATGTTCGGCCTGGGCGTGGCCAACCTGGCCTCGGGGCTGTTCCAGGGCATCCCTATCAGCAGCAGCTCGTCACGCACCCCCGTGGCCGAAGCGGCCGGCTCGCAGACCCAGCTCACCGGCATCATCGGCGCGCTGGCGGTGACGCTGTTGCTGCTGGTGGCGCCCAACCTGATGCAACACCTGCCCAACAGCGCCCTGGCGGCGGTGGTGATTGCCGCAGCGTTAGGCCTGTTCGAGTTTGCCGACCTCAAGCGCATCTTCCGCATGCAGCAATGGGAGTTCTGGCTGTCGTTCACCTGCTTCGTCGGCGTAGCGGTATTCGGGGCCATTCCTGGCATCTGCATTGCCGTGGCGATATCGGTGATCGAGTTCCTGTGGGACGGCTGGCGGCCGCATCATGCGGTGCTGGGACGGGTGGATGGCACCCGCGGTTACCATGATGTGCAGCGTTATCCACAGGCCCGACGCATTCCGGGGCTGGTGCTGCTGCGTTGGGATGCGCCGCTGTTCTTTGCCAATGCCGAGCAGTTCCAGAGCACGGTGATGGCGGCGGTGGATGCATCGCCTACCCCGGTTCAACGGCTGGTGATTGCGGCAGAGCCGGTGACCAGCATCGATATCACCTCGGCGGACATGCTGGCCGAACTGGACCGGGCGCTGGAGGCGCGGGGGGTGGAGTTGCAGTTTGCCGAGATGAAGGACCCGGTAAAGGACAAGATGCGGCAGTTCGAGTTGTTCGAGCATATGGGGGAGTCGGCGTTTCATCCCACTGTTGGGGCCGCGGTGGATGCCTACCTGGAAGACAGTGGGGTTGACTGGAAACCCTAGGTTTTCCTGGGCTGGCCTCTTCGCGGGCATGCCCGCTCCCACAGGGACCGCACAAACCTCAAGGTTGTCTCTGTACCTGTGGGAGCGGGCGTGCCCGCGAAAAGGCCAGTACAAAAGAACTAAGCAGTCCGAACCCGCCGCCGATCAATCCATATGAGCATGGCACTGGCATACACCGACACCGCCAGAAACAGCGCCATGCGCACGGCAAAGGCGCGGTACACATCCTGCCCGCCCGCGCTGTCCTGCACCGACTGCCCCAGCAAGATCAGCATGGTCGTCAGGCAACTCACCCAGTACGCCGGGCTTTGCCTGGTATCCACTGCACGGTAAAGCCTGCGCCCCTGCCAAAGGACGAACAGCAGCACCCACAGGAAAAACATCCACAGGTGCACGAACAGGCTCAACGCGCCCCACATCAGTATCGCCAGCAACCCGGCCAGCAAGGTCGAGCCGATCAGCTCGCGACTGGCATGCCGCGCGCGGGTTTCGCCGGCCTGCTGCCCCAGGCTCACTGCCTTCATGATCAGCGGCATGTACTGGTCCGGGGCGATCAGCGCCAGCAAGAAGGCCGGCATGACGATCAGCGTGGCACGCAGGGCGACCCAGCTCACCTGGTCACTGTCGAGCAGAGGCGGTGCCGGTTGCTCCGGCGCATCGGCCGGCTCTGGAAACAGCACATGCGCTGCCGCGGTGCCCAGCACCGCCAGCAGCATGCCTTTGGCCAGCGCTTCGACCACCGACAGCGCCAGGCTGAAGTCGCTGGTACCAGCAGCAGCGATCATGGTCAGGCCGATCACCAGCAAATTGGCCAGCAGGCCGTTGCCGCCCTTCAGCGCATAACGCAAGGTCAGGAAAACCCCCACCCCCACCAGCAACACCCCACTCACCGGGGCATGGCGCAGCAGCGGAATCAGCAGCAGCCCGCTGCCGCAGGCAAGCAGCACCAGCACCGCCAGGGCCGGGGCCGCACGCAGGGGCAAGGGCTGGCTGCGCATGGCCAGCAACAACACCGCGAACACCGGCGCCAGGATCGGCACCGGCAAGCCGATGCCGAAACTCACCGCCAGGCACAGCGCCACGCCCCAGGCCAGGCGCAGGGCGCGCAGGCGGCGCAGCTCAATAGGCATACGACAGCCAGCTCATCAGCCACATGAACAGCCGGCCCAGCAGGTTCAAAGGGTTGCCCTCGGTTGGCAGGGCCATGACTTCGGCCTGGCCGCCGACCCGCAAACCGCTCTTGTCCTGCAACTGGTCACGCTCCAGTTCGACGATCACCGGGAAGCGCTGCGCCGAGCGCAGCCACTCGCGGCTGTTCTGCACGGTCGGCAACGTGCCCGGCGGGGTACTCTGGCCCACGCTCACGCCGTAGCCGATGCTGCGAATGCGCCCCTTCAACACCGTGCCGGGCAGCGCATCGAGCACTACCAGCACCGGAGTTTCCGGGCGCAGCCGACCGAGGTTGTTCTCGGTCATGTCGGCACTTATCCACACGTCATGGATGGCGATCAGGGTCATCATCGGGCTGCCGGCGCCGACATAGTGGCCAACGTCGGTGCGCAGGTCGGTGATCAGCCCGTTTGCATCGGCGCGTACCACGGTGCGCGCCAGGTCCAGCCGGGCTTTTTCCACATTGGCCGCCGCGCTGCGCAGTTGGGCGTTGTCGTCCTGCGCCCCGCCCTGCTGCTCACGGGCCCGCTCCACTTCGGCACGGGCTGCCGCGACCTGGCTGATGGCCTGGTCGCGGTTGGCCTGGGCACCCTCCAGACGGCGCACCGACACCGTGCCCGGGTCTTCATCGATCAGGCGCTTGAGCCGCTCGGCGTCCTGCCGCGCCTTGCGCTCGTTGGCCTGGGCCGCCACCAGCGCCGCCTGGGCCGAGTCGATGCCAGCGGTGTGGGCACCGATCTGCCGGCGTACCGTGTCCAGGTCGGCTTCGGCGCGGGCCAGGGCGATGCGGTACTGTTCCTGGTCCAGTTCGAATAGCACATCGCCCTTGCGTACTTCCTGGTTGTTGCCCACCGCCACACGCTTCACCTGCCCAGCCACCTCGGCACTCACCGGCACCACGTAGGCCTGCAGGCGGGCCTGCTGGGTATAGGGCGTGAAACGGTCGGCCAGCAGGTACCACAGCAGGCTCACGGCAATCAGCAGCAGCACCCAGCGCATGCCGCGATCGGGGGCTGGCGGGGGTGGCGTCGGCGTAGCGTCGCTCATTTCGTTTCACCTTGTGCATGTGCGCTGGGGGCTGGCTCGTCGAGCAGTTCGCCCCAATCTGTGCGTTGCTGCATCTGCTGGCGGGTGGCCGGGTCGATCGGTGCGCGGCTGGCGTCCCAGCCGCCGCCCAGGGCCTTGTACAGCGTCACCAGGCTGCTGACGGCATTGCCGCGGCTGACCAGGTAGCCGTCCTGTTGCTGCAGCAGCAGTTGCTGGGCGTCGAGCACGCGCTGGAAGTCGGCAAAGCCTTCGCGGTACTGCGAGCTGGCCAGGCTCAGCGAGCGCTGCGCGGCCTGCGAGGCCTGGTCGCGGATGCTTGCGCTCTGCAGCGAGCGCACCAGCCCGCTGGCGGCATCGTCGGCCTCGCGGGCGGCTTCGCGCACGCCCTGGTGATACAGCTCGATCAGCTGCTGCAAGCGGGCATCTTCCACGCGCACGGCGTTCTTGCGCCGGCCGTAGTCGAAAGGGTTCCAGATCAGGCTGGGCCCGGCGGCGATGTCGAAGGTATCGGGCAGGTGATTGGCCGTGACGAAGCTCCAGCCGATGCTGCCCAGCAGGCTCAGCTGTGGATAAAGGTCGGCCTCGGCCACCCCGACCAGCGCCGACTGCGCCGCCACCGCCTGCTCGGCGGCGCGGATGTCCGGGCGACGCTGCAGCAGGCTGGCGGGCACGCCCTGCAGCACGGCACGGTCCGGTAACGGCAACTGGCCGTGGCCGGCATCCAGCTGTGGCAGCGGCCCGGGCGGCCGACCCAGCAGCGAGCACAGCACGTTGCGCAGGGCATTGAGCTGGTTCTGAAACTCGGGGATGGTGGCCTGGGTAGCCAGGTACTGGGTGCGCGCCTGTTGCCAGTCGAGTTCGTCGTTTTCGCCATGACGGAACAGCCGCTCGGTTATCTCCAGGCTGCGCGCCTGGCGGCGGGCGTTTTCTTCGGCGATATCCAGCCGCGCCTCGGTGGTGCGCAGGGCAAAGTAGGTGTCGGCCACCTGCGCACGCAACAGCAGCATGGCATCGGCGTAATTGGCCTGGGAGGCGAAGTAGACGGCGTCGGCGCTTTCGATGGCGCGGCTGAAGCGCCCCCAGAAGTCGATTTCCCAGCCGATGTCGAAGCCCGCGCTGGATTGCCAGAATACCGAATCACGAGCGGTGGCGGTGCCAGACTGGTCCTGCTTCAGGTACAGGCTCTGGGCGCGCAGCTGCTGCAGCTGTGGATAACGCCCGGTCTGCACGATGGCCAACTGGGCGCGGGCTTCGGCAATGCGCAAGCCGGCCACGCGCAGGTTGCTGTTGTTGGCATCGGCCTCGGCGATCAAGGCATCCAGGGCCGGGTCGGCGAACACGGCCCACCACTGGCGCAGGTCGGGCGCCGCGGCCTGCTGCCCGGCTTGCTCCAGCAGCGGGGTGTTCCAGGTGCTCAGCCACGGGTCCTGCGGCGGCTGGAAATCCGGGCCGACCTGGGTACAGCCCACCAACATGGCAGCCAGGCTCAGTGCACAACCACAGAGGCGTCCGGGCATGGCAGGCCTTGGCTCACGCCGACGGCTCGACGGGGTTTTCCGGCACCTGCAGCGCCACCCATTGCCAGAACAGTACATAAGTGACGCCCAGGATCACCGGGCCGATGAACAGGCCGATGATGCCTTTGACCACCATGCCGCCCAGTGCCCCGATCAGCACCACCGGCATCGGCACATCCACCCCGCGCCCCAGCAGCAGCGGCTTGAGCACGTTGTCGGCAAGCCCGGCGACGAAGCTGTAGATGGCGAAGATGATGGTCGCCACGGTAAAGCCTTCGACGTTGAAGATGTAGATGATCACCGGCACCGTGATCAACGTGGCCGGTGCCTGGGCAATGCCCAGCATGAGGATGACGATGGCCAGCATCCCGGCCCCCGGTACCCCTTTGATGACGAAGCCGACACCGATCAGCAGCATCTGGATGAAGGCAATGCCGATCACGCCCTGGGCCACCGCGCGAATGGTGGCGGTGCACAGCTTGGCCAGTGGCTTGCCGCGCTCCTCGCCCGACACCCGCATGGCTATGCGCTGCGCCGCGATTTCGCCGCGGTCACCGAACGCCATGATGATGCCCGAGACGATGATCGCCGCGATGAACAACAGGAACGCGCCGCCCGCGCTGGCTGCAGCCCCCAGCACCGTGCGCCCGGCATCCTTGAGCTGGGGCATCCACTGGTTCAGCACACCGGCCATGTTTTCCGAGGCTGCCAGCCACAGGGCATGCACCTTCGGCCCGATCAGCGGCCAGGCCGCCACCGAATCGGGAGGCGCCGGCACGCTCCAGGCCCCGCTTTTCAGCAGCGTCACCAGGCTGTCCACCGACTCGCCGATGGACATCACCACCAGGTAGATCGGCACCAGCAGCACGACCAGTACCAGCAGAACGACCAGCGTCGCCGAAAGCCCGTCCTTGAGCCCTGTGCGGCGCTGGATGCGGCAATACAGCGGGTACAAGGTCACCGCCAGGATCACCGACCACAGCATCAGCTCCAGGAACGGCTGGAACGTCTGGAAGGCGAATATCACCAGCGCAGCCACCAGGCCGGCCTTGATGAGCACATCGAGCAAGCCCCGCGACAGGCGGCTGTCCAGCTTGATACCCGGTTGCATGCATCACCTCCGAACTCCAGGTGCGCCGTGTGGCGCGATTCAGTGGCCCGCTTCAGGGGTTGCTTGTGACGGGCTGTCGTCACGCAACTGGCGCGCCAGGGCCATCATTACCAACGGCACTACCGCCATCGACAAGGTGATGGCCAGCACCAGCAGGTCATGCACCTGCTGCGCCAGCACCTGATGGTCCAGCGCCAGCTTGAACACCACGAAGGCAAACTCGCCGCCAGAGGCCAGCACCACGCCCAGGCACAGCGCCTGGGCCTGGTTCAGCCCACCCGCCGTGCGGCCCAAGCCATACAGCAGCGGCAACTTGATGACCACCAGCAGCAGGGTCAGCCCCAGCACCATTAACGGCATGCCGAACAGCAAGCGCAGGTCGGCGCTCATCCCCACGCCAACGAAGAACAGCCCCAGCAGCAAACCCTTGATGGGCTCGATCTGGGTTTCCAGTTCGTGGCGGAAAGGCGACTCGGCCATCAACACGCCCGCCAGAAATGCCCCGAGCGCCATCGACACGCCCACGTGCTCCATCACCCAGGCGGTGCCCAGCACCACCAGCAAGGCGGTAGCGGTCGACAGCTCGGGCAGGCCCGAACCGACTGTCCATTTGAAGACAGGGGTCAACAGGTAGCGGCCAAAGATGATCAGCACACCAATGCCAACCACCACCGCCAGCACCGGCCAGGCACCTTCGTCGGCGGTGCTGACATCACCACCGAGCAGCGGCACCACGGCAATCAGCGGGATCGCGGCAATGTCCTGGAACAGCAGGATCGCCACGGCCAGGCGGCCGTGCGGCTTGCCCAGGTCCTTGCGCTCGGCCAGTACCTGCAGGCCAAACGCGGTGGACGACAGCGCAAGGCCCAGGCCCAGCACGATGGCAGCCGGCTTCGACTGGCCGAACAGCCAGTACGCCAGCAGGCCAAGCGCTACAGCACTCAGGCCCACTTGTAGCGAGCCGACGCCAAACAGCGCCCGGCGCATGCTCCACAAACGCCGCGGCGACAGCTCCAGGCCGATGACGAACAGCAGCATCACCACACCCATCTCCGACAGACGTGCCACGTTATCCGGGTTGTTCAGCAAGCCAAACACCGATGGCCCTATCAGGATGCCCGCCAGCAGATAGCCGGGCACCGCCCCCATTTTCAAACGCTGCGCCAGCGGTACCAGAAGCACCACGGCCAGCAGGAACACCACCGTCGCCTGCAACAGGCTGCCATCATGTGGCATAGGCTCGCACCCTCGCTGCTCCCCGTGGGGAGAGATCAGAAACGCTCTTCGACGACTTTGAACGGGTAGTTGACGGCCTTGTATTTGCCGATCTTGCCGCGCTTGGGCAACTTCACCAGCCCGTCGCGGGTAATGTCCTTGTAGGGAATGCGCGTCAGCAGATGGCTGATGATATTCAGCCGGGCACGGCGCTTGTCGTTGGAATGGGCCATGAACCATGGTGCCCAGGACGAATCGGAGGCGGCGAACATGTCATCGCGGGCCCGGGTGTATTCATCCCAGCGGGTGTACGACTTGAGGTCCATCGGTGACAGCTTCCACAGCTTGCGGCCATCGTTGATGCGGTCCTGCAGGCGGCGGGTCTGCTCTTCGGCGCTGACCTCCAGCCAGTACTTGATGAGGATGATCCCCGACTCGACCATCATCTTTTCGAACAGCGGCACCACGGTGAGAAACTTGCTGCTCTGTTCTTCGCTGCAAAAGCCCATCACCCGCTCGACACCGGCGCGGTTGTACCAGCTGCGGTCGAAGATCACTACCTCGCCCGCGGCAGGCAGGTGGCCCAGGTAGCGTTGCACATACATCTGGGTCTTTTCCCGCTCGGTCGGTGCCGGCAGCGCCACCACGCGGAATACTCGCGGGCTGACGCGCTCGGTAATGGCCTTGATGGTACCGCCCTTGCCGGCGCCATCGCGGCCCTCGAAGACAATGCACACCTTCAGGCCCTTGGCCACCACCCATTCCTGCAGCTTCACCAGTTCCACATGCAGCTGCTTGAGTGCCTTCTCGTACGCCTTGCCGCCCAGTTTCTCCGGCTGGTCCTTGAGGTCTTTTTTCCTGGACGACTTCGACATGGCACTCTCCTGAGGGCGAATGAAGAGTCAGTATGGTCGATCCATGGCAGTTTGCCGCTTCGCTTGTGGATTTCGCAGGCTTGCTTCTATCTCATTGATTCTGCGAGTGCTGGTGAGTGTTCCAGGGAGGGTGTGGGAGCGGGTTTACCCTGATGCCGGTCACTCAAGCAAATGGGGGCCGCTTTGCGGCCCTTCGCGGGCTTGCCCGCTCCCACAGGTTTGGTGTGAGGCTCAAAAAAGCGCGGTCCCTGTGGGAGCGGGCTTGCCCGCGAAGGGCTGCAAAGCAGCCCCAATCAAGCCAGCCAATCTTAACTGTCCAGCTCCCACAAGGTATGGGGGGGCTTCGAGGCCGGATTACTTGGCCAGTTTGTTGTAGCTGGTCATCAGGTTGCGGTAATCCGGAATATGGTTGGAGAACAGGGTCCCCAGCCCTTCGATGTCGTTGCGCCAGTCACGGTGCAGTTCGCAGGCCACGCCGAACCAGGTCATCAGTTGCGCCCCGGCGGCCTCCATGCGCCGCCAGGCCGAGTCACGGGTCAGTTCGTTGAAGGTGCCGGAGGCATCGGTGACGACAAATACCTCGAAGCCCTCCTCCAGCGCCGACAGTGCCGGGAAGGCCACGCACACTTCGGTCACCACGCCGGCGATCAGCAACTGCTTCTTGCCGGTGGCCTTGACGGCCTTGACGAAGTCCTCGTTGTCCCAGGCGTTGATGTTGCCAGGCCGGGCGATGTACGGGGCGTCGGGGAACTGCTCTTTCAGTTCGGGCACCAGCGGGCCGTTGGGGCCGGTCTCGAAACTGGTGGTGAGAATGGTCGGCAGCTTGAAGTACTTGGCCAGGTCCGACAGGGCCAGGACGTTGTTCTTGAAGCGGTCGGGGTCGATGTCCCTTACCAGCGAGAGCAGGCCGGTCTGGTGGTCAACCAGCAGCACGGCGGCGTTGTTCTTGTCCAGACGCTTGTATTGGAAGGCCATGACGGTTCTCCTTGCTTCAGCGGGTTGGACTATCAGCGTAGGCAAGGATGCGGGGTGGGTGGGACCGTCAGTCGGTTCGCCTGCCGAGGCCGGCGATGGGGCCGCATGGCGGCCCCTGCAATGCTCAGCCGAGCACCTTGCCAGCCACCTCATCGACCGCCGCCTTGGTGATGGCGACGATCTTTTCGGCATCCTCCTGGTTCAGCACCAACGGCGGTGCAAAACCGAGAATGTCACCATGCGGCATGGCCCGGGCGATCATCCCGCGCTCAAGGCACGCTGCCGACACCTGTGGCCCGACTTTCAACGCCGGGTCGAACGCCGTGCGCGCCTCGCGATCGGCCATGAACTCGACCGCGCAAAGCATGCCGTCACCCCGTACTTCACCTACCAGCGGGTGGCCTTCGAAGGTTTCGCGCATGCGCCGGTTCAGGTATGCCCCCACCACTTCGGCATTCTCGGTCAGGTTCTCGCGCTCGAGAATATCCAGGTTGGCCAGCGCCGCCGCCGCGCAGATCGGGTGCCCGGAGTAGGTCCAGCCGTGGCCCATCGGGCCGGCCTTCTGCGAGCCTTCTTCGATCACGTTCCACACCTTCTCACCAACGATCACTGCCGACAGCGGCGCATAGGCGCTGGTCAGGCCCTTGGCCGTGGTGATCAGGTCCGGGCGGATGTCGTAGCGCTGGCTGCCCATCTTCGAGCCCAGGCGGCCGAAGGCGCACACCACTTCGTCGGCGATCAGCAGCACGTCGTAGCGATCGAGCACGGCCTGGATCGCCTTCCAGTAGCCCTTTGGCGGCACGATGATGCCACCGGTACCCATCAGCGGCTCGCCAATGAACGCGGCGACGGTGTCGGGCCCTTCGGCCAGGATCAGTTGCTCCAGCTCGTCGGCGCAATAGCGCACGAAGGCCTGCTCATCCATGCCGGCTGGTGCCTTGCGGTACCAGTGCGGGCAGACCGTATGCTTGACGCCCTCCACCGGCAGGTCGAAATGCTGGTGGAAGCTGGGCAGGCCGGTAAGGCTGCCGGTCATGATGCCCGAGCCGTGATAGCCGCGGTCGCGAGAGATGATCTTCTTCTTGAGTGGGCGACCGAGGATGTTGTTGTAGTAGCGCACCAGCTTGACCTGGGTCTCGTTGGCATCGGACCCCGACAGGCCGTAATAGACCTTTTTCATCCCGGCCGGCGCCCAGTCGATGATGCGGCTGGAAAGCTCGATGATCGCTTCGGTCGAGTGGCCGACATAGGTGTGGTAATACGCCAGCTCCTTGGCCTGGCGATGGATGGCGTCAGCGACCTCGGTACGCCCGTAACCGATGTTCACGCAGTACAGGCCGGCGAAGGCGTCGATCAGTTCGCGGCCTTCATGGTCACGCAGGCGGATGCCTTCGGCACCGGTGATGATCCGGCCCTTGAGCGCGCCGCTGGCGTGGTCATGGGCGTGGGTCGAGGGGTGCATGAAGTGGGCGCGGTCCTGTTCGAACAGCTGGCTGAAATCTTGGCTCATGGCAAACACTCCTTAGAACTGACCGTGGTGGTGCAAGCAAACGTATTTGGTTTCGACGAAGGGTTCGAAGCCTTCGCTGCCGCCTTCGCGGCCCAGGCCCGAGGCCTTCATGCCGCCGAACGGGATGGGGTGGCCGGTGAACTTGACGCCGTTGATCGCCACCATCGCGTGGTCGAGCCGGCGCACCAGCGGGTGCACGACATCGAGGCGGTTGCCGACGATGTAGGCAGCCAGGCCGTACTCGGTGTCATTGGCCATGGTGATGGCCTGCTCCAGCGTGTCGAACGGCATGACCCCGGCAATCGGCGCGAAGTTTTCTTCCTGGTAGATGCGCATCGCCGGCGTGACATCGGCAAGCACCGTCGGCTGGAAGAACCAGCCACCCAGCGCATGGCCCTCGCCACCGACCAGGCGCCGGGCACCACGCTGCAGGGCGTCCTCGACCCGGGCCTGGGTGGCATCGAACGCGGCCTGGTGCATCAGCGGGCCGACCTCTGCGGCCGTCTCCTCGCCATCGACCATCGCCGGGCCAACCTTCAGCGCCCGCACCGCTTCGGCGAAGCGCGCCAGGAATGCTTCGTACAACGGCCGCTGCACCATGATCCGGTTGGCCGCGCAGCAGTCCTGGCCAGACGTCTGGAACTTGGCGGCCACGGCCACCCGCACGGCCAGCTCCAGGTCGGCATCGGCGCAGACGATGAATGGCGCGTTGCCGCCCAGTTCCAGCGCCACTTTCTTCACATCCTGAGCCGCGGCTTGCAGCACCAGCTTGCCGACCCGGGTCGAGCCGGTGAAGCTGACCGTCCGCACGCGGCTGTCGCGCACCAGGGTTTCCATGGCCATCTGCGGCTCGCCGATCACCACGTTGAACACCCCCGGTGGGAAGCCGGCGTCCTCTGCCAGCTGGGCCAGGGCCAGCGCCGAGAACGGTGTTTCGTGGGCTGGTTTGACCACCACCGTGCAGCCGGCCGCCAACGCCGCAGCCGCCTTGCGGGTGATCATGGCGCTGGGGAAGTTCCACGGGGTGAGCAGCGCGCAGACCCCGACGGGCTCCTTCAGCGTACTCAGCTGGGCACCCGGAATATGGCTGGGGATGGTCTGCCCGTTGAGGCGCCGGGCCTCCTCGGCAAACCAGGGAATGAAGCTTGCCGCATAGGCGATTTCACCGCGTGCTTCGGCCAGCGGCTTGCCCTGTTCCTCGCTGAGAATGCGCGCCAGAGCCTCCTGGTGCTCGAGCATCAATTCGGCCCAGCGCCGCAACAGCGCAGCGCGGCTGTCCAGGCTCTGCTGACGCCAGGCCGGGAAAGCCCGCTGGGCGGCATCCACCGCGGCGACGATCTGCTCATGGTCGAGCAGCGGCACATGGCCGATGACCTGGCGGTTGGCCGGGTCATGCACGGCGACGCTGTTGCCACTGTGGCTGTGCAGCCATTGGCCATCGACGTGGCACAGGCTGTTGAATGGGTAGTGGTGTGACATGACTGTTCTCCATACCTCGTTGTCGTGGCGCCAGGTTCAGGCCAGTACGTCGGCGATCACCGCCAGGGTGTCGCCGCACTGCACCAGGCCGGGAAAGTGCCGGGCTGCGAGCAAGCCATTGCGTCGGGCGCGGTACTCGACCGGGGCGCTGCCGGTGCGGCGGATGTCATGGATACGGGCGATCACTTCGCCCTGGCTGACCGTTTCACCCAGGTCGCGGCACATCTCCAGCAAGCCGTCGTGCTCGCTGGCGATGAAGCAATCGCCATCGGGCATGTCCAGCAGGGTTGTCTCGCCCTGCTCCACTTCGCCGGCGAGGATGCCGGCGTGAATCAGCACATTGCGCACGCCGCGCTCCGCCAGGGCCACGCTTTTCGCCGTGGAGGTGCCACCACCGCCCAGTTCGGTGGTGATGAACACCTTGCCCTGCTCTTCTGCCGCGGTGTCGTACATCGCCTGCGCATCCAGCTCGAGCATGCGCATGCTGTAGGGCGCGGCGAAAGCCTGCATGCCGGCTTCACAACGGGCCTGCTGAGCCTTGTCGGGCAGCACATGGCATGCAGCGAACGGCAGGAAATCGAGGGTGCGACCACCGGAGTGGATGTCCAGGACGATATCGGCCAACGGCAGCAAGGTGCGGCGGAAATAGTCGGCGATCTTTTCCGTCACGCTGCCATCAGGCCGACCAGGGAAGCTGCGGTTGAGATTGCCCCGGTCGATCGGCGAAGTGCGGGTGCCCGCCTGGAACGCCGGTGTGTTCATGAACGGCACGATAATCACCCGCCCGCTTACCTGCCCGGCCTGCAGCTGCTGGGCCAGCTTGCTCAGCGCCACCGGGCCTTCGTATTCGTCGCCGTGATTGCCGCCCGTGAGCAAGGCTGTCGGGCCATTGCCGTTCCTGACCACCGTCAGCGGAATCATCACCGCACCCCAGGCCGAGTCGTCACGCGAGTACGGCAGCTTGAGGAAGCCGTGCTGCACGCCGTCCTGCTCGAAATCCAAGGTACAGGTGATGGGGTTGGCCACCGTGGCGGCGGCCTGTGCGATCGCATTCATGGGTCAGTCCTTCACGAACAGCTGGCGCGGCACGTTGCACAGGGTCTCGACCCCGGTCTCGGTGATGAGGATGCTTTCGGTGATCTCCAGGCCCCAGTCGTCCATCCACAGCCCCGGCATGAAGTGGAAGGTCATGCCCGGTTGCAGCACGCTGGTGTCGCTCGGGCGCAGGCTCATGGTGCGCTCGCCCCAATCTGGCGGGTAGCTGATACCGATCGGGTAACCACAGCGGCTGTCCTTGTGGATGCCGAACTTCTCCAGTACGCGGAAGAACGCCCTGGCGATGTCACCGGTGGTGTTGCCTGGCCGCGCGGCATCGAGACCGGCCGCAATACCTTCGACCACCGCCTTTTCGCCATCGAGAAAGTGTTGCGGCGGCTTGCCCAGGTACACGGTGCGCGACAGCGGGCAGTGGTAGCGCTTGTAGCAGCCGGCAATCTCGAAGAACGTGCCGGCGCCGCGGGTGAACGGTGAATCGTCCCAGGTCAGGTGCGGCGCGCTGGCATCCGCACCAGTTGGCAACAACGGCACGATGGCCGGGTAGTCGCCCCCATGGCCATCGACACCGAGGATGCCGCTGCGGTAGATCTCGGCCACCAGTTCGTTCTTGCGCATGCCGGGCTCGATGCGTTCGAGGATGCACCCGTGCATCTGTTCGACGATGCGCGCGGCGATACGCATGTATTCGATTTCCTGCGGCGACTTGACCGCCCGCTGCCAGTTGACCAGCCCGGCGGCATCGCTGAAACGCGCCTGTGGCAGGTGCTTGCACAGCGCCTGGTAGGCCGCCGCGCTGAAGTAGTAGTTGTCCATCTCGACGCCGATGCTCAGGCCGCCCCAGCCCTTGGCCAGAATCACCTCCTGGCACAGGTAGTCCATCGGGTGGCGCTCGCGTGACTGCACATAGATATCCGGGTAGCCGACGATGTTGTCGTGCTGCATGAACACCGTGCGCCTTGCGCCATTGGCGTCCTGGCCGCGGCCAAACCAGATCGGCTCGCCATCGAGCGCCAGCAGCACGCACTGGTGCACGTAGAACGACCAGCCGTCATAGCCGGTGAGCCAGGCCATGTTCGATGGATCGGTAACCAGCAAAAGCTCCAGGCCCTGTGCCTGCATGGCAACGCGGGTCTTGGCCAGGCGCTGGGCGTACTCCTGCCGACTGAACGGCAGGTTGACCACTGTCTGTGACATACGGATGCCCTTCTTGTGAGTGGGTTGTGAAAACTGTCAGCTGTGAAACGCCAGGCCTTTGTGGGCGGCGATTGCGCGTTCGAAGGCAAGGTTGGCGATGGCGGTGTCCTGGGCCCCGGTGCCGGTCAGGTCGCACAGGGTGACCTCGTCGGCCTGTACACGGCCCGGGTGCAGGCCGGCGATGATCTGGCCCAGCTCGGAATGAACGGCCTGCTCGCTGACCGCGCCAGCGCGCAATGCGTGGTGCAGCTCGCCCAGCAAGCGGGTCTGGCTCAGGCGGTCGGCGACATAACGATCAAGCCGGGCCAGGGCCGTGGGCGCGATCTCGTTCTTGTGCTCGGCATCCGAGCCCATGGCAGTGATGTGCAGCCCCGGTTGCAGGTGATTCGGCTGGATCAGCGGCTCGCGGCTGGGGGTGCAAGTGATGGCGATATCGACCGCCTGCATGGCCTGGTCGACACTGTCGCAGGCCTGTACCTGCAGTTGCCCATCACGCCCCAGGTCATCACATAACGCTGCGGTTCTCTGCGCATCTCGCCCCCACACCTTGACCTGCTCGATCGGCCGCACCAGGCGCAGTGCCTGCAGCTGCAGGCGTGCCTGTTCGCCACTGCCGATCAAGGCCACGCTGCGGCTGTCCTGCCGCGACAGCCAGCGTGCAGCTACCGCACCGGCTGCAGCGGTGCGCACGGCGGTGAGGTAGCCGTTGTCGAGGAGCAAGGCATCGAGCAGGCCAGTGCGGGCCGACAGCAGCATCATCATGCCGTTGAGGCTGGGCAGGCCAAGCTTGGGGTTGTCGAAAAAGCCCGGGCTGACCTTGATCGCGAAACGCTCCAGCCCTGGCAGGTAGGCGGTTTTCACGTCCACCTCGCCGTTGTGCTCGGGCACATCCAGGCGCAGGATCGGCGGCATTGCCACCTTGGCCGTGGCAAGCAGGGCAAAGGCCTGCTCGATGGCATCGATCGCGTTGCGGTCGAGGGTGATGCAGCTACGCAGGTCGGCTTCGCTGAGCAAGGTGATGGCCGGCATTCGAATACCTCCAGTGAAGGAAACGTGAATTTCAGGCGTCGCCGCCGTTGATGACGCGCTGATGCTGTGCGCTGTCGACGTTGCGCCCGCTGACCACCACCACGACCGGGCCGCGGGCCGTCACCAGGCCGTCGAGCAGCGCGGCGATGCCGACTGCGCCGGCACCTTCGAGTACCAACCGTTCGTGCTGGTAGGCGTGGCGCATGCCATTGGCGATCGACGCTTCCGGCAGCAGGTGGAGTTGGTCGAGCAGACGCTGGGTCATGCTCAGGGTGTGCTGGTTGCCCAGGCCGATGCCGCCACCAAGCGAGTCGGCGAGTGTCGGCAGCTCTTCTACCTCGACTGGCCTGCCGGCCTGCAGGCTGGCGTACATCGCCGCACCGCGCTGCATGCTGATGCCATGGGTGGTGATCGCCGGCTTTATGCTTTTCATGGCCAACGCCACACCCGCGAACAGGCCACCACCGGAGAGCGGAATCAGCACCTGCTCCACCTCGGGCAACTGCTCGATGATTTCCAGGCCCAGCGTGCCCTGGCCGGCGATGACCTGAGGGTGATCGAAAGGTGGAATAAGCGTTGCACCCTGTTGCTCGGCATGTTCTTGCGCGGCCTGTTGGGCATCGTCCTGGGAGTGGCCGACGATGCACACTTCGGCGCCCAGGTCGCGGATGGCCTGGACCTTGTTGGCTGGCACCAGTTGCGAAAGAAACACGGTTGCCTTCACGCCCAGTTGTGCAGCAGCGTGGGCCACCGCCCGGCCGTGATTACCGGTGGAGGCCGTAACCACGCCGCAAGCGCGTTGTTCCGCGCTGAGTGCGGCGATGGCATTGCTGGCGCCGCGCAGCTTGAAGCTGCCGGTGGTCTGCAGGGCTTCGAGCTTCAGGTAGACCGCCGTGCCCAGGTGCCGTGACAGGCTGGGGGAAAGTTCCAGCGGCGTGCTGCGCACCAGGCCGTGGATACGCTGGCGGGCGAGGTAGAGATCGTGAAGCGAGAGCGCTGACATGACCGGGACCCAACAAGTGAGCTGATGTTGGGCGGAGTGTATGAGGCGAAAATTGTCGTGATGAATGTACTAGGGCAATTTGCCGGGGAATTTGTTTTTGCCTGCCGCGGCCTCTTCGCGGGCACGCCCGCTCCCACAGGAATCGCGCATTTCCTGAACCCTGTGCCAAACCTGTGGGAGCGGGCATGCCCGCGAAGAGGCCGCTGCAGGAGAATTACAGTTCGTGGATCTGCGGATACTGCCCGAACAATTCCCGCATATCGCCAAAGGCCTGGCGCAACTTTGCCTCGGAACACTCGGCGCCCACGCACAAGCGCACGGCCCGTGGCCGCGGTGTACCGCGCACCAGGAACGGCTCCGGCGGCGTCACCGCAATCTGCCGGCGGCGCAAGGCACGCACCAGGCTGTCCACTTCCCAGCGCTCGGGAATGTTCAGCCAGGCACCCAAGGCATGGGCGTGCTGACCACGCACATAATCCCCCAGGTACTCACGCAACAACGCCTGACGCTCGCCCAGCAAAGTGCGCTGCAGCGCCACCAGCTGCGCCGCGCGCCCATCGATGATCCAGCGCGATGCAATCTCCGCCACCAAGGGCGTGGCCATCCAGCTGTTGACCCGCAAGATGCTCTCGGTGCGCAGCGCCAGGCGCTTGGGCATGGCCAGGTAGCCCACGCGCAGGCCGGTAAGCACCGACTTGGTCATGCTGGTGCAGTAGAACGACAGCTCCGGTGCATAGGAACTGAGTGGCCTGGCATGGTTGCCACCCAGTAGCGGCCCGTAAACGTCATCTTCGATGATATGCACACCAAAGCGCCGGGCAATTTCGGCAATCTCCTGGCGACGGCTGTCGGGCATCAGGCTGACGGTCGGGTTGTTGAGGTTGGGTGTGCACACCAGCGCGGTCACCCGCTCGTTGCTGCAGATGTCCTCGAAATGTTCCGGGTTGATGCCCTCGCGGTCCATCTCCAGGCCTTTGAGGGTAAAACCGAGCACCTGTGAATTGCCGATCACGCCATGGTCGGTCAACCCCTCGCACAGCACCACATCATCCGGCCCGGCCAGCGAGGCCAGGGCCAGGAAGATGGCGTGGGCGGCGCCGTTGGTGACCAGCACATCGTCACGCTCGACCTGCATGCCCAGGCCGGCAAGCCAGCGCACCGCGGCCTCGCGGTGGCTCTCGAAACCGGCGATGGGCCGGTAGGCATGGATCCACGGCTGCTCTTCTTCCACGGCCAGCTCGGCGCAGGTGTCGCGCCAGATGCGCTCATGCACCTGGGTGTGCAGGATGCGGGTGATGGAGAAGTCGACCAGGGTTCGCTCGGGCAGGTCGATGATGTCATCCGACACACGGTCGCTCATGCGCCGGCTGACGAAACTGCCACGGCCGATCTCGCAACGCACCAGGCCTTGCCGCTCCAGTTCCTTGTAGGCATTGGTCACGGTCTGCACGCTGATGCCCAGGGCATCGGCTACCTGGCGCTGCGGTGGCAGGCGCTGGTCATGTACCAATACGCCGCGCTCGATCTCGCCGGTGACGGCCTGGACCAGGATCTTGTATTTGGACTCGCCGATGCGGGCGGCGTCCAGGGCTGCCTTCCAACTGTGCATCATGATGTTCGCTTCACTTGCCGGGGCCAGGGTCACAGCATCCCCCGTACAAGTGATTCGGGCAATTGTCCTAGTGCAATGCAATGGCCGTTTCAGCTTTTGTATGCTCGGCCCAAGGTCGAACTCCCGCTGCCCGGCAGCTTCGAACAAAAGACCGACCTGCTTTCGCTGTTTTGCTCCACTGCCTCCTAACACAGAGCCGTCGACGACGGTTTTTATAACAAACAGGAGCTTCATTGATGAGCCAGCCTTTCAACGTTCCACGCCCCTTCCAGCGCCTGCTGATGGCCTGTGCCACCTTCGCTGTGCTTGCCAGCGCCCAGGCCGCCAGCCTGGACGAAATCAAGGAAACCAGCCACATCCGCATCGGCTACGCCAACGAAACTCCGTTCGCCTTCACCGAGACCGATGGCCGGGTAACCGGGGAGTCACCGGAAATCGCCAAGATCATCTTCGGGAAGATGGGCATCAAACAGGTCGATGGCGTGCTCACCGAGTGGGGTTCGTTGATCCCGGGCTTGCGCGCCGGGCGCTTCGATGTGATTGCAGCAGGCATGTACATCACCCCCGCACGCTGCAAGCAGGTGATCTTCACCGACCCGCAGTACGCCCTGCCCGACACCCTGCTGGTGGCACAGGGCAATCCGAAGAACCTGCACAGCTACGCCGACATCGCCAGGAACCCGGACGTGAAGCTGGCGATCATGGCCGGCACGGTCAACCTCGCCTATGCCCGCGACTCCGGCATCACGGATGCGCAGATCCTTCAGGTGCCGGACACCACCGCCCAGTTGCAGGCCGTGCGCGCCGGCCGCGCCGATGCTGCCGTGGGCACCCAGCTGACCATGAAGGGCCTGGCGAAAAAGGGTGGCGACAAGGTCGAGGCGATCAGCGACTTCACGGATGACCCGGCCCACACCGGCTACGGTGCCCTGGCCTTCCGCCCCGAGGACAAAGCCCTGCGCGACGCGGTCAACGCCGAGATGAAGAAGTGGCTGGGCAGCGAGGAGCATCTGAAGACCGTCGCGCCGTTCGGCTTCGACCGCAGCAACGTGACTGACAAGACCGCCGCCGAGCTCTGTGCCCAGCAGTGAATCGAGGTGGCATGGCGCTTGCCGTGCCATTCCCTGTGTAATCCGATTATTCAGGTCGAACCATGGGTGAATTGATACCGTTGTTACTGCAAGGCGCCTGGATCACCATCCAGGTCACCTTCTTCGGCTCGCTGCTGGCCATCGTCGCCGCGATCCTCGCCGCCCTCGGCCGGCGTTCATCATGGCGGCCATTGAGCTGGCTGTGCGTGGCCTACATCGAGCTGTTCCGCGGCACCTCGTTGCTGGTGCAGTTGTTCTGGCTGTTCTTCGTATTGCCGCTGCCACCGTTCAACCTCGAACTCAGCGCCTACACCGTGGCCATCGTCGGCCTCGGGCTGCATATCGGTGCCTACGGTGCCGAAGTGATGCGCGGGGCGATCAGCTCGGTGGCCAAGGGGCAGTACGAAGCCTGCACCGCGCTGAACATGCCCGCCACCACCCGCTTCCGGCGGATCATCCTGCCGCAGGCATTGCTGGCGGCCATCGCACCTGGCACCAACCTGCTGATCGAACTGCTGAAGAACACCTCGCTGGTGTCGCTGATCACCCTGTCGGACCTTAGCTTCCGCGCCCGTCAGCTGGACCAGGCGACCTTCCAGACCCTGGAAATCTTCAGCCTCACCCTGCTGCTCTACTTCGTCCTGGCGCAGGTCATCAACTTCCTCATGCGTCGGGTCGAACGGCGCCTGAGCCGCGGTCGCCTGCGGGGGAGCCTGTCATGAATTTCTGGGACTGGAACTACGTCGCGCAAATCCTGCCCGACTTGCTGCAGGCGTCGCTGAAAACCCTCGGCATCACCTTGGTTGGCTTCCTGATCGCAGTGGTGCTGGGCCTGTTCCTGGCCATCGCCCGACGCAGCCGCCAGGCCTGGCTGTCGTGGCCGGTGGCATTGCTGATCGAGTTCATCCGCAGTACGCCGCTGCTGATCCAGGTGTATTTCCTCTACTACGTGCTGCCCAACTACGGGGTCAACATGACGGCCATGCAGGCCGGCATCATCGGTATCGGCGTGCACTACGCCTGTTACCTGGCCGAGGTTTACCGTGGCGGCCTCGACTCGGTGGCGCGCAGCCAGTGGGAAGCGGTGGTCGCCCTCAACTTCGCGCCGTGGACCGCCTACCGGGCAGTCATCCTGCCCCAGGCGATTCGGCCGATCCTGCCGCCGTTGGGCAACTACCTGATCGCCATGCTCAAGGACACCCCGGTGCTGTCGGCCATCACCGTGGTGGAAATCATGCAGCAGGCCAAGAACGTCGGCTCCGAAAGCTTCCGCTACCTCGAGCCGATCACCCTGGTCGGTCTGTTCTTCCTGGCCTTGAGCGTCGCTCTGGCCTACCTCGTTCGGCGCCTTGAAGTGCGCCTGGAGCTCCGCTGATGATCGCCCCTGTGACCCACTTCGCCACTGCCACCGCCACCCAGCCGCTGGACACCCACATGCCCACACCGGCCATTGCCCAACCGATCGTCAGCTTCAAGGACGTGACCAAACGCTACGGCAGCTTCACCGTGCTCGACGGCCTCAACCTCGATGTCGCCCCCGGTGAAAAGGTGGCGATCATCGGCCCCAGCGGCTCGGGCAAGTCGACGTTGCTGCGGGTACTGATGACGCTTGAGGGCATCGACCAGGGCATGATCGAAGTCGATGGCGAATCGCTCACCCACATGCCCGGGCGCAACGGCGCGCAGCTCATCGCCAACGAGCGCCATGTACGCAAAGTGCGGGCGAAGATCGGCATGGTGTTCCAGAGTTTCAACCTGTTCCCGCACATGAGTGCCTTGCAGAACGTGATCGAGGCCCCAGTCCAGGTGTTGGGCGTGAAGCCGGCCGAGGCGCGCGAACGGGCTACCGAGCTGCTGGAGATGGTTGGCCTGGGCAACAAGTTCGAGCATTACCCCTCGCAGTTGTCCGGTGGCCAGCAACAGCGCGTGGCGATTGCCCGGGCGCTGGCGATGCGGCCCAAGGTGATGCTGTTCGACGAAGTGACCTCGGCGCTGGACCCGGAACTGTGTGGCGAGGTGCTGAACGTGATCCGCCGGTTGGGCAGCGAGCACAACCTGACCATGCTGATGGTGACCCATCAGATGGGCTTTGCGCGGGAGTTCGCGGACCGGGTGTGCTTCTTCTACAAGGGGCAGATCCACGAACAGGGGACGCCGGCGCAGATCTACGAAAACCCGCAACAGGAGCGGACCCGGGCGTTCCTGAGTGCAGTGCGGGAGGCGAACTGACCGACGATCGTCGCTTCAGTACTCGCGCCGCTTGCGAAACGCCCAGCGCCCCACCAGCACGGTGAAGGTCGCCACCAGGGCCACCAGCACCCAGAAACCATGGGGGTTTTCCGCCAGCGGCACACCCCCGACGTTCATGCCGAAGAAGCCGGCGATGATGTTGATGGGCAGCGCCAGCACGGTCACCACGGTCAGGGTGAACAGGGTGCGGTTGGTCTGTTCGTTGAGCTTGGCGGCGATTTCTTCCTGCAGCAGCTTGATCCGCTCACCGAGGGCGGTGAGGTCGCTGATCACCAGGGTGAACTCTTCTGTGGCCGCGCGCAGCTGGCGTATGTCCTGTTCCTGCAGCCAGTCGGGCGGCCGGTTGAGCAGGCGCAGCAACGCCCCTGGCTCCAGCGCCAGCAGGCGCTGCAGGCGCACCAGCACCCGGCGCATGCTGCCCAGTTCGGCGCGGTTGTCGCTCAGGCGCTGAGACAGCAACTGGTCTTCGATGCGGTCGACGCTGGTGGTGGTTTCACGCACGATCTGGGTCAGCACATCACCCTGGTCGCGCAACAGATGGACCAGCAACTCGATGGACGAATGAAAGCGCTCGCCATGCTTGACCGACGAGCGCAGCTTGTCCACCGAATGCAGCGGCTGCAACCGCGCGCTCACCAGCAACTGGCTGCTGGCGCAGGCCCACAGCGTGGAGATGTCCGAGGACACCAGGCCGAAGTTGAACACCACATCGTTGACCACTGCCAGCAGCGCCGAGTCGGCGTGTTCGATACGGGTCGAGCGCGAACCTTCGCGCAGGGTTTCGAAGAAGGCTTCGGGCAACTGCAGGTGGGTGCGCAACCAGCGCTCGCACGCAGCGTGGGCCAGGTTCAGGTGCACCCACAGAAACTCGCCAGGTTCCAGCGGCTGGCCGAGCGTGCGCAACAACTGCGCCGAATCGATTTCGCGCCCCGGCTGGCCAGGGCGGAAGGCGAAGGCGTAGAGCAGGCCGAACAGGTCGTGGTCCTGTGGCAGATGCAGCGCGGGATGGCCCATTCGAACTCGCAATGAGGCACGGGGAGATGGCAGAAAGGTTGCTGAATATTCGTTGCAGTCAGATGACAGCAGGCTCCGCAAGCACTGCCAGCACAATCCCTGTGGAGCACAGTCCCTGTGGGAGCGGGCGCGCCCGCGAACACCGGCGAAGCCGGTGCCATGCACCGCGTTGCATGCTTCGCGGGCACGCCCGCTCCCACAAGGTGCGCGGCGCGAAACCTACCTTGCAACCCGCCGATACTGCTGTTTGGGGCTCCGTGGTGATTCGGGATCGGTCATCTCGATCAACCCGGCAGCGAGTGCCGGGTACAAGTAACTCTTGCGGAATGTGGCACGGTGCGAGAGGCCCAGCTGGTGCATCAATTCGCTGCTCTTCAAAGCAACGCCTGCAGGCAGCACATTCAAGAGACTCGCTACTTGGTCGGTTACTTGGTCGGTTACTTGGTCGGTTACTTGGTCACTGTCTTCTGCTTCGATAAGCGCCTGCAACAAGGCTTCGAGCATGAATTCGACAAATGGGGTTGCTTCAGCAGCTTGGTCGGCGGCGGCCAGGGCAGCGTAGTAAGCGTCCTGCTGCTCACGAATAACGGTTTCCACCGGCAGGTACGCCAACACCGGCCGCCACTGGCTGCGGAGAAGGGTCTGCCATAACCGTCCCATCCGCCCATTACCGTCAGCAAAGGGGTGGATGAATTCAAACTCGTAGTGGAATACACAACTGGTAATCAGCGGATGCCAATCGTTGTTCGCGAGCCAGTGCAACAAATCCTGCACCAGCGTCGCCACCCGGCTGACGGGTGGCGCCATATGCAACAGGCGAGTGCCGCGATAGATGCCCACCCCTCCACGCCGGTAGCGGCCAGCGTCATCTATAAGCCCATGCATCAGCATGCCGTGCGCAGTGAGCAGATCGTCCTGGGACTCAGCGCGCCAACCAGGCATCGCATCGTAGGTCGCGAACGCGTTACGGACTTCCTGGATTTCGCGTGGCAAACCCAGAACCCGCTTGCCATCCAGCAAGGCTGTTACCTGCTCCACGCTCAAGGTGTTGTTCTCGATGGCGAGCGACGCCTGGATGGTGCGGATACGGTTGCCTCGGCGCAGCTGTGGCGTCAGCGTGCCATCACGGTAGGCAGTCAACAATCCCACTTGCTCGCTGATTTCGGCAACCAGAGCCAGAATGCGGGGGGTCACCGTCAGTGGTGGTTGGTAATTGCTCATTGCCTACAGCCCATGGGGATCAGCTGCCACCTTAATCCACAGATCACGCGGGGGTAAAGAAAGCGCAGCCATCACTTCACAAATTCCTGAACTGATTATTTGCCCGCAGCGATTTTTCCCCTCGCCAACCGCCACCAGAATCGCTTCACCACAATCACAAGAACCGTGAGGCCACTCCCGTGGACCAGACACTCCAGGTACGGCAAGCCGCCGCCGACCTCGTTGCGGCGTTCGCCAGCAACGACACCGCTCGCTATTTCGCCTGCTTCAGCGAAGACGCCACCTTCCTTTTCCACACCCTGCCGCAACCGCTGCTGTCGCGCCATGCCTACGAGCAACTCTGGGCCCAGTGGCAGGCCGACGGGTTTGCGGTGCTCGCCTGCGAATCGGGCAATGCCCAGGTGAGCCTGCAAGGTGACGTGGCGATCTTCATGCATGATGTGGCCACGCACATCCGCATCGCCGGCGAAGAACACCAGTTGAGCGAGCGCGAGACCATCGTCTTCCGCCGCCACGGCGAACGGTGGCTGGCCTGCCACGAGCACCTGTCGGTCGTATCGCCGGCCTGATCATCCATTTACGCGGCCCTGCCGCCCTGCCATCGCACCCACAATAAGGCCCGCGTACTGCGCCGGCCCACAACAACCGCGCTGGAGCATTACCATGAGCCACTCGACCGGTATCGAGACCAACGGCGTCGAACAGATCCCCGACGATCAACGCGACGCCTCCCCGCTGGACCTGTTCCGCCTGATATTCGGCGGCGCCAATACCTTCGCCACGGCCGTGCTGGGCAGCTTCCCGGTGCTGTTCGGGCTGTCGTTCCAGGCCGGCGTGTGGGCGATCCTGCTCGGCGTCGGCGTGGGCGCGCTGATCCTTGCGCCCATGGGCCTGTTCGGCGCCCTCAACGGCACCAACAACGCAGTATCGTCGGGTGCGCACTTTGGCGTGCACGGGCGCATCGTCGGTTCGTTCCTGTCGCTGCTCACCGCGGTGGCGTTCTTTTCGCTGTCGGTGTGGAGCTCGGGCGACGCCCTGGTCGGCGGCGCCAAGCGCCTCGCCGGCCTGCCGGAAACCGACCTGACCCTGGGCTTGGCCTATGGCCTGTTCGCGGTGCTGGTGCTGGTGGTGTGCATCTTCGGCTTCCGCTTCATGCTGTGGGTCAACAAGATCGCCGTATGGGCCTCGAGCCTGCTGTTCCTGCTGGGCATCGTTGCCTTTGCCGGGCCGTTCGACGCCGGTTATGCGGGCAGCGTAAACCTCGGCCAGGCGGGCTTCTGGGCGGCATTCGTCGGTGCGGCGATCCTGGCCATGAGCAACCCGGTGTCGTTCGGTGCGTTCCTCGGCGACTGGTCGCGCTACATCCCGCGTGAAACGCCCAAGGCGCGCATCATGCTGGCGGTGATCGCGGCCCAGGGCGCGACACTGATCCCGTTCCTGTTCGGCCTGTGCACCGCCACCCTGGTGGCCACCCAGGCACCGGACTACATCGCCGCCAACAACTACGTCGGTGGCCTGCTGGCGGTGGCGCCAAGCTGGTTCTTCCTGCCGGTGTGCCTGATTGCGGTAATCGGCGGCATGTCCACCGGCACCACGGCGCTGTACGGCACCGGCCTGGACATGTCCAGCGTGTTCCCACGCCTGCTCAGCCGTGCCGGCGCCACACTGCTGATCGGCGTGCTGGCGATCGGCTTCATCTTCATCGGCCGCTTCACCTTCAACCTGGTGCAGAGCGTGTCGACCTTCGCCGTGCTGATCATCACCTGCACCAGCCCGTGGATGGTGATCATGATCCTCGGCCTGATCACCCGTCGCGGCTTCTACCATGCCGACGACCTGCAGGTGTTCACCCGCGGCCAGCGTGGCGGCCACTACTGGTTCCTGCATGGCTGGAACTGGCGCGGCATGGGGGCGTGGATCCCCAGCGCGGCGGTGGGCCTGTGCTTCGTCAACCTGCCAGGGCAGTTCGTCGGCCCGCTGGGCGACCTGGCCGGCGGCATCGACCTGAGCCTGCCGGTCACCCTTGGGCTGGCCGGCGTGCTGTACCTGCTGCTGCTCAACCTGTTCCCCGAACCTGCCGGCGTGTATGGCCCCCAGGGCCCGCGTTGGGTGCGTTGCAAAAGCACCGCGCACACGCCGGTAACCACCGCCGAAATGGCCTGACTGGAAACCGACCATGACCACTTCCCACTACATTGCCGGCCGCTGGGTCGAAGGCCAGGGCAGCGACTGCATCAGCGTCAATGACCCGGCCCTTGGGCAACCGTTTGCCGAACTGATGGCCGCCAGCGTCGCCCAGGTAGACCAGGCCGTGACCGCTGCCCGTGGCGCCCTGCCCGCCTGGAAAAACACCAGCGCAAGCGAACGCGCCGCCTACCTGCGCGGCTTTGCCGAACAGCTCGGACAGCGCCGTGAAGCGTTGATCACCTTGCAGATGCGCAACAACGGCAAGCCACGTCACGAGGCGGAAATCGACCTGGACGACGCCATCGCCACCTTCGGCTACTACGCCGAACTGGCCGAGCAACTGCCATCGAAGAACCGCGATGTGCCGTTGGCTGCGCCTGGCTTTAGCGCTCGTACCCGCCTGGAACCGGTGGGCGTGGTCGGCCTGATCGTGCCGTGGAACTTCCCGCTGGTGACCAGCGCCTGGAAGCTCGCCCCGGCCCTGGCCGCCGGTTGCACCGTGGTGCTCAAGCCATCGGAAGTCACCCCACTGATCGAACAGGCCTACGGCCAGATCGCCGATGCCCTGGGGCTGCCGGCCGGGGTGCTGAACATCGTCAACGGCAAGGCCGAGACCGGCGCTGCGCTGAGCAACCACAATGGCCTGGACAAGCTGTCGTTCACCGGCAGCAATAGTGTCGGCAGCCAGGTAATGCGCAGCGCTTCGGCGCAGTGCCGGCCGGTGACGCTGGAGCTGGGCGGCAAGTCGGCGATCGTGGTGTTCGATGATTGCGACGTGGGCCAGGCGGTGGAGTGGATCGTCGCCGGCATTACCTGGAACGCCGGGCAGATGTGCTCGGCCACTTCGCGGCTGCTGGTGCAGGACGGCATTGCCGATGCGCTGCTGCCGCGCTTGCAGGTGGCACTGGAACAGCTACGGGTCGGTAATCCATTGACCGAAGAGGTCGAAATGGGGCCGCTGACCAGCCAGGCGCAGTGGCTGAAGGTGGCCGGCTACTTTGCCACGGCGCGGGAAGAAGGCCTGCATTGCCTGGCCGGTGGCAAGGCGCTGGACCGGGATGGCTGGTTCGTCAGCCCGACGCTGTATGCCGATGTGCCGAAAGACAGCCGCCTGTGGACCGAGGAAATCTTTGGCCCGGTGCTGTGCGCGCGTCGCTTTGCGACCGAGGAACAGGCGATTGCCGAGGCCAACGATAGCCGCTTCGGGCTGGTGGCTACGGTGTGCTCCGCCGACCTGGAGCGCGCCGAGCGGGTGGCCGATGCGCTGGAGGTTGGCCATGTGTGGATCAACTCGGTGCAGGCGGTGTTCGTCGAGACCTCGTGGGGTGGCACCAAGGGCAGCGGGATCGGGCGTGAGCTGGGGCCTTGGGGGTTGTCGGCCTACCAGTCGGTCAAGCATGTGACACGCTGTCTGGGTTGAGATTTCCGGGGCCGCTTTGCGGCCCTTTCGCCGGCAAGCCATGTGCCATCCCTGTGGGAGCTGGCTTGCCGGCGATCGAGGGCGAAGCCCTCGCCTTGGCCCCCTCAGATGTAAGACTTTTCCCAACCTGAAACCAAATGCTTCAGCTGGAAGTAGCTTGGGAATTATCCTACCCGCGCCGCAGCCGTTTCTCTGTTGTTGAACAGGAGCATCAGGGCTAATTTCCCTGGGTCGTCAAAAATGGCGACCGGGTGTGAGAGCCCAGCTTCATGTAGGGGATCAGCGCTGCAATGGCAGCTGTGCGTGGGCAGGCCTTTGGCCTGGCCGGTTTTTGCTGACTCCTACCGGACTCTCACCCCGCGTACGGCTGCCACCCTTGTTCTGTGAGAGGAATGTCGGCGGTGGCTCTTTTCCACTCAAGAGAGTCAGCCCATGAAAAAAGTCGTTCCCGATCCACCTGTCAAAGCCCCTTCGTTCTACACCATCAACAACGACTTGCCCTCACCCGAGGCACTGCGATACGTCTCGCAGTTGTTGCTTGGCGTCGAGGACACCCTCGACGAATACATCTGCGCCAACGCTGGCGAACCGGGCATCGGGTTGTTGGTCAATACTGTGCATAACGTGCAAATGACCCGGGCGCTCAACCAGTTGCTGTTGAACCGCGAATAAGGCCTGGAGTTGATGCCGGGTTCACCGGCCTCTTCGCGGGTAAACCCGCTCCCACAGGGATAGCGCAGGCCTGAAGGGCAGCACCGTACCTGTGGGAGCGGGCGTGCCCGCGAAGAGGCCGGTACAGGCTTCACAGGATATGTCGCAAAAAAGCCATTTCGAGAACACGTTTAGTAAACATGTCGCTGCCAGCGACAAATAGATGCAGCACTGAACGAGGCCGAGATCATGACCTATGACGACAAGTTGATCGAAGAAGCTGTACTTGCCCTGTTAGCCACCTTCAGCTTCAACGGAGGCAGTGCCTGGAAAGGTTTTGACTTCGAGGTAATGAACAATCTGCATGAGCAAGGCTTTATTACTCAACCGCGGGGCAAGGCGAAATCAGTTCGGTTGACACCTGAAGGCATGGAGCGAGGGAAGCAAATCGCAGATCAGCTGTTCGCTGAAAAACCCGAACAGTAATGATACCGGGACTTCTTTGCGGCGCAGGCCTGAAGGGCAGCGCGCTACCTGTGGGAGATTGCCCAGCCCTTTGGGCTGCGCTGTCGCGCAGAGAACTCAGTGCGCAAGCGGTCCGCGTACCGTGTGGGAGCGGGCGTGCCCGCGAAGAATCCGACGCGGTGCCTGGCACCGGCTCCGCCGGTGTTCGCGGGCGCGCCCGCTCCCACAGGGATAGCGCAGCCTGAAGGGCAGCACCGTACCTGTGGGAGCGGGCTTGCCCGCGAAGAGGCCGGTACAGGCGACACAAAACTCTGCGCCCGCGTGACTTTCCCCTCCCCCCGCAAAGTCCCACTTCCTGGTACCCCCACAATCACAACACCAGGCCGGACCACCCATGCACCCTGAACGCACCGCCTTGCACAACGAGCTGCACGCCCGCCCGTCGCTGTATTTCGACGGCCCGGCGCATGTCTTCCACCTGGCCTTGCTCGGCGGCGATGCTGCCTGTGCGGCACTGCTGCAACGCTGCTGCCCGGATGCCCTGGACACCGCAGCCGCCCAAGGCATCACCCGCCTGGATGGCCATCCGTTCAAGTGGGAACGGCACACCGAGTTCTTCACCCTGACCCTGGTGGTGCCCTGCACTGCCGCCGACGCCGAGTGGCAAACGCTGCCGCCGGTGCTGGCCGAAGCTATCGCTCCGCAAGCGGCGCAAGTGATCAACGCGGTGCAGGTGCTGGTCCGTGACGAACACGAACTGGACCTGCCCCACTACGGTTTCAAGGACCCGTGCGGCTCCTGCGTCGGCGGTGGCGATGCGGTGGTGTGGAGCGATTTTCGCCTGACCGAAGACGGCACCAACCGCTTCCTGTTCATCAACCGTCGCCTCAATGCCTACCGCCAGGGCCGCATGATCCGCCGTCTGCTGGAGATCGAGACCTACCGCATGATGGCCTCGCTGACCCTGACCACGGCCAAGGACCTGAGCCAGGACCTGGATGCCTTCGACAAGACCCTGGTCAGCCTCTCGGAGCGCAGTGCCGGAATCGATGGCCATGATTCCAAAGGGTTGCTGGAGGCCATTGCCCACCTGTCACGCCAGGTGGTCAGCCGCACGGTGAAAACCCGCCACCGCTTCGGCGCCACGCAAGCCTATGCGCAACTGGTGTTCGAACGCCTGGGCGAGCTGCGGGAAAGCCATGTGGGCGACTGCCAGCGCCTGGGGGTGTTCATCGAACGCCGGTTCAAACCGACCGTGCGCTACTGCGCGGCCACCGAGCAGCGCCTGGAGCAGTTGGCGAAGAATGTGGCCAACCTGGGCGACCTGTTGCAGGCACGGGTACAGGTGGAGATGGAAGAACAGAACGCCGAGATCCTGCGCAGCCTCAATGCCCGGGCCGATGCCCAGGTGAAGATCCAGCGGGCGGTGGAGGGGCTGTCGATCATTGCCATCACCTACTACCTGCTGAACCTGTTCAAGCTGCTGTATGGCGGGCTGAATGTGCTGGGGTTGGGGCTGACGGCGCGGGATGGGCTGTTGGCCATGGCGCCGCCGGTGCTGTTGGTGTTGCTGGTGATTTTGCTGAGGATCAGGCAGGCCAAACAGCATTGAGGTTGGGGCTGCTTTGCAGCCCAATCGCCGGCAAGCCAGCTCCCACAAGGACCGCGTCGACTTCAAGCCATACGCAGTACCTGTGGGAGCCGGCTTGCCGGCGATTGGCTTCACACCGACTCGTCAGCCGAGCGAGCGCCCTCCTGCACCAACACCATGCTCTGCGGTGACGACAGGGCAATACCTTCATCACGCATGCGCCCAAGAATGGTGAACAACAGGTCACTGCGCGTACCGGATACCTGCCGCGGCCCCGCCACGTAACCACTCACACCTATCACCATGCCGCTGCTGGTCAGGTCCTTGAAGGTGACCGAGGTAGCCGGCGCATCCAGAATCGCCTCATGCTCCTGGTAAGCCGCCAGCAGCAGCTCACGCACGCGGTTGGCATCGGTCTCCAGCGGCATGGTCAGGGTAATGCCGACCACGCCAAGGGCATTGCCCATGGTCACGTTGCGCACGTTCTGCGAGATGAACTGCGAGTTGGGCACGATAACCGTCGAGCGGTCGGACATCTGGATCTCGGTGGCGCGCACGTTGATACGGCGAATGTCGCCCTCGACGCCCGCCAGGCTGACCCAGTCGCCCACCTTGACCGGGCGCTCGGTCAGCAGGATCAGGCCGGAGATGAAGTTCTGCACGATCTGCTGCAAGCCGAAACCGATACCCACCGACAGGGCACTGACCACCCAGGTCAGGCTGGTGAGGTTGATGCGCAGGGTCGACATCACCAGCATGGCCAGGAAGATGAAGCCCAGGTAACCCACCAGGGTCACCAGCGAGGCACGCATGCCGGCGTCCATGTCGGTTTCCGGCAGCAGGCGATCGCTCAGCCAGCGCTTGACCACGCGGATGGCGAACAGGCCGCCGAGGAACATCACCACTGCCAACAGGATGTCCTGGGGGACAATGTTCATGTTGCCCAGCAGCTTGCCGCCGGTCTCGTCCCAATCACCCAGGCTCAGCAGCAGCTCGCTGGGGCTGGTGCCCGATGGCATCAATGCCAGCAACAACGCCAGGAACAGCACCACGGTGCGGCCGATGCCGGCCAGGATGGTGCTGGCCTGGGCCTGGTGACGTGGCGCCAGGCCCAGGGTCGAGGCCAACGCCAGGCCGCCGGGCTGGCGGGGCGACAGCAGGGTTTCGCAGAGGTCGCCAAAGAACGTGGTCAGGAGGTAGGCACAGGTGATCACCAGGCTGACCCACAGCAGCTTGGCGGTGAGGAAGTAGGCAAGCGTCAGGTAACCGGCGAGCAGGGCCAGCAGGATCAGCGTCAGCCAGATCACCATCACGAACGGGATCAGCCCGGCCAGGCCCGTGGGGCGCTCCAGGTCATGCTTGCGCAGGGTGCGGCGGTAACGTAGCAGCGCACCGGCGAAGGTAACCGCCACAACCAGCGCGGTCAGGCCGTTGACCGCCACGGTCAGCGCCAGGCTGGCACCGATCACGCTGTTGATGCGTTCCATGGTCATCATGACCATCAGCGCCAACGCCAGCACCTTGGGGAACCAGCCCAGGGCGCTGGCCACTTCGTCGTGGATCGGCGGCAGGCGCCAGGACGGGCGTTGCAGCATCAGCATGGCGCGGCCCAGGCCGGTGATGAAGGCGCTGAACACCACCAGGGCAAGTACATGGTTGGCCAGGCTGGCAATATCGGCGCCCAGCTCGGCGCTGCTCTCCAGCCCCCATCGCAGCAGCGAGACCGAACCGGCGATGGTACCCAGCGTTGCCAGGCTCACGCCCAGCGCCAACGCACTGCGGCGCAGGCGGCCTTCGGGTAGCCAGCTGACCATGGCGTCGGCCAGCAGGCGCTCGAGCACGCGGCGCACCAAGGTCCAGACCAGGATTGCCGCCACCAGGCTGGTAATGAACAGCCAGCGATTTTCGGCGCTGAAGGCACTGCCGATGGCATCGGCCGTCTCGCCACGCAGGTCACGCAGGCGTGCCACGTCGTCCTGGGTGGGGCGAATGATGCTCTGCCAGAACGCCGGGCTCAGCGGTGAGGCCGCGCGGCTGGTGATCTGCGAGTTGAACTGGCTGCGGCGCAGGTTGACGATTTGCGTGGACAGGTCGCGGGCCGACTGGGTCAGCTTGGTCGCCTGGTCCCGTTGGGCTACCAAGGCCTTCTTCTCGGCCTCCAGCTCCTTGCGCTGCTGGGTCAGGGTGGCAGCCTCGTCCGGCTGGACCGGCCCGATGACCTTGAGCTTGTCGTCGACTTTCTCCACATCCGTGGTGCGCAGGGCACTTAACGCATCGGCCTGGCGCTGGACCTGCATGGCGCCCAGGCGCAGTTGCGACAGCAGATCGTCGTTGGCCTCGCTGGTGACACCCTGGCGGATCTGGTCCAGTCGATCGCTCAACTGCTCGATGCTGGCGTTTTCATCCAGCACGTTCGCTTCGGCAACCGCCAGATTGGACAACGGCGTGGCCGGGGCCGACCAGGCCGGGCTGGCAATGGCCAGCATCAGGGCCATGAAAACCATCAGGCCTGGGCAAAAACGGGCAAGGCTGACACGCCTCATCGAATATTCCTCTTTACAATTCGATTTGGCGGGGGATTCTACGCGGCTTCAGGCAATCAGGAGAGTGCCGTTTCTCGTTTGAGCAGTTGCTGTTTGCGCTCGACACCCCAGCGGTAGCCGCTGATGTCGCCGTCGCGGCGCACCACCCGATGACAAGGGATGGCCACAGCGATGTGGTTGGCCGCGCAGGCCATGGCCACCGCACGCACCGCCTTGGGCGCGCCGATGCGCTCGGCGATGTCGGTGTAGCTGACCTGGCTGCCGGCCGGCACCTCGCGCAGGGCCTGCCACACCCGCTCCTGGAACGCAGTGCCTTGCACATCCAGGGGCAAGGCCAGGCCCAGCGCCGGGGCTTCGACGAAGCCCACCACCTCGGCGACCAACCGTTCGTAGGCACTGTCGCCACCGACCAGGTGGGCCTTGGGGAACTGGTCCTGCAGGTCGCGCAGCAGGGCCTCGGGGTCGTCGCCCAGCAGGATCGCGCAAATGCCCTTCTCGCTCTGGGCCACCAGGATCGCGCCCAGAGAGCACTGGCCGAGGGCGAAGTGGATGGTTGCCCCGGCGCCGCCGGCGCGGTATTGCCGCGGGCGCATGCCCAGGCGGTGGTCGGCGCTTTCGTAGAAACGGCTGTTGGAGTTGTAGCCGGCGTCATAGATGGCATCGGTGACAGAGCGCTGGCCATCGTCCAGGTGCGCGCGAAGGCGCCGGGCACGGAAAGCGGTGGCGTAGGCCTTGGGGGTGAGGCCGGTTTCGGCCTTGAACAGGCGGTGCAGGTGGAAAGGGCTGACGGCCAGTTGGGCGCTGAGTTGATCGAGGCTGGGCGCGGGGTCGCTGGCTTCGATCAGCCGGCAGGCGCGGGTGACCAGCTGGCTGTGGCGGGTGGCGCTGGCGCTGGTGGTGGCGGTGCAACGTTTGCAGGCGCGGTAGCCGGCGGCTTCGGCGGCGGCTGGGGTGTCGTAGAACTCGACGTTGGTTCGCTTGGCGAGGCGCGATTTGCAGCCGGGGTGGCAGTAGATGCCGGTGGTGCGCACGGCGTAGACGAAGTGGCCGGTGGCGGCGGTTTCGCGGGATTCTACGGCTTGCCAGCGTTGGTCGGGGGTGGTGTAGGGGTTCATTGGTAAATGTCCAGATAGGTTGTTGCCTGTGCCGGCCTCTTCGCGGGCATGCCCGCTCCCACAGGTACCGTGTCGGTTTCGGATGTTGTGCCATGCCTTTGAGGCCGGTTTACCTACAACTTCAGCTACTGCATAGACCTTCAAGGCTGTGGAAATCCCTGTGGGAGCGGGCGTGCCCGCGAAAGGGCCGGCACAGGCGGTGCAAGACCTCAGGCCCGCCACAGATACCAGGCCGCCACGGTACGGTATGGCCGCCAGCCGCCACCCAGCGAACGCATTTGCGCCGGTGTCGGCGCCTTGTCCAGCCCTTTCAGCCGCCGATACCCCTCGCGCACGCCAAAATCGTCGACCGGCAGAACGTCCGAACGCGCCAGGCTGTAGATCAGCAACATCTCCACCGTCCACCGCCCTACCCCGCGCAATGCCACCAGCCGTTCGATCAACGCCTCGTCAGCCATGGCCAGTGCCTCTTCCCGGCTCGGCACCAGGCCATCCAGCCGGCCCTGGGCAATACCCTGGATCGTCGCCATCTTGCTCGCGGAAAAACCACAGGCGCGCATGGTTTCTGGTGTAACCGCCAACAACTGCTCCGGCCCTGGGAACGCAGCCTCCGGGAACAGCGCCAGCAAGCGCCCAAGAATTGCCTCGGCAGCACGGGCATGCAGTTGCTGGTAGGCAATCGCCCGCACCAACACCTCGTAAGGCTCACGCCCCGGCGTGGCCTGGTGCAGGCAAGGCCCGGTCGCCGCGATATGCCGCGACCAGTCCGGGTCGAGCGCCGCCAGATATTCGGTGGCCTCGCGGTACGCGTCAGGCGAAAGGTCGGCCCGGATCATGACACCTCCATCAAGTCGATTGCAGGTCCAGCTTAGCGCAGCCGTTCATCGGGCAAACGCCGGTTCTTGCGCGGCTAATTCCTGGCGTGCCATTGCTCCGCGCCATCGTCCCCGCATAGAATTGAGAACTATTCACAATCGCATACATCCATAGGACCGGGCCTTCGCCAAGATGCAGATCAACGACACGCTCAAGCCGACCGAGGTCGCTCTGCTCTACCAGGCCCACCACCGTTGGCTCAGCGGCTGGCTGCGCAGCCGGGTCGGTTGCAGCGAGCACGCCGCCGACTTGGCGCAGGATACCTTCGTGCGGCTGTTGCGGGCCCGCCAGCTTTCGCCGCTGAAGGAGCCACGCGCCTACCTCAGCAGCATCGCCCGTGGCCTGATGATCGACCAGTTCCGCCGCCGCGCGCTGGAACGGGCCTACCAGGAAAGCCTGGCTCACCTGCCCGAAGCCGAAGTGCCCAGCGAAGAAGATCGACTGGTCATCCTGGATACCCTGGCGCGCCTCGACCGTGCCCTGCACCAGCTGAAACCGCGTGCCCGCCAGGCTTTCCTGCTGGCTCAGCTCGATGGTTTGAGCATCGTGCAGATCGCCCTGCGCCTGGGTGTGTCGCGGGCCACCGTCGAGCGGGACCTGGCCAAGGCCCTGGGCGTCTGCTACCGGTTGCGCTATGCCGACGCCTGACAGCGCGCCCGCGCAGGCGCAGGTCGACCAGGCCATCGACTGGCTGGTGAAGCTGCGCTTCGACAGCCCCTGCCCGCGTACCGAGCAGCAGTTCCAGCACTGGCTGGCCAGCCATCCGGACAACCCCTTGGCCTGGCAGCGGGTCAGCCACCTCAGTGACGAACTGGCCGGGCTGCCCAAGGGCCTGAGCCGCCGCACTCTGGATGGCAGCCAGCGCCAGCGCATCAGCCGCCGCGACCACCTCAAGCTGCTGGCCGTGCTGGCCGTGGGCGGCAGCCTGGGCTGGGCCGCGCGCGAACCGTTGGGCATACCCCAGCTGCTGGCCGACAGCAGCACTGCCACCGGCGAACGCCGCCAGTTGCAAGGCAGCGATGGCAGCCGCATCCAGCTCAATACCGCCAGCGCCATCGACCTGCGTTACAGCGCCGAGCAGCGCCGGCTGCAACTGGTGCGTGGCGAGGTGAGCCTGGACAGCAACCCCAACGATAACCGCCCGTTCCGCATCGACACCCACATTGGCCAACTGGCCACCCTCGACGGCCAACTGCTGCTGCGCGAGAACGACCAGGGCCTGTTGCTGGCGGTACGCCGGGGCGACGTCACGCTGTTCCCCACCTCGGCCTCGCCACGTCGGGTGCTGCCAGGCGAAACCTTGCAGGTGTGGGCCAGCGGCAGCTTCCAGGCGGTGACGCTGCACAGCGACCCCTGGGGCTGGACCGACGGCGTGCTCAGCGTGCAGCAGATGCCGCTGGGCGAGTTCATCGCCGAGCTGGCGCGTTACCGCCCGGGCCTGCTGCGCTGTGCCCCGGAAGTGGCAGACCTGAAGGTGTCCGGTACCTACCAGCTGGCCGACACCGGGCAGATCCTGCAGCTGCTCACCCGCAGCCTGCCGGTGCGGGTCGACTACCGCACGCGTTATTGGGTGAGCATCGGTGCGGCCTGAAAATTTCCGAAAATAAATGAGGTGGAATCTCATTCTCGTCCGGCCTGAAGGAACAAAACCCGAAAAGTGGTCTTCACAACCTTCAGGAGCGCTTCATGATTGCCCCGTGTTCCCCTCGCAACGACAGGCTGCGCCGTGCCGTGCGCGCGGCCGTGTTCGGCCTTGGCCTGGCAGCTGGCGGTGCCTTCCCGGCCATGGCCCAGGCTGCAGTGGCCAGCCAGAGCCAGCAGACCGACTGGAACATCCCGGCCGGCCCGCTGGCCCCGGCGCTGGACCAGTTGGCCCGCCAGGGCGGCCTGAGCCTGTCGTTCGACGCGAACAGCCTGCAGGGCAAGACCACCCGCGGCGTGCAGGGCCGGCATGACAGTGCGGGAGCGCTGTCGATCCTGTTGCAGGGCAGCAACGTGCAGGTCCAGCAGGAAAGCGCAACCAGCTTCCTGCTGATCCCGGCACTGGATGTGGGAAACGCCCTTGAGCTGGGCGCGACCAGCATTTCCAGCGACCGCCTGGGTGAAACCACCGAGCACACCGGCTCCTACACTACCGGCGAAGTGACCATCGGCAAGATGCCGCAAACCCTGCGCCATACCCCGCAATCGGTCAGCGTGATAACCCGCCAGCGCATCAATGACCAGAACATCACCAACCTGACCAACCTGCTGGAGCAGACACCCGGCGTGGTGGTCAACTACACCGACAGCGAGCGGGTGCAGTACTACTCGCGTGGCTTTGCCATCGATGCCATCCAGTATGACGGCGCCACCGTGGTGCAGAGCAGCGGTGGCGGTTCGTTCATCCAGACCGACTCGGCGTTCATCGACCGCGCCGAAGTGCTGCGCGGCGCCACCGGCATGCTGCGTGGCGCCGGCAACCCGTCGGGCACGGTGAACCTGGTGCGCAAGCGCCCGACCCATGACTTCCAGGCTACGGGCAGCGTGACCCTGGGCTCGTGGAATGCCCAGCGCTATGTGGCCGATATCTCCGGCCCGCTGACCGAAACCGGCAACGTACGCGGGCGGGTGATCGCCGTGCATGACGACCGCGACCTGTTCCAGGACTCGCGCATGGAGCGCAAGGAAGCGTTCGGCGGCTCGCTGGCCTTCGACCTGGACGACAGCACCACGCTGACCACCGGTGTCGAGTGGACCAAGCTCGACGCCACTGGCGCCTGGGGCAACCTGCCCGCCGACGCCAGCGGCGCCCCTCTGCCCTTCGGCCGCAGCACCTACCTGGGCGCCGACTGGAACCGCTGGGACCGCAGCAACCTGAACACCTTTGCCGAACTGGAACACCGCTTCGACAACGACTGGACGCTGAAGCTGATGGCCCTGCGTACCCACTTCGAGCTGGACGATCATGGCTTCAAGCAAACCTACATGGAGCGCGCACCAGCCAACCTGAACCCCACCGGCAACCCGTACCTGATGCGATACCAGGTTACCGAAGGCGACGGCGGCGAGAGCCTGCAGAACAACCTGAGCGCCACCCTCAACGGCCCGTTCGACCTGTTTGGCCGCACCCACGAGCTGATGGTCGGCGTCGAACGGATTCGCAACGATTCCTACGCGTCGGCCACCAACCGGGTGATTTCCGGGCTGTACGACATCCGCTACTGGGACCCGAAAACCAGCCTGCCCGAGCCGGACATCGACATCACCGCACACCCGGTGCGCACCCGTACCACCCAGCAAGCCGCGCACGCCACCTGGCGCATTTCGCTGGCCGAACCGCTGACCGCGATCATCGGCGCGCGAGCCAACTGGTATGACTACGAGCAGGAAAACAACACCGGAGCCAACGGCAAGTTCAGCGTCGATGAGAAGATCGTGCCGTACGCGGCGCTGATCTACGACCTGAATGACAACTTCAGCGTGTACGCCAGCTACACCGAGATATTCAGCCCGCAGACAGTGGTGGACAAGAACAACTCGGTGCTCGACCCGATCATCGGCGAAGCCTACGAAACGGGCATCAAGGGCGAGTTCTACGATGGCCGGTTGAACACCAGCCTGGCGTTTTTCCGTATCAACCAGGTGGGTACGCCGGTGGATGACATGTCCACGGAGATCGGCTGCAACGGCACCACCGGCCGCTGCAAGATCGCCTCGGGCAAGAGCCGCAGCGAGGGCATCGACCTGGAGATTTCCGGCGAAGTGCTGCCGGGCTGGCAGGTCACCGGTGGCTACACCTACAACACCACCGAGTACCTGAAGAACTCGGCAGCCACCAATGGCAACGCGATCCGCACCACCGACCCGGAGCACATGCTGCGGCTGTTCACCAGCTACCGCCTGCCGGGCACGCTGGATGCCTGGACCATTGGCGGCGGCGTGCAGGCGCAGAGCGATATCTATTCCGAAAGCGGCACGGCCAAGGCGACCCAGGCGGGGTATGCGGTTTACAACGGCATGCTCGGTTATCGCATCAACGACAACTACTCAGTGCAACTGAACGCCAACAACATCTTCGACAAGAAGTACTACCGGCAGATCGGTACCACGGCGACGGGGTACTACTGGGGGGAGCCGCGCAATGTGTCGGTGACCTTGCGCGGGAGTTTCTGACGGGGCAACACGGTCGCCTTGTGGGAGCGGCCTTGTGTCGCGAAAGGGCCGCGAAGCGGCCCCAGGGTTTCAACTGCGCCGGCCAGATTGCTGGGGCCGCTTTGCGGCCCTTTCCCGACACAAGGCCGCTCCCACAGGTATTGAGCAGCCCTGGAAAACCTCAGTCCGCCACCGCCCGCAACCGCCCCGCGCGCCGGTACGACTGCCGGGCAAAGCACACGAACAACCCGGCCATCAGCGCCAGCGCGATGGGCAGACCATGCGGCGCCACATCCATCGCCGCACCGCTGACCAGCGGCCCGACCAGGCTACCCACACCCCACAGCAAGCCCACGCTGGCATTGGCGGTAACCAGGTCCTGCCCCTTGAAACGCTGCCCGATCAGCACCAGCGCCAGGGTATAGATGCCCCCTGCCACGGCGCCCAGCAGCACCAGCAGCGGCCACAGCAGCCAGGTCAGGTTCAGCAGCCAGGGCAGGCCGATACCGATCGCCATCGCCAGCAGCCCGCATACCAGGTGCAGCCCGGTGCGCTCCACCCGGTCGGCCAACCAGCCAAGCGGCAACTGGAACAACATGTCACCGGCAAACACCACGGTCACCATCAGCGCCGCCACGCCCACGGCAAAGCCATGGCTGGTGGCATACACCGGCAGCAGCGACAGCACCACGGCATCGAAGAACGAGAAGAACAGCACCGCCACGCACAACGCCGGCGCCACACGGAAGAAACCGGCCAGGCCGAAGCTCTTTTCACCCTCTTCATGTTCCACATGGTCGTTGGGCACGGTCAGCACGATGCACAGCAGCGCCAGGCCATAGCAGGCGGTGACCACGCCGGTGATCCACGGGCTGTCGGCGCCCAGCACCGCCAACATGGCCGGGCCGAGCACCTGGAAGCCGGTGAAGCTGGTGGCGTACAGGGCCATGATCTTGCCGCGGTTGTGCTCCGGGCACAGTTCGTTGACCCACGACTCGCCGAGGATGATGGCGATACCCATGCCCAGCCCCAGGCCCAGGCGCAACAGCGCCAGCAGCCACAGCGAGCCGAACGCCGACTCGAGCAAGCCAATGCTGAGCGTGCACAGGCTGAAGCACAGCAGGTAGATGGTGCGCCGGGTGAGGTGGCGACAGCAGGCGTCGACCAGGAACGCCGAGAGCATCATGCCCGCAGCGGGGATGGCCGAAATGATGCCGATTTCCAGGGTGCTCGCACCGGCTTCATGCAGGCGCAACGACACCAGCGGCAGGCTGGCCCCCAAACTGAAACCCACGACCGAAACGGCGAACAACAGGCCCGCCAGCAAACGCATGTTCATGTACCACTCCTTGCAAACCGAAAAGACGTGCAGACACAGGCGCGCACGCCAGGGTGGCGAGCGACGCGAAAGCGCAGATCAGTTCAGGCGAGGTGTGGCGAGAAGGTGAAGGCAAACAGCACGCTGCGGCGACGCTTGAGCACCGTATCGCTCGGCCACGCACGACGCAGGGCCTGGAAGGCAGGCTGGCGGGCGTTTGGCAGGGACTGGGTACGGCACATCGCTTTGACTACTACGCAGGTGGTTGGGGAAAGGCGGACTCTAGGCCAAGGGTGTCAGGCCGTCAATCGTCAGGGGCCGCTGCGCGCCCCATCGCCGGCAAGCCAGCTCCCACAGGGATTGCACCAGCCTGAGCCCAATGAGGTCAAGGCGGGGGCAACTGACTTGTACTACCTGTACTGGCCCCATCGCTGGCAAACCAGGCTCCTGCAGGGACTGCGCATGGCTTGAGGCCGATGCGGTCGAGGTGGGAGCTGGCTTGCCGGCGATGGGCTGCAAAGCAGCCCCGGCGACATCAGCGCTTGCCGGTACTTGGCAAGAACACCGCCAGCAACCCGAACAACGGCAGGAACGAACACACCTCGTACACGTACTCGATGCCACGCAGGTCCGCCACATACCCCAGCAAGGCTGCACCGATGCCACCAAAGCCGAACATCAGCCCGAAGAAGATCCCGGCAATCATGCCCACGCTGCCCGGCACCAACTCCTGCGCATACACCACGATCGCGGAAAACGCCGAAGCCAGGATAAAGCCGATCACCACGCTCAACACGGTGGTCCAGAACAGGTCGGCATACGGCAGTACCAGGGTGAACGGCGCCACGCCAAGGATCGAGAACCAGATCACCGCCTTGCGCCCGATGCGGTCACCGATCGGCCCGCCAAAGAAGGTACCTGCCGCCACCGCACCGAGGAACAGGAACAGGTGCAGCTGCGAGCTGGCCACCGACACATCGAACTTCTCGATCAGGTAGAAGGTGAAGTAGCTGGTAAAGCTGGCCATGTAGAAGTACTTGGAGAACACCAGAAGGCCCAGCACGATCAGCGCCGCGACCACCCGCCCGCGGGAAATGCCGTGGGTCGCCTGCACTGCCTTGCGCGCCTTGGCCTGGTTGAGGTGCTCCTTGTACCAGCTACGCAGCATCAGGGTGACGCCGAGGAAGAACAGCGCAGCCAGGCCGAACCAGGCCACGTGGCTCTGACCGAACGGAATGACAATGGCCGCCGCCAGCAGTGGGCCCAGCGCAGAGCCGGTGTTCCCGCCGACCTGAAAGGTCGACTGGGCCAGGCCGAAGCGCCCGCCCGAGGCCAGGCGCGCAATACGCGAGGTTTCCGGGTGGAAGGTCGACGAGCCGATCCCCACCAGCGCCGAGGCCAGCAGAATCATGGGGAAGCTGCCGACGAAGGCCAGCATCACTATACCCACCAGGGTACACAGGGTGCCCAGCGGCAGCAGGTTCGGCGCCGGTCGGCGATCGGTGAAGAAGCCGACCCAAGGCTGCAGCAGCGAGGCGGTGATCTGGAACGTCAGGGTAATCATGCCGATCTGGGCGAAACTCAGGTCGTAGTTGGCCTTGAGCATCGGGTAGATCGCCGGCAGCACCGACTGGATCAGGTCATTGATCAGGTGCGCCAGGGCGCAGAAACCGATGATGCGCATCACCAGCGGCGTGGCTTGGCTCGCCGCCGCACTGGTGGGCGCCGTGGAGGCGCTACTGATAGCCATGTGCCTGAATCTCCGTCAGCAGTTTGGGATCCGATTATCGGGAAACAAATAGATACATAGCTACCTTTTTTATCCCTCTGTCGTGACGCACTTGAAAATGGTTATCAATATAATTAGCATCCTTGGCCCATACCCCTGTCATCGTTGGGCGAAACGGCCCCTATCGCGAGCAGATCGAACCCATGAGCCAGATGCTCGCCAATCAGCTGCAGCCTGACCGCCCCCGCCCTCGGCAGATCAACACGCGCCGCAGCCACATGGGCAAATGGCTGGCGCTGCTATTCCTGCTGGGGCTGGGCGCTGCAGCCTACCTGTACTGGCCGCTGATGCAGCGCCTGGGCAGCGAACTGCACACCGATGCAGGTGAACGCCGCAGTATCCGCCTGGCCGATGGCACCACCCTGCACCTGGGCAGCGCCAGCGCGATGAACGCCGACCTGCGCGGCCGCACGCGCCAGCTGCAGCTGGTACAGGGCCGGGTATACCTGGAAGTGATGCTCGACGGCCGGGCCATGGAGGTGACAGTGGGCGATGCGCGCATCCAGGTGTTCGGTACCCGCCTGCAGGTCACCCGCCATGCCGGGCATGACGAACTGGTAGTGTTCAGTGGCAAGGCCATGGTTATCCAGGGTGGCGAACAGCGCCTTGTATCGGCGGGCGAGCGGGTAACCTTCGATGGCGGGCGTATCGGCCCGTTACAGAAAGCCGACCTCAAGGGCACCGATGGCTGGCGCAACGGGCAGTAGAAAGCCGGCGACATGCCGTTGGGCAACGCAGAACCAGGGCCTGGCCGCTAAGTTTTTGAAAGCGTGCAAATTTTTTTTGAAATGAGTGTTGACAGGGGGGCCGTTCAAGAGAATAATGCGCGCCATCGGCTACATAGCTCAGTTGGTTAGAGCATAGCATTCATAATGCTGGGGTCCGGGGTTCAAGTCCCTGTGTAGCCACCAAACAAGACGAAGGGCTTACCGCAAGGTAAGCCCTTTTTCTTTGCCTGCGAAAAATACCACAGGCCTGCCCCTCCCCCTACAGGGCATGCAATCGCTACCTCAACGCATGCCGGTCACCGCCACTGCCAGGCCCAACCCGATCAGCGCCAGGCCGATTACCCGGTCCACCAGCCTTTGCCGCTCGATCATCGCCTTGCGCAATGCCGTGCTGGAGAAAAACACCGCCACCAGGCTGAACCACAGCCAGTGGGCAACGGACATGAAAGCGCCGTAGGCAAAATCCAGCGCCAGCGAGCTGCCAGGCTGCACCACCTGGGTGAAGGCACTGATGACGAACAGCATGGTCTTGGGGTTGAGGGCGTTGGTCAGAAAGCCCGTGCGCAGGGCCTGCGTTACGCTGGCTGCGGATGCGGCAACCCCGTCGAGGCTGATTCGCCGGGTGTTGGTCAGCGACTGGTAACCCAGGTAGACCAGGTAACCCGCGCCCAGCACTTTCATGCCCAGGAACAGGGTCGGGCTCTGGCTGATGATCACCGCGATGCCCAGCACCGTGTACAGAACGTGCACCTGCACTCCCAGGGCAATGCCCACGGCGGCAGCCAGCCCGGCCTTGCGACCCTGTGCATAACTGCTGCGGGTGACCATGGCGAAGTCGGCACCGGGGCTGATGACGGCAAGCAGGGTGAACAGGGCGACGGCAATGAGTTCGGTCATGCTGGTGGCTCTCGATAGGCGATGGAAATGCACAGACTTGGTAATTATCGAGAGCTTATAGCCCAGGAAAAATCGATTTATAGTGAAGCAAATCTGATAGTTTTTTTCACAGAGGTGTAGTGCCGGTGCCGGCCTCTTCGCGGGCTCGCCCGCTCCCACAGGTAACCCACAACTCTCAGTTGGTGTGAAACCCTGTGGGAGCGGGCAAGCCCGCGAAGAGGCCGGTACTGGCAACACAAATGCCATGAAACTTCCGCCACTCAATGCCTTCCGCTACTTCGACATCGCCGCCGAAACCGAGAGCTTCGTGCGCGCCGCCGAGCACCTGCACGTCACCCATGGCGCAGTCAGCCGCCAGGTGCGCCTGCTTGAAGAAAGCCTTGGTGTGGAGTTGTTCGAGCGCCGCAACCGGGCCATTTTCCTTACCCCTGCCGGCCGTGCCTTGCAGGGCACCACCCAGGCAATCTTCGAACAGCTCGAAGGCGCCGTGCAGCGCTTGCAACAACAGGCCCGCGACAACGTGCTGGTGCTGTCGTGCGAGCCGACCATCGCCATGCGCTGGCTGATCCCGCGCCTGCCCCGCTTCCATGCCGCCCATCCCGACCTGCAGTTGCACCTGGTGGCCGCAGGCGGGCCACTGGACTTCGCCCGCAGTGGTGTCGACCTGGCAATTCGCCGCGATGACTTCCACTGGGACAAGCAGCTGTACAACCAGAAGATCTGCGACGAATGGATCGGCCCGGTCTGCCACCCCACCGCCCCCATCCAACTTGAAGGCCAACGCCTGCTGCACAGCGCCACCCGCCCCGGCGCCTGGCCCAACTGGCTGCGCCTGAGCGGCCAGCAGGCCCGGCATACCGAGCGCAGCGACTACGAGCACTTCTACCTGTCGATTCAGGCCGCCAGCGCCGGCCTGGGCCTGGCCATGGCCTCAGCCCTCATGGTGCGCGACGAACTCGACAGCGGGCAGTTGCAGGCGCCGTTCGGCTTTGTGCGTGACGGCTCGGCCTACCACCTGCTCAGCCCTCAGCCGCTGGAAGACGACGGCAAGCGCCAGCGCTTCGCCACGTGGGTGATGGGCGAATGCAGGAGCTGCCTGGCTCATCTGGGTTTGATACAGAACGACGAACCTGCACGGCCGTCACCACCCCAGGTGCGGTAACCCGCGGTATCCACATGAATACGCCCGGACGGATAGCGCCCCAGGCCCATGTTCCAGGCCTGGCCATACTGCTGCCAGAAACGGCACAGCGGGTTGGGGTCCGCCCAGTCGGGTAGCAGGATATCGACGGCGAACGCCCGGGTATGGGCGCTGTTGGCCGCCCCGCCGGCGCAGACGTTCAGGCGTGGGTCTCGATAGGCCGAAACCACCTCGAACTGGCGCAGGATGCCCTGGTCGTCGAGCGCCTTGATCAGCGAGAGCGTAGAACGCACTGCCGGCCAGTTGCTGGCAGGCGGCACGGCGAAGGGGGACGCGTGGCACAGCTTCCAGTCCGAAGCCGAACGCAGCAGCTGATGGATAGGCACTATGCCGTAAAGGCGGGCATCCACCAGCATTTCACGGAAGGGACGCGTGTGATGGTCGCCAGCCCACTGGGCGAACATCCACAGGTCGCGTTCGTCGGCGTGGGCAGTGGCCGTTATCAGAAGGCTTGCAGCCAGAAGCAGTTTTTTCATTCCTTGACCATCCCTGCAAGGGGCCGCGCCAAACTGGTAAACGTTACTACTCCAACGCCCGCAACCGATACTGCGGCGGCAGCTGGGCGAAGCCGCTGATGGTGGTGTCCAGGCTCTTCCACCGGCCATCCTTGATGCCATAGATGCAGCCATGCACCGACAGTTCCTGACCACGGTGCCAGGCGTTCTGCACGATGCTGGTATGAGCCACGTTGGCGACCTGCTGGATGACGTTCAGTTCGCACAGGCGGTCGACCCTGGCCTCTTCGTTGTCCAGCTTGGCCAGCTCGGCGCGCTTTTCGTAATACAGGTCGCGGATCGAGCGCAGCCAGCCGTCGATCAGGCCCAGCTGGCGATCCTGCATGGCGGCGCGCACGCCACCGCAACCGTAGTGGCCGGTGACCAGGATGTGCCGCACTTTCAGTACTTCCACCGCGTACTGGATCACCGACAGGCAGTTGAGGTCAGTGTGCAGCACCACGTTGGCAACGTTGCGGTGGACGAACAGATCGCCCGGCAGCATGCCGACGATTTCGTTGGCCGGCACGCGGGCGTCGGAGCAGCCAATCCAGAGGAATTCGGGAGTCTGCTGGCGGGCCAGCTTGGCGAAGAAGTCGGGGTCGCGCTGGTTGATCGCGTCGGCCCAGCGGGCGTTGTTGTCGATCAGTTCCTGCAGGTCGTGCATGGTCGTTGCCTCATCAGGGTTTGCCTGCGTGACAGCGCCAGCCCCTGCAAGGTCAGTCCTCGAGCAGGGTGCAGGCCATCACCAGGGCGTCTTCACGGCCACCGGCAACCGGGTAATAGTCGCGGCGGCGGCCGATTTCGTTGAAACCGTAGCGCTCGTACAAACGATAGGCCGACTGGTTGCTGGCGCGCACTTCCAGGAAGCACTCCCGGCCATTGAGCTGGTAGGCCCGGGCCATCAGGTGCTCGAGCAGGCGCAGGCCCAGGCCGCGGCCCTGGTTTTCCGGCTTGACGGTGATGTTGAGCAGGTGCGCCTCGTCGATGATCACGTTGATCACCCCATGGCCCACCTGCTGCTGGCCGTCGAACATCAGCCAGATTTCGTACGACTTGAGCGCATCCTGAAAGATCCCTCGAGTCCAGGGATGACTGAACGCGGCATATTCGATCTTAAGTACGGCATCCAGATCCGCCTCGGTCATCGGGCGGAAGCTGATCGAGTCACTCATTCAACGCTCTTCCAGCGCGCCATCAGCTGGCGCATGGCTTTCCAGACGTCCGCCTTGCGCTGCGGCTCGTCCATCAACAGTTCAAGGCCCGGCAACGCCCAGGCTTCGCCCAGGCCCTCGAGCTTCAGGGTTTGGTAATAGGCTTCGCCGTCGACATTGGCGGCAAAGCGCAGCGCCGGCAGGCCGACCAGCCACAGGCAGGTGCACGGGGCGTCTTCCAGGCGCGCCTGGACAAAGCCCTGGACGAAATCGCGCGCCGCCTCCGGGCCCTGGTCCATGTTGCCGCGCACCAGCAGCGGCCAGCGCACCGGCTCGCCGATGATCTGCGGGGCGTCGGGCAGGCCGGCGGCGCGCAGCATGTCCTTGAGCAGCAGGTAGGACGGGTCGCGGCTCTGGAACGGCTGGCCGGTGGCCAACTCCACCAGCAGCAGGCAGCTGCCGGCACGCAGCAACTGCAACGAGAAGCGCGGGGGCGGCACCGGGGCCGGGCGCGGTGGCGCGGCCTGCTCCTCGGCCTCGGCGGGCTTGGCGGCCGGCTTGGGCGCACTGCCCGGGCGCGG
>NZ_DKHD01000030.1:498-823 GCF_002453565.1 Pseudomonas sp. UBA6753 | reverse complement strand
ATCTCGATTTTCGGCCGCTCGCCGGAGCGGGCCTGGGGGGTGACGGGCGCCTCGTTGGCAGCCGGTGCCGGCCTGACGTCGAAATCGAGGTCCTCGACCGGTGCCACCGGCAGCAGCAGCTCGGGCCGCGACGGTGCGGCGAACGGCAGTTCGGCGCGCGGCAGCCAGTGCACCACTTGCATGGCGGAAAGGTAGGCGCGGCGACGGGGTTCGGTGAGCAAGGGGCGGGTTTCCGAGGGGCGAAGACAAAGAGCCATTCTAACGCCGTTGGCATTCGAGTGCCGCAACTGGTCGGCGGATTTTTATTGCCTGTACCGGCCCTTTC
>NZ_DKHD01000030.1:0-381 GCF_002453565.1 Pseudomonas sp. UBA6753 | reverse complement strand
CGTGCCCGCGAAAGGGCCAGTGAATCCCCTACAACGACAAAGGTTATCTCTCATTACAGACCAAGGGGTGAAAACCTCCCCCCCGTATGCAGTACAATCGCCCCCTTTTTCTTGGCAACGAGTCGAAGCCAATGATCGAACCCAAGCGCGTCCTGCGCGCCCTAGCCGAACACTGGGTCCTGATCGAGCCGCTGTGCGAGCGTTTCGACCAGGGCACCCTGAGCCTGGTCGAATTGCGTCAGCATGTGGCCCGCCAGCAGGTCGAGAGTACCCCGCAGGACATCACCCAGCTGCTCGACGTGTGGATCCGCCTGGATATCCTGGTCCCGGTGGCCAAGAGCCCGAACCGTTTCGAGCTCAACGCGCAGATCCACGATTTCC
>NZ_DKHD01000031.1:0-35339 GCF_002453565.1 Pseudomonas sp. UBA6753 | reverse complement strand
GAAGCAGGCGGCGCGGTGGATGTGTTCGTTCGGGTACAAGCTGTACCTGTGGCTGCGGCGCTCATTTACCATGGCGGCTGTTTTTAGCCATTACCAAGGAATCCCTCCATGAGCGCCCCTCAGTTCCGCACCCCCACAGCCGCCGACGCCGAACGCTGCTACGCCATCGAAATTGGTGCCTATGAAGGTGATGAGGCGGCCACGCTGGAGAAGATCCGCACTCGCATCGCGCAGTATCCGCAGGGCTTCCTGGTGCTGGAAAACGCGGGCGAGATCGTTGGTTTCATCAACAGCGGCTGTGCCCACGAAGTGGTGATGTCCGACGAGGCATTCAAGGAGCTGGTCGGGCATGACCCGGCGGCGCCAAACGTGGTGATCATGTCGGTGGTAGTGGACCCGGCACACCAGGGCAAAGGCTACGCCAAGCAGTTGATGGATGAATTCATCGCACGCATGAAGGCGGCGGGCAAGCTGACCATTCACCTGATGTGCAAGGAACAGCATGTGGCGTTGTACCAGAAGCTGGGGTATCAGTACGTGAGACCGTCACCGTCGGACCACGGCGGCATGGCCTGGCATGAGATGCTCATGGTCCTCTGATTTCGCAAGACACGGCAGCGTTGCTGGCGATGGGCCGCCAAGGCGGCCCAAATGGCAGTTTATTCGCCGTTGACCAGCTGGCGTGCCAACTGGTTGTGGCGCTCCAGCACCCGTGGCAGGTCGACCGTGGCCAGCTGGCCATCCTTCACCACCACACGGCCATTGATGACACTGGTGTGCACCTGGGTCGGGGTGCAGAACACCAGCGCCGCCAGCGGGTCGTGGTGGCCGCCGGCATAGGCCACGTGGCCGAGGTCGAAGGCGACGAAGTCGGCCACCATGCCTGGGGCCAGGGCGCCGATGTCGTTGCGGTTGAGCACCTTGGCACCGCCGAGCGTTGCAATTTCCAGCGCCTCGCGTGCAGTCATCGCGTCGGGGCCGAAGCCCACCCGTTGCAGCAGCAAGGCCTGGCGCGCTTCACCGATCATGCTGGCGCCGTCGTTGGATGCCGAACCGTCGACCCCAAGGCCCACCGGCACCCCGTGGTCGCGCATCTTGCGCACCGGGGCGATGCCCGAGGCCAGGCGCATGTTCGAGCATGGGCAGTGGGCGACACCCGTGCCGGTGCGGGCGAACAGCTCGATGCCATGCTGGTCGAGTTGCACACAGTGGGCGTGCCACACGTCGTGGCCGACCCAGCCGAGGTCTTCGGCATATTCGGCGGGGGTCATGCCGAACTTCTCGCGGCTGTAGGCGATGTCGTTGACGTTCTCGGCCAGGTGGGTGTGCAACGACACCCCGTACTGGCGCGCCAGCACGGCTGCTTCGCGCATCAGGTCGCGGCTGACCGAGAATGGCGAGCAGGGCGCCACCACGATGCGGCGCATCGAGCCGTGGCTGGCGTCGTGATAGTCCTCGATCAGGCGCTGGGATTCCTTGAGGATGTCGGCTTCCTTTTCCACCACCGAATCAGGCGGCAGGCCGCCTTGGCTGCGGCCCACGCTCATGCTGCCGCGCGCGGCGTGGAAGCGCATGCCGATCTCGTCGGCGGCATGGATGCTGTCGTCGAGCTTGCAGCCGTTGGGGTAGATGTACAGGTGGTCGCTGGAGGTGGTGCAGCCGGACAGGATCAGTTCGGCCATGGCGGTCTGGGTCGACACCGCGATCATCTCGGGGGTCAGGCGTGCCCAGATCGGGTAGAGGTTGGTCAACCAGTTGAACAGCTCGCCGTCCTGGGCTGCCGGCACCACGCGGGTGAGGCTCTGGTACATGTGGTGGTGGGTGTTGACCAGGCCAGGGATGACCACCTTGCCGGCCATGTCCAGCACCACGTCGGCGTGCTGTGGCAGGGTATCGCTGGGGCCGACCTGGCGGATCAGGTTGCCTTCGATGAACATTCCGCCGTTCCTGATCTCGCGGCGTTCGCCGTCCATGGTGACCAGAAGTTCGGCGTTTTTGACAAGTAGCGTTTTTGGAGCATTTGTAGATGACATGGCTTAAGCCTGTCGCAATACGCATCGGCGATTACCGATGTCATAGGCGCATGGCATTGTAAGCAAGGTTTTTGCGGATTGTATACAGGGCTGATAGTCCTGTGCCGGCCTCTTCGCGGGCTTGCCCGCTCCCACAGGTACGGCACAGTTCTGGAGTTCTGTGCAGTACCTGTGGGAGCGGGCAAGCCCGCGAAGAGGCCGGTACAGGTTACCTCAACAGCAGATCATGCCGCCCCGCGGCTGCTCACCCCATCCACCAACCGCGCAATCCCCAGCGGGTTGGCACTTTTCAGCGCATCCGGCAGCAGCGCATCCGGGTAGTTCTGGAAGCACACCGGGCGCAGGAAGCGGTCGATGGCCAAAGTACCGACCGAAGTACCACGGGCATCGGAGGTGGCCGGGTATGGCCCGCCATGCACCATCGCGTCCGATACCTCTACGCCGGTCGGGTAGCCGTTCAGCAGCAGGCGCCCGGCCTTGCGCTCCAGCAGCGGCACCAGTGTGGCAAAGGCACGCAGGTCTTCCGGTTCGGCAATCAGGGTGGCCGTCAGCTGGCCTTGCAGGTGGCGCAGCGCTTCGGCCAGTTGCTGGGCATCGGCCACTTCCACCACCACGGTGGTTGGGCCGAACACTTCTTCCTGCAGCAGCGGGTCGCTGTCCAGCAGCAGGCTCACGTGCGCCTTGAACAGCTGCGGCTGGGCCTGGGTGCCGGCTTGTGGCTGCCCTGCCAGGTGCTGGATGCCAGGGTGCGCCAGCAGGTGCTGCACACCGCTCTGGTAGCTGCGCAGGGTGCCGGCGTTGAGCATGGTCTGCGGTGCCTGGTCGGCCATGCGCGCCACCAGCGTGTGCACGAAGCGTTCGAACTGCGGCGACTTGATGCCCACCACCAGGCCCGGGTTGGTGCAGAACTGCCCGCAACCCAGCACTACCGAGGCGGCCAGTTCGCCGGCTACCTGCTCGCCACGGGCCTGCAGGGCCTGGGGCAGGACAATTACCGGGTTGATGCTGCTCATTTCGGCGAACACCGGGATCGGCTGCGGGCGCGCAGCCGCCATGTCGCACAGGGCGCGGCCGCCACGCAGCGAACCGGTGAAGCCGACCGCCTGGATGGCCGGGTGCTTGACCAGCGCTTCACCCACGCCGGCGCCATAGATCATGTTGAACACGCCTGCAGGCATGCCGCAGCCGGCCACCGCGCGGTCAATGGCCGCGGCCACGTGGGCAGCGGTCAGCATGTGCCCGCTGTGGGCCTTGAACACCACCGGGCAGCCGGCCGCCAGCGCCGAGGCGGTATCACCGCCGGCGGTGGAGAAGGCCAGCGGGAAGTTGCTGGCACCGAATACAGCCACCGGGCCGACGCCGATGCGGTACTGGCGCAGGTCCGGGCGTGGCAGCGGGGTGCGCTCGGGCAGCGCACGGTCGATGCGCGCACCGAGGAAGTCGCCACGGCGCACCACATCGGCGAACAGGCGCAGCTGGTTGCTGGTGCGGGCACGCTCACCGCGGATGCGTGCCTCGGGCAGTGCGGTTTCGCGCATCACATGCTGGACGAAGTCATCGCCCAGTGCGTCCAGTTCGTTGGCGATGGCGTCGAGGAAGGCGGCGCGCTGTGCCGGGCTGGTGCTGCGGTAGGCCGGGTAGGCGGCCTCGGCGGCCAGCACGGCGGCTTCGATTTCGTCGCTGGTCGCCTGGTGGAAGGCGTATGGCAGTGGCTCGCCGGTGTGGGCGTCGACGCTGTTCAGCAGCACGTCACCGTTGCCGCTGAGCTGGCCGGCGATATGGTTCAGGCGATGTTCGATGGACATTTCGTTTCCCGTTGGCAATGACAGTCGTTGGGCTGGGACTGTAGGGGCCGAAATGCGTGCTGAATAATGATTAATGCGGATCAGGTGATAACGTTCTGTTATCGCGTGGCCTGCTATTGAGGAACGATGTTCGAGCGTGTGCCAATTTCTGTGGGAGCGGGCGCGCCCGCGAAGCGCCCGACACGGTGTATGGCACCGGCTTTGCCGGTGTTCGCGGGCACGCCCGCTCCCACAACGACCGCGCAAGGCGGTGGTGGTGGGGCGCTGTTTGTTTCACTCGGCCATCTGCAACTCCGGCAGCTTTACCCGGAACGCCCGGGTAAGCCCCAGCAGCACCACCAGGCCCATGCCCATCCAGCACAAACCGATGGTGAACGACAGGCTGGTCAGGCTGCTCCACAGCCACAGCGTGCTGAGGAAACCCAGGCCGGGAATGGCGCCATACAGCAGGTAGTTGCGGCCACCACGCAGCTTGTGGTCGATCAGGTAGTGCTTGACTACGGCCAGGTTCACCGCCGAGAAGGCGAACAGCGCGCCAAAGCTGATCATGTTGGCCACCGTGTCGAGGCTGATCACCAAGGCAATCAGCGACAGCAGGCTGACCAGCAGGATGGCCGTGGCCGGTACGCGCTTTTTCGTCACCAGCTGGCCGAACGCACGCGGCAACGCACCGTCGCGGCCCATGGCGAACAGCACCCGCGACACGCTGGCCTGGGACACCATGGCCGAGGCGAAGCAGCCGGCCACGTAGGTGGCGGTGAAGGCGGTCACCAGCAGTTCGCCGCCGACCCGGCGCATCACGTCCACCGACGCTGAGTCCGGGTCGGCAAAGCTGCCCCAGTCAGGGAACACCATCTGTGCGCAGTACGACACCACCAGGAACAACATGCCGCCGATCAGCGACACGGCGAGGATCGCCACGGGAATGCGGTAGGTGGGGTTGCTGGTTTCCTCGGCCATGGTCGAGACCGCATCGAAGCCCAGGAACGACAGGCACAGCACGGCGGCGCCGGTCATGATCAACGGCACGCTGAAGCCTTCGTGGTGGAACGGCGCCAGCAGCGACACCGGCTGCGCCTGCCCGCTGAGGTTGTGGATGGACAGGGCGACGAACACGACGATGAACACCAGTTGCACCACCACCAGGATCCAGTTCACCCGGGTGATCGACTCGATGCCGATCAGGTTGAGGAAGGTGACCAGGGCAATGGAGCCCGCCACCCACACCCAGGCGTGGATGGCCGGGAAGTACTCCGACATGTAGATGCCGATCAGCAGGTAGCTGAGCAGCGGCAGGAAGATGTAGTCGAGCAGCAAGGTCCAGCCGGCGATGAAGCCGATGTGGCTGCCGAAGGCCTTGCGGGTGTAGGTGTAGACCGAGCCGGAGTAGGGGTGGGCCTGGACCATGCGGCCGTAGCTGTAGGCGGTCAGCAGCATGGCGGCGAGGGTCAGCAGGTAGGCGGTGGGCAGGTGCCCCTTGGTCATCTGGGTGACCAGCCCGTAGGTGGTGAACACTGCCAGGGGGACCATGTAGGCCAGGCCGAACAGCACCAGGGCGGGCAGCCCCATGGACTTGCGGAAACGGCCGTTGCTGGCGGTGGGTTGCGACGGGCTATGTGCAGGGCTATGGGCTGTACTTGTTGTTGTATGCATTGCTAACTCCTGGAAAGGGATGCAGGACGCCGCGGTATGCGAGCGGGCTCGATACCGGTGGGTGTTGTGCAAGGAGGTCGAGCGGGTGGCTCGCAGCGCTGGGGCGGGTTGATGCTCCCACACCCCGCCGGTACCCGGAATCACCCTTTGGGGTGAGCCAGCAGGGGGCTTTGCCTGCTCACCCCAAAGGGTGATTTCGGTGTTTGCAGTGCCATGGGAGTATCTGGCCAACGACGCACCGCACTGGCGGCGGTGCCTTTACTCGAGACGGCAGGCCCAAAGTGACTGATCAATTGCTTTCGCAACAGTGGTTCGAGCACCTGGCCAAGGTCACCGAGGCGATCGGCCGACCGGGCTTTGCCGCCACCCTGTTTGCTGCGCTTGGCGTGATTCGGCCGATCCAGGCGACCACGGTGTACCTGTACCCGCACGACGGCATGCCCTGCGCGCTGTTCGAGCAGGACGACAAGGCGCCCTGGCAGCCCGAGGGCAATGTCAGCCGCTACCTGTCCGGCTTCTATCTGCTCGACCCGTTCTACGGGGCCTGTGTGGAGCAGGTCGAGTCCGGTTGCTACGGCCTGTTCGAAGTGGCGCCCGACCACTTCGAGGTCAGCGAGTACTACCAGTCGTTCTACCGGCACTCGCACCTGGAGGATGAGCTCAACTACATCCTGCAGGTCGCGCCCGGGCAGAGCCTGGCGGTATCGCTGGCGTTCACCGACAAGCTCGATGGGCAAACCCGTGCGCTGTTCGCGCGTATCACGCCCTGGGTACTGGCGGTGCTCGGCAAGCACTTCGCCGGGCTGGACAGCCGCACCGGGCGCTTCGAGAACATCCTCGAGCAGCGCATCCACGCGGCGTTGAACAACTTCGGCAGCTCGCTGCTGACCGAGCGCGAGTGCCGTATTGCCCAGCTGATCCTGCGTGGCCACTCGACCAAGTCGCTGGCCGAGCGCCTGGGGGTGTCGGAGGACACCATCAAGTCACACCGCAAGAACGTCTACGCCAAGCTCGACATCGGTACCCAGTCCGAGCTGTTCTCCCTGTTCATCGACGCGCTGGCCAATGCCCAGGGCGTGCTGGGCAAGGACCCGCTGGAAAGCTACATGGGCAAGCTGCGCTGAGCGCAAGCCACCCTGCAACCCCACCGCAAAGGAAAACCAACAATGAATGCGCCTTTCGCCCCGCAACGCCAGACCCGCGACTACCAGGCAGCCGATGCCGCGCACCACATCCATGCCTTCCTCGACCAGAAGGCGCTGAACGCCGAAGGGCCGCGAGTGATCGTCGGTGGCGAACGCCTGCACCTGTGGGACAGCGAGGGCAAGCGCTACCTGGACGGCATGTCCGGCCTGTGGTGCACCCAGCTCGGCTACGGCCGCCGCGACCTGACCGCCGCCGCAGCCACGCAGATGGACCAGCTGGCCTACTACAACATGTTCTTCCACACCACCCACCCGGCGGTGATCGAACTGTCCGAGCTGCTGTTCAGCCTGTTGCCGGGGCACTACAGCCACGCGATCTACACCAACTCCGGCTCCGAGGCCAACGAGGTGCTGATCCGTACCGTGCGCCGCTACTGGCAGGTGGTTGGCCAGCCGAACAAGAAGATCATGATCGGCCGCTGGAACGGTTACCACGGCTCCACCCTGGCCGCCACGGCGCTGGGTGGCATGAAGTTCATGCACGAAATGGGCGGGTTGATCCCGGATGTGGCGCACATCGACGAACCGTACTGGTACGCCGAGGGCGGCGAGCTGACCCCGGCCGAGTTCGGCCGCCGCTGCGCCTTGCAGTTGGAGGAGAAGATTCTCGAACTGGGTGCCGAGAACGTCGCCGGCTTTATCGCCGAGCCGTTCCAGGGCGCGGGCGGCATGATCTTCCCGCCGGAAAGCTACTGGCCCGAGATCCAGCGCATCTGCCGCCAGTACGACGTGCTGCTGTGCGCCGATGAAGTGATCGGCGGCTTTGGCCGCACTGGCGAATGGTTCGCCCACGAGTACTTCGGCTTCGAGCCTGACACCCTGTCGATCGCCAAGGGCCTGACCAGCGGCTACGTGCCCATGGGCGGCCTGGTGCTGAGCAAGCGCATTGCCGAGGCGCTGGTGGAGCGGGGCGGGGTGTTCGCCCACGGCCTGACCTATTCCGGCCACCCGGTGGCGGCGGCGGTGGCCATCGCCAACCTGAAGGCGCTGCGTGACGAAGGCATCGTGCGCCAGGTGAAGGACGACACCGGGCCGTACCTGCAGCGCATCCTGCGCGAGGTGTTTGCCGACCACCCGTTGATCGGCCAGGTGCAGGGCGCCGGGTTGGTGGCGGCGCTGCAGTTCGCCGAGCACAAGCCGACGCGCAAGCGCTTCGCCAACGAGAATGACCTGGCCTGGCAGTGCCGCACCTTCGGTTTCGAGGAAGGGGTGATCATTCGCTCCACCCTGGGCCGGATGATCATGGCGCCGGCGCTGATCGCCAACCACAGCGAACTGGATGAGCTGGTGGAGAAGACCCGCATTGCCGTGGACCGCACGGCGCGCCTGGTCGGCAAGCTCTAGACCGCTGATCCCTGTGGGAGATCGCCCAGCCCTTGGGGCTGCGCTATCGCACAGGGAACAATGTTCGTGAGCGTGTCACCTTCCCTTGTGGGAGCGGGCGTGCCCGCGAAGGGCCCAACGCGTTGTATGGCACCGGCTACGCCGGTGTTCGCGGGCACGCCCGCTCCCACAGGAACCGCGTAGCCCTTAGGAAAATTGCTCCAACAGCTACCAGGAGTACAAATGTACACCCTCGAATTCTGGCAACAACGTGCCTCGGACCTCTACCTCCCGGCCCATGCACTGATCGACGGCAAGCCCGTCAACGCACAGGACGGCGCCACCTTCGCCGCCATCAACCCCGCCACCAACAAGGTGCTGGCCCAGGTTACCGCCTGCGGCCAGGCCGAGGTCGACCTGGCCGTCGCCAGCGCCCGCAGGGCTTTCGAACAAGGCCCATGGCCGCGCATGGCCCCGGGCGAGCGCAAGAAAGTGCTGTTGCGCCTGGCCGAGCTGATCATGGCCCATCGCGAAGAACTGGCCCTGCTGGACTCGCTGAACATGGGCAAGCCGGTCATGGACGCCTACAACATTGACGTGCCGGGCTCGGCGCAGGTGTTCGCCTGGTACGGCGAGGCGCTGGACAAGCTGTACGACCAGGTGGCACCCACCGCGCCCAACGCGCTGGCCACCATCACCCGCGAAGCCCTCGGCGTGGTCGCCGCCGTGGTGCCGTGGAATTTCCCGCTCGACATGGCCGCCTGGAAGCTCGCCCCGGCGCTGGCTGCCGGCAACAGCGTGGTGCTCAAGCCCGCCGAGCAATCACCGTTCTCGGCCTTGCGCCTGGCCCAGCTGGCGCTGCAGGCCGGTGTGCCGGAAGGCGTGCTGAACGTGGTGCCGGGCCTGGGCGAGCAGGCCGGGCAGGCGCTGGGCCTGCACCCGGATGTGGATTGCCTGGTGTTTACCGGCTCCACCCAGGTGGGCAAGTACTTCATGCAGTACTCGGCACAGTCCAACCTCAAGCAGGTATGGTTGGAGTGCGGCGGCAAGAGCCCCAACCTGGTGTTCGAAAACTGCCAGGACCTGGACCTGGCTGCGGAAAAGGCGGCATTCGGTATCTTCTTCAACCAGGGCGAGGTGTGCTCGGCCAACTCGCGGCTGTACGTGCAGCGCTCCATCCATGACGAGTTCATCGAGCGCCTGCAGGCCAAGGCCCGCCAGTGGCTGCCAGGCAACCCGCTGGACCCGGCGAGCCGTGCCGGTGCCATTGTGGATGCCGGGCAGACCGGCCGGATCGAAACCGCCATCGCCCGCGCCGGGCAGGACGGGGCGCGGTTGGTGTGCGGTGGCCGGCGCCTGACCATCGACGGCTCGGACAATTACATCGAGCCGACCATTTTTGCCGGTGTCGATGGCCGTATGAGCCTGGCGCGGGAGGAGGTATTCGGGCCGGTGCTGGCGGTCAGTGCCTTCGACAGCGAAGAGCAGGCCGTGCGCCTGGCTAACGACAGCATCTATGGGCTGGCGGCGTCGGTGTGGAGCGATGACTTCAACCAGGTGCACCGCGTGGCGCGGGCGTTGAAGGCCGGCACCGTGTCGGTGAACACGGTCGATGCGCTGGACGTGGCGGTGCCGTTCGGCGGCGGCAGGCAGTCCGGGTTTGGCCGCGACCTGTCGCTGCACTCGTTCGACAAGTATTCGCAGCTCAAGACCACCTGGTACCAGTTGCGCGCCTGATACATCCGGTCTTGCACCGCGTCGCCTGCTTCGCGGGCTCGCCCGCTCCCACAGGTACTGCACTGGCTCCGGTACTGCGCGGTCCCTTGTGGGAGACCACCTGGTACCAGTTGCGCGCCTGATACATCCGATCTTGCACCGCGTCGCCTGTTTCGCGGGCTTGCCCGGCTCCCACAGGTACTGCACTGGCTCAGGTGCTGCGCGGTCCCTGTGGGAGCGGGCAAGCCCGCGAAGCAGGCGACGCGGTATCCGGATCATTCATGGCGTTCCGTTAATTTTCTTTGCCAACCCGGCAGAAAGCTCGGGTCCGCTCTACACTGCTGCCAAGATGGGGCTGGGCTATGTGGCACCACGCCCCCGTCTCGCTGCCTGCGAATGGCTTCGGCCTGCATGATCGTCCTGGCTGCTCCGTCAAACCGCCATACATGGAGTACCTGAGATGGGCTGCGTGTCGAATGGTCGTGCTGCTGGCAACGCCGGACGTGGCATTTCACTGCAGTGGCTGGTGGCTCTCGCCATCGTGCTGGGCATGTTGCTGCTCGGCGCCGCCCTGGCCTGGCAGGGCTATCACGGCATTCGCCAGACCTTGGTGGCCGCAGCGGGTGATTCTGCCCAGCAAATAGGCAAGACCATCGACGAGCGCGCCCGGCGCCTGATCGACCCGGTGCACAGCAGTATCCGCCTGCTCGCCCACAACCCGGCCGCGCAAACCCCGGCTCAGCGCCTGGAACGCTTGCCGCAACTGGTCGAGACGCTGGACGCCAACCGCATGCTCAGTGCTGCCTACATGGGTTACCCCAGTGGTGAGTTCCTGCTGGTGCGCCGCTTGCGCGACCCGCAGTTGCTGCAGCGTTTCGCCGCGCCGCCGGGCACCGTTTTCCTGGTGCAGAGCGTCAGCCGTGAGGGTGGGGCGGTGCAGGGTGAGTGGCGCTTCTACGACCACGCGCTGAACCTGCTGCAGGCCCAGGCCAAGCCCGAATACCGCTACGACCCGCGCACGCGCCCGTGGTTTGTCGAAGCCAGCGCCCAACCCACCACCGTGCTGACCCATCCCTATGTGTTCTTCACCACCCGCGAGATCGGCCTGACCATGGCCCAGCGCAGTGTCGACGGCGGGGCGGTGATCGGCATGGACGTTTCGGTCGACGACCTGGCCAGCGAGACCCAGGGCCTGCGCATGACCCCCGGCACCGAGATCGTCGTGGTCGACGACCAGGGCAGCGTGGTGGCCTACCCTGACCTGCAGCGGGTAATCGTGCACGAAGGGCAGGCCGTGCGCTTGTCGCGCATCGGCGAACTGGGCATCCCCAGCCTGCAGCACCTTTACGCCGACCTGCCGCAAGGCACCCGGCCGCAGCCTTATCAGGTGGACGGCCAGACCTGGTATGGCATGCGCGTGCAACTGACCAACCTGGCCGGGCAGGACCTGCAGGTGCTGATTGCCGTGCCAGGCCATGAGTTGCTGGCCGGCGCGCGCAAGGTACTGCTCGAACAGTTGCTCTGGACCGCCGCCCTGATAACCGTGCTGCTGGTGCTCGGTGGTGTGCTCGGCCGGCGCATCGGCCGCCCGTTGCGGCTGCTGGCCGAACAGCTGCAAGGCGTGGCGGGTTTTGATTTCAGCCGCGAAGTCGGGGTGCGCTCGCGGGTGTCCGAGGTGCGTGAGCTGAGCCGCGTGCTCAGCCGCATGTCCGGCACCATCCGCAGCTTCCAGGCGATTACCCTCACGCTCAGCCGCGAGCGCGACCTGGAGCGCATGCTTGATGGTGTGTTGACCCATCTGGTGGAAGCCGCCGGGGTCAATGCCGGCGTGGTGTACCTGTTCGATGCCGAACACGCCTTGCTGCGCCTGGCCGCGGCCTGCCGTGGCGAGCAGTACCCTGGCGAGCTGGCCGTGGATGAGGCTGCCCAGCAGCACCTCGCCACGGCGGTGACCCAGGCCCTCGGCCTGCATGAGGGCAGCATGGCCTTGGTGTTGAATGACCGTAGCCAGGCGTTGCTGGGCATCCTGGTCCTGCAACTGGGCGATGGGCTTGTACACGAGCAGACAGGCCAGCCGTTCCGCAGCTTTGTTGCCGAACTGTCCGGGGTGGTGGCGGTGGCCATCGAGACACGCCAGCTGGTCGAAGCCCAGCAACGCCTGCTGGATGCCATGATCAAGCTGCTGGCCGATGCCATCGATGCCAAGAGCCCCTATACCGGCGGCCACTGCGAACGGGTGCCACAACTGGCGCAGATGCTGCTGGACCAGGCGGTGGCGGCCGAAACCGGCCCGTACGCCAGCTTCAGCATGACCGCGGCTGAACGCTACGAATTCCACGTGGCGGCCTGGCTGCACGATTGCGGCAAGGTCACCAGCCCCGAGTATGTGGTGGACAAGGCGACCAAGCTGGAAACCTTGTACAACCGTATCCACGAGGTACGCATGCGTTTCGAGGTGCTCTGGCGGGATGCCGAGCTGGCCTATTGGCAAGGCCTGGCCAGCGGTGGCGACCAGCAGGCGCTGCAAGCCACCCGGGCGCGCAGCCAGGCCCAGCTGCAGGACGACTTCGCCTTCGTCGCCCAGGCCAACATCGGCGGCGAGTTCATGCAGGACGCCGACATCGAACGCCTGCAGCAGATTGGCCAGCGCCGCTGGCAGCGCCATTTCGACAACCGCCTTGGCATCTCCCGTGATGAGGTGGAGCGCTTTGCCGACGTGCCTGCGCCTGCGCTACCGGTTGACGAACCACTGCTGGCCGACCGCCCCGAGCATTGCGTGCCCTGGGGCCCCCGCAAGCCCCCGGTGGCCAAGGGCGACCCGCGCAACCGCTGGGGCTTCGACATGCGCTTGCCGGCCTACGCCAGCAATCATGGCGAGTTGTACAACCTGGCGATCCGCCGCGGCACGCTGAATGATGAGGAACGCTTCAAGATCAACGAACACATCGTGCAGACCATCATCATGCTCAGTTCCTTGCCGTTCCCCCGCCAGCTCAAGCGGGTGCCGGACATCGCCGGCAACCACCACGAGAAAATGGACGGCAGCGGCTACCCGCGCCGGCTGGGCGAGCAGGACCTGGGTATTGCCGAGCGGGTGATGGCGATTGCCGACATCTTCGAGGCGCTGACTGCGGCCGACCGGCCCTACAAGGCGCCGAAGACCTTGTCCGAGTCGGTGAAGATCCTGGTGGGCATGGCCCGCGGCGGGCACATCGACGGCCAGTTGCTGGAGCTGTTCCTCAGCAGCGGGGTGTACCGCCAGTATGCCGAGCGGTTCCTGCGTGCCGAGCAGATCGACGAGGTGGATGTGGCGTACTGGTTGGGGCAGATGCGTTGCCCGGCTTGAACGAAAAATCAGATTTAGCCCCTTCCTTGTAGGCTATTTCCCAAAGATACTCACGCCGCCTGTTTCCCGTTGCGGCCGCTTTGGCAGCGCTCTAGTCTCGGCGGGTCGCTGCACATCAGCGATCGGCTTTGACAGGCCGCGACGAGATACTTCGCATGGCTTTGCCCTTCATGGTGGCTGTGCATGGGGCACGTTCGCGTGCGCCGGTTCTGGTATCCGCCGGTCTGTCAACCTATGTACAGCTGCCACCTACCTGTTTGACAGCAGGCCGGTGGTGGCCCAACAAATGGATACCAAAGCATGCTGAAAGTTGTCCCCGATCCACCCCACATCCCCCGATTCCTTCGAAGACACCTTGATCCAGGTGCAGATGCCCAATGGGCGCAGCACTTTGCACTAGGGCAGAAGTAATGTGTTGCCTGCTCTGGCCTCTTCGCGGGCACGCCCGCTCCCACAGGATCTTCACCGTACTCAGGAGTTGCACAGTACCTGTGGGAGCGGGCGTGCCCGCGAAAGGGCCAGTGCAAGCAGTCGAGAAATTTCAGGGGATTCACCAATGACAACAGAAGACACCCAATTCACCGTCGGCAAGACCACCTTCTACCAAGGCGAAAACGGCACCCATCCACTGTTCCGCATCGAGCCCGGCATCCCCTGTCGCGATGCCCGCGAGCAGTCCTCGGAATTGATGGGCTATGTCCGCGAACTGACCATCACCGGCCTGATGGATGAGAAACCGATGATGATCTGGGCCGCCCATTACCTGAGCGCAATGGCCAAGGCGCTGATGGATGATGCCGAGCTGGGCATGAAGCACTGAGGTATCGCAGGGCTGCGTGATTACTTTGCAGGAGCGGCCTTGTGTCGCGAAAGGGGGGCGAAGCGCCCCCAACGATCTGTGCATCACCGCAAAAACGCCGGGGCCGCTTTGCGGCCCTTTCGCGACACAAGGCCGCTTCTACAGGAATCGCGCCGTTAATGAGGAACAGGGCAGGCCGGGGCAGGTCAATGCATCAGTTCATCCACCCCGACCCACCCACCATCGAACTCATCCATGGCATCCAGTACCGCTTCACGGAAATACGCCAGCGACGCCCGATCAAACAGCAACTGCAACGCCGGCCTCTCATCGCTCCCCACATTCAGCACGATCACGTTGATCCGCGCCGCCGAGGTTTGCGCCACCGCCCCAACGGGAAACGCCTGGGCGCGCAAGTCCACCCCGCACAACTTGGCCATCACCGCGCTGCAATACTCCCCCGACAGCTGCAGCCAGGCATGGCTATCCTGGCGCGGCAGCAGGTAGTTGCGCCGGGCATCCTGCACCCACCCGGCCTCTTCGGCAGCCACCCGTGCACCGCCGTCCGCCAGGCTGCCCAACAGCAGGTACTCGGTCTGCGACAAGCGCGCTACCCAGCCACCGTCTTCCTGGCGCACGGCCTGGTTGGGTAGCGACGGCAAGCGGTAGCCACGCGCCTGCAGGCAAGCGGCACTGTCGCCCCCACGAAACCCGACCCTTGCCAGATCGGTCAGGTCAGTCAACGCGCAGTTGTGCAACAGCTCGGCCCGCGGGCTGGGTGGAATAAAAGCTTCGGCTTGCAAACTGGTCATGGCTCAGACCTCCTGGCGCAGGTTGTCGGGATCGTGGAACGGCAGGGGCACCACCTTGGCATTGACCATCACGCCGCCCTCCACGCGGATCGGGATGTGCATGCCAGGCGTGGCCTGATGGGCACCGGCGTATGCCAGGCCGATGATCTGCCCCAGGGTTTGCGAGTATTCGCAGGATGTGACGTTGCCGCTGATATCCGCCCCGTCCAGCACCAGATGCCCCTCCAGCGGCTGCGGGCTGCCCTTGGGCAGGGTGAAGCCGACCAGTTTGCGCTTGAGCGGCTGCGCTTCGAGGATCTCGATCGAGCGCTTGCCGACGAAGAATGGCTTCTTGCGGCCGATGGCCCACTGCATGTCGATCTCCGCCGGGTGGGTCATGCCGTCGGTGTCCTGGCTGATGATCACGTGGCCTTTTTCCAGGCGCAGCAGGCGCTGGGTCTCGACGCCGAACGGGCGAATGCCCACCCCCGCGCCGGCCTGCATCAAGGCATCCCACAGGCGCTCGGCGTGGCGCGCCGGCACGTGCACTTCGTAGCCCAGTTCACCCACAAAGCCGACCCGCAGGATGCGCGCGGCGATACCGGCCACTGTGCCCTGGCGTACGCCGAGATAAGGGAAGGCCTCGGCCGACAGGTCCACATCGTCACATACCTTGGCCAGCACCTGGCGGGCCAGCGGCCCGGCCAGGTTGACCGCGGCGAGGGCGGCGGTGACGTTGGTGACGTCCACATCCAGGCGCCATTGCGCGTTCCACTTCAGCATCTGCTGGTAGATGCGGTCGACGCCGCTGGTGGTGGCGGTGACGTAGAAGTGCTGCTCGCCCAGCCGGGCGCACACGCCATCATCGATCACCACGCCGTGCTCGTTGGTCATCAGCGCGTAGCGGGTGCGGCCGATGGCCAGCTTGGCGAAGCCGAAGGTGTAAAGGCGCTCCAGCAGTTCGGCGGCGTCGGGGCCGCGCACATCCAGGCCACCGAGGGTGGAAACGTCGATCAGGCCGACCTTCTCGCGCACATGGTGGGCTTCCTCCTGCATGCAGCGTTTGCGTTCCTCGGGCTTGCCATAATAGGCCGGGCGCTGCCAGAGGCCGGCCGGCATCATCTTCGCCCCGGCTTCCAGGTGGCGGCGGTGCATTGGTGTTTGCCGGTACGGGTCGAAGGCGCGGCCGGCGACGTGGGCCAGTTTTTCCGCCTGGAACGGTGGCCGGGCGGTGGTCACCCCGGTTTCGCTGATGCTGCGCCCGGTGGCGTGGGCCACCAGGCGGGCGGTCGGCAGCGCCGAGTGGCGGCCCTGGGACGGGCCCATGCCGACCGTGGAAAAGCGCTTGACCAGCTGCACGTCGCGGTAGCCGCTGCGGGTGGCGTTGACGATGTCGCGCACTTGCAGGTCTTCGTCGAAATCGACGAAATCCTTGCCCTTGGGGTGGGGGAAGATCGGCCAGGGGAAGTTGACCTTGGCTTCGGCACTGAACACTGGCTGCACCGGCGCTTCCAGGCCCAGCGCTGCCAGCGCATCGGCAGCCCCGCGAGTGGCGTCGGCCAGCACATTGCTCAGTGCGTGACGGCCGTTCACCGAGCCGGCGATATCCAGCCCGGCCGGCAGGTTGCTGATGGCGAATTCGTCGCGGTTCACATCGTAGGCCAGCTTGCCGCCAGCCTGGCACAGCAACTGGTACACCGGCATGTAGCCTGCCGACATGCACAGCAGGTCGCAGGCCAGGCGCAGGCCATGCGAGCCGACCTTGCCCTGGCCGGTGATCGGGCGAATATCCACGCCACTCACGTGGCGCATGCCCGCTTCGTGCAGGGCTTCGTACACGGTGCTGCCCAGGTGCACGGGTATATCGCGGCGCTTCAGTTCGGCGGCCACTGCGGCATCGGCTGGCGCGGCGCGCATGTCGACCACCGCGGCCACGGCCACGCCTTGCTCCTGCAGGTCGAGGGCGGCGAGGTAGCCGTCATCGTGGCCGGTGAGGATTACCGCGCGCTGGCCCGGCTTGACCGCGTACAGCTTCATCAGCCGCTGCGCGGCGCTGGTCAGCATGACCCCCGGCAGGTCGTTGTTGCGGAACACCACCGGCTGGTCGAACGCACCGGCTGCCACCAGGCAGCGGCTGGCGCGCACCTTGTACAGGCGTTTGTGCTGGATCACCGGCAGGTAGTTGTCGGTGAACCAGCCGTTGCAGGTGGCTTCCAGCAGCACCTGGATGTTCGGGTGGCCCTCGACGGCAGCCAGCAGTTCCTGGCGCAGGCCGGTGGCGCGGGTGCCGGCAATGTCGAAGCGGGCGTAGGTGAGCGAGCCGCCAAGCACCGGCTGTTGCTCGATCAGCAACACCTTGGCCCCGGCATTGGCCGCGTCCAGTGCCGCACGCAGGCCCGCCGGGCCAGCGCCGATGACAGCCAGATCGACGAACAGATAGGCCTTGTCGTAATACTGCGGCCTGAAACCGAGGGCGAGCACGCCCAGGCCGGCTTTCTTGCGGATCAGCGGCTCCCACACCTTCCACATGCCCTTGGGCTTGTAGAACGAGCGGTAATAGAAGCCGACCGGCATGAAGCGCGAAAACTTGCCCAGGTAGGCGTCGCGGTCGTGCGCCAGGCTACCGTTGAAGTTCTGCCCTTCGACCACCTGGCCATCGCGGGCGGCTTCCAGGTCGGCCAGCACATTGGGCTCGTCCGGCAGCTGCACCAGGGTGTTGGCATCCTGCCCGGCCATGCTCAGCGGGCCGCGCGGGCGGTGGTACTTGAACGAGCGCGACAGCAGCCAGCGGCCGCTGCCGAGCAGGGCGCTGGCGATGCTGTCACCGGCAAAGCCCTGGCAGGCCTGGCCGTCGAACTGCAAGTGCAGGGGCCGCTCGCGGTCGATCAGCAGGCCCATGGGTGCGGGGAGGCGAGTGTGGCTGTTCATCCGGCAATCTCCGGGGTGGCGGCGGGGGTGAAGTCGACGCGGCGGTCGAACAGTTCTTTTGGGTCGAAGGTGCGCAGCACCTGGTCGCTCACCGTGTGGCGTTCGGCCAGGAACCAGTAGCTGGAGGCGTTGTGCAGCCACCACTCGGTCACCACCCCGGCAAGGTTGTCGCTGTTGAACACATAGTCGGCCCATTCGGCGTCGCTGCAGCTGGCCGGGTCGGGCATGTGCCTGAATTCGCCGCCGTAGGTGAACTCGCTGATATTGCGCGGGCCGTTCAAGGGGCAGGTCAGGATCTTCATCGTCGTCGCTCCTTAGTGGCTGGCCGCGGTGGCGCCCATTTCGTTGACTTGCTGGAAGCGGCTGAAGCGCTCCAGGGCAAAGGGTGCGATCAGTTCCGGCACCTTGCCGCCACTGGCGACCAGCTCGGCCATGGTCTTGCCGCAGATCGGCGTGGCCTTGAAACCCCAGGTGCCCCAGCCGGCGTCCAGGTAATAGTTGTGCACCGGCGACAGGCCCATGATCGGGCTGTAGTCCGGTGTCATGTCGGTGATCCCGGCCCATTGGCGCATCAGCTTGGCGTTGGCCATGAACGGGAACATCTCGATGGCGTGGGCCAGCAGGCTTTCCTTGAGGTCGAGGGTGGAGCGGGTGTTGTACAGCGGGTAGGGGTCGGAGCCGCCGCCAAAGACGATCTCGCCACGGCTGGTCTGCTGCACGTAGCAGTGCAGCGCCGACGAGCTGACCAGCGGATCGAGGAACGGCTTGAACGGCTGGGTGACCATGGCCTGCAGCGGGTAGGTATGGATCGGCGCACGGATGCCGGCCTTGGCCATCAGCAGCGAACTGGCCCCGGCCACGGCCTGCACCACGCAACCGCACTGCACGGTGCCACGGTTGGTCTTCACCGCCTCGATGCGCCCGTTGCGGATCAGCAGGTCCTGCACTTCGGTCAGCTGGTGGATCTCGACGCCGCGCTTGGCCGCCTGCTTGGCGTAGCCCCAGGCCACTGCGTCGTGGCGCGCGGTGGCGCCGTCGATGTGCCACAGGCCAGCCAGCACCGGCAGGTGCCCCGGGTCCAGGTTCAGGCTGGGCACCAGTTCGCGGATCTGCTGGCGGTCGATCATTTCCGTGCGGCCACCGAAATGCTTGTTGACCTCGGCGCGCTGGCGGAACGCGCGCACGGTGGCGTCGGTATGCGCCAGGGTGAGCTGGCCGCGCTCGGAATACATGATGTTGAAGTCGAACTCGTTCGACAGGTTCTGGAACATGCGCACCGATTCTGCGTAAAAGCGCACACCCTCACTGGTGAGGTAGTTGGAGCGGATCACCGCGGTGTTGCGCGCGGTGTTGCCGCCGCCCAGGTAGGCCTTTTCCAGCACGGCGACATTGGTGATGCCGTGGTACTTGGCCAGGTAGTAGGCGATGGCCACGCCGTGGCCGCCGCCGCCGATGATCACCACGTCATAGCGTGGCTTGAGTTCGCACGGTGGTGGCAGGTCGACCTCCACCGGGTAGTCGGCGCTCAGGCCGTATTTCAGCAGGGCGAAAGGCATGGGGTGCGCTCCTGGTGGGCGGCCTGTTGTTGCAGGTCGAGGGCGAGCAGGGTGTTCTTCATCAGGTAGGCGATGGTCATCGGGCCGACGCCGCCGGGCACCGGTGTGATGCCGGCCACCTGGGGCAGGGCGGCGGCGAAGTCGACATCGCCGACCAGGCGGCTGTGGCCGCCTTCGTCGATGCGGTTGATACCGACGTCGATCACCACCGCGCCAGGCTTGAGCCAGTCGGCACCGATCAGCCGTGGTTTGCCCACTGCGGCCACCAGGATGTCGGCCTGGCGACACAAGGCCTGCAGGTCGCGGCTGTGCGAATGCACCACGGTCACCGTGCAGTCGGCCTGCAGCAGCAGGGCGGCCATAGGCTTGCCGACGATGTTCGAGCGGCCGACCACCACCGCATGCTTGCCGCGCAGCTCGCCACAGGCATCGCGCAGCAGGCGCATGCAGCCGCTGGGCGTGCACGGGGTGAGCACATCGCGGCCCTGGGCCAGGCCGCCGACGTTCTCGCTGTGGAAACCGTCCACATCCTTCAGTGGGCTGATCGCCTGGAGAATGCGGTGTTCGTCGATATGGGCCGGCAACGGCAGTTGCACGAGGATGCCGTTGACCTCGGCGTCGCGGTTGAGGCGGTCGATCAGGGCCAGCAGCTCGGCCTGGCTGGTGTCGGCGGGCAGGCGATGCTCCAGCGAGCGGATGCCCACCTCTTCGGCACGCAGCACCTTGTTGCGCACATACACTTGGCTGGCAGCGTCGGCGCCCACCAGCACCACCGCCAGGCCCGGCTGCACGCCGCCCTGGCGCAGCTCCTGCACCTGCTCGCGTACCTCGGCCAGCACCCGCGCCGCGGTGGCCTTGCCGTCGATCAGCTTGATACCGGGAGTGGCGTTCATTTGAAGATCACCGTGCGGTCGTGGTTCAGGAACACCCGGTGCTCCAGGTGGTATTTCACGGCGCGGGACAGGGCGATGGTCTCGGTGTCGCGGCCGATGGCCACCAGGTCGTCCGGTGCGTAGGCATGGTCCACGCGCTGCACTTCCTGCTCGATGATCGGGCCTTCGTCGAGGTCGCTGGTGACGTAGTGGGCGGTGGCGCCGATCAGCTTCACCCCGCGCTGGTAGGCCTGGTGATAAGGCTTGGCGCCTTTGAAACCGGGCAGGAACGAATGGTGGATGTTGATCGCCCGGCCTGACAGCTGGCGGCACAGGTCGTCGGAGAGGATCTGCATGTAGCGCGCCAGCACCACCAGTTCGGTGCCGGTGTCCTCGACGATGCGCAGCAGCGCGGCTTCCTGTTCGGCCTTGGTGTCCTTGCTGACCGGCAGGTAGACGAAACGGATGCCCTGGCGCTCGGCCATCGGGCGCAGGTCCAGGTGGTTGGAGACCACGGCGGTGATCTGCATGTCCAGCTCGCCCTTGGCATGGCGGTACAGCAGGTCGGACAGACAGTGGTCGAACTTGCTCACCATCAGCAGCACGCGCATTGGCCGGGCACTGCTGTGCAGGCTCCACTGCATGTCGAAGTGCTGGGCGACATCGGCAAAGCCGGCTTCCAGCTGCGGTGTGTCACCCGTGACACCGGTGTTGTAGCGGAACACCGCGCGCATGAAGAAGCGCCCGTTGTCCTCGTCGTCGAACTGCGCCATCTCGCTGATGTAGCAACCGTGCTCGGCCAGGTAGGTGGTCACCGCGGCGACGATGCCGGACACGGCCGGGCAGCTGACGCGCAGGATGAAGTGATCGGGAGCGGGATGCATGTCGGATAGGCCTCGTGATGGAGTGGGGCAGGTCGGGCACAAGGGCAAAAGAGGCTTCGCGGGAGGCGAAGTTATGTTTCTTGGTAGGAATATAAATTTCCTTTTGGCGATTTATAGGCGAAGTGAGGGGTGACGGTCTAGAGATTTGTGAAATTTTTTATCCTGACAGGAAAGTTTTTTTACGCCATCGCGGCTCCTGTGGGAGCCGGCTTGCCGGCGATAGGGCCCGCACAGGCGGCACAAAAACTGGCTATGCTTGCCCCATGACCAGTTCTCCAACCCTGCGCCAACCCTGCCCACCTGGCGCCTGCATTTGTGGCCGCGAACACCTGGCCGACCACCCGCAGACAGCCCAGCGCATCCTCCTGCTGACCCGCCAGGAAGAAAAGCGCCTGCTCGACCGCCTGGAAAACCTCAAGGACCTGGAAGACCTGCAACGCCTGCAGCAGCGGATGTACGAAAACCTCGGCATCCGCGTGCATATCGCCCCTGGCTTCAATGAAGTACGGACCATGCGCGGGATTGTCATCGAACTGGACGACCAGCCCGGGCTGTGCCGCAAGACCCGGCAGTCGATCCCGGCGGCGATCCGCCGTGGGCTGGAGCGCAACCCGCAGGTGGCCTTCCGCTTGCTTGATACCCACGACCTGTTGCGTGACACCTGAAGACCGCGTCAGCCCCACTAATTTTTCCGCCGCACGCTACGTCTACTTGAAAGCCCCCCTGCGCCAGGCGCGCAACGGCACCCATCACTCAAGGAGACAGGCAATGACTTCCGTTTTCGACCGCGACGATATCCAGTTCCAGGTAGTGGTCAACCACGAAGAGCAATACTCGATCTGGCCCGACTACAAAGCCATCCCCAACGGCTGGCGTGCCGTAGGCAAGAGCGGCCTGAAGAAGGACTGCCTGGCCTATATCGATGAAGTCTGGACCGACATGCGCCCGCTGAGCCTGCGCCAGAAAATGGCCGAAGCCGCCGCCCAGTGACTGCATTGAACCTGCTGTGCCTGCCGTATTCCGGGGCCAGCGCCATGGTCTACAGCCGCTGGCGGCGCAAGCTGCCGACGTGGTTGCAGGTACGCCCGGTGGAACTGCCCGGGCGTGGTGCGCGCATGGCCGAGCCACTGCACACCGACATGCAGGCCCTGGCCCGGCAACTGGCCACCGAACAGCGCCTGGCGGCCAGCACCCCCTACGCGCTGCTCGGCCATAGCCTGGGCGCCTTGCTGGCATTTGAACTTGCCCATGAGTTGCAGGCGCTGGGCTGCCCGGCGCCACTGGCCCTGTTTGCCTGCGGTACCGCAGCGCCGACCCGCCGTGAGGACTACGACGGCAAGAACTGGCGCGAGCCCAAGAGCGACGCCGAGTTGATCGGCGAGTTGCGCGAGCTTCAGGGCACGCCCGAGGAAGTGCTGGCCAACGCCGAGCTGATGAGCCTGACCTTGCCCACCCTGCGCGCCGACTTCCTGCTGTGTGGTACCTACGCCTACCGCCAGCGGCCGGCGTTGCAGTGCCCGCTGCACGTGTTGGGCGGCATGCAGGACCGCGCCAGTGACGAGCAGTTGCAGGCCTGGCGCCAGGAAACCCACGGGGCGTTCTCGCTGCAGATGTTCCCTGGCGGCCACTTCTTCATCCATGAGCATGAGGACCGGGTGCTCGCTGCGCTGACCGCGTCGCTACAACCGCTTCGGCTGTCCGCCTGATTGACGTCACCGCTTGCCTTGGGGGAGGCTAGGCCTTTTCCCAGGCAAGAGGCAGACAATGCTGATCGATCCCCACAAGGCCACGCTGCTGGTCGTCGACATCCAGGAAAAACTCATCGGCGCCATGAGCGACCCTGAAGGCACCCGCGCGCGGGCCCGCTGGTTGCTGGCGGCGACGAACGAGCTGGAACTGCCGACGGTGATTTCCGAGCAGTACCCCAAGGGCCTGGGCCATACCCTGGCCGAGCTGCTGGCCGCAGCGCCGGCCGCCGAGGTGGTGGAGAAAAGCCATTTTTCCTGCGTGGCCGCAGAGTGCCTGCCAGCGAGTTTGATGGCGCGCGAGCAAGTGATTGTCTGTGGCATGGAAACCCACGTGTGTGTGCTGCAGACCGTGCTCGGCCTGCTGGCGCTGGGCAAGCAGGTGTTCGTGGTCGAGGATGCCTGTGACAGCCGTACCCTGGCGAGCAAGGCTGCAGGGCTGGCGCGCATGCGGGCCGCGGGGGCGCAGGTGGTGACCCGCGAAATGGTTTTGTTCGAGCTTATGGGCAGTGCCGGCCACCCGCTGTTCCGGCACATCAGCAAGACCTACCTGGTCGGTGAACAGCCCTGAACGGCCGGTTACTGGCTGTCGGGTTGATGGCCCTGGCGCTGCTGCAAGGCTGCGCCGGGCGCCGTGAGGAAGCGCCCGAGGCGGACCCGGCCAAGGTCCGCGCCCAACTGCTGCGGCTGTTGCCCGCCCAGGCCAAGGACCGTGAGGGCTGGGCCCGGGACATTCAGGTGGCGTTCGAGGCCCAGCGTATTGCCCCCAGCAAGAGCAACCTGTGTGCGGTGCTGGCGGTGACCGAACAGGAATCGACCTTCAATGCCGACCCGCAGGTGCCCAACCTGGGGCGTATCGCCCGGGAGGAAATCGACCGGCGCGCCGCGCGCCTGCATATCCCCAAGCTGCTGGTCGATGGTGCGCTGAAGGCGCCGTCGGGTAATGGCAAGAGCTACCAGCAACGTTTGCAGGCGGTGCGCAGCGAGAAGCAGTTGAGCGAACTGTATGACGAAGTCATCGCTCGCGTGCCGCTGGGCAAGACCTTGCTGGGCGGGCTGAACCCGGTGCATACCGGTGGGCCGATGCAGGTCAGCATCGACTTTGCCGAAAAGCATGCGCGGGATTACCCCTACAGCCACGACGGCAGTATTCGCCAGGAAGTGTTCACCCGGCGCGGCGGCATGTATTTCGGTATCGCCCACTTGCTGGGCTATTCGGCCAACTACGATCGCCAGCTGTACCGCTTTGCCGATTTCAACGCGGGCTGGTACGCCAGCCGCAATGCGGCATTCCAGGCAGCACTGAGCAAGGTGACGGGGGTAACGCTGGCGCTGGATGGCGACCTGGTGGCGCCGGGCTCGATCATGCCCGGGACCACGGAAAAGGCGGCGCGCAAACTGGGAGGGAAGCTGGGCCTGCGCAACCCGCAGATCCGCAGCCAGCTGGAGGAGGGCGATAGCTTGGCCTTCGAGGACAGCAAGCTGTACAGCGGGGTGTTTGCCTTGGCAGATGCCGCGGCCGGCAAGCCGGTGCCACGGGCGGTGCTGCCGGGGATTCAGCTGAAAAGCCCGAAGATCACCCGCAAGCTGACCACGGCGTGGTTTGCCGGGCGGGTTGATGAGCGTTATCAGCGGTGCATGAAGCGCTAGCTGTCCATTGCTTGCACCGGCCTCTTCGCGGGCTTGCCCGCTCCCACAGGGATAGCGCAAGGCCAGAGAACAGTGAGGTACCTGTGGGAGCGGGCAAGCCCGCGAAGAGGCCGGCACAGCCAACATCAGCTTTCGCCCAGTGCTCCAACCACCTGATCCACACTGGCCTTCAACCCGGCAAACGCATCCTCAGGGTCACTTTCCACCACCACCAGCTTCGCCCCGGACGCCTTGATCACCTCGGCTACAGCCGCCTCCGGCTGCCGATGGTCCAGCACCAGCGCCACATCCTGCGCCTTCAAGTTGTCCCCCAGCGCCTTCAGCGCAGCCGCATCCCACTCGGCCGGCTGCGGCTGCTCGACCATGTCCAGGTTCAACCCGCTGGCCAGATAACCCAGTCGCTCCGACAGGCTCACCACCGTCAGGTTGTCGACCTTGGCCAAGCGTGTCTGGCTGCTGGCCGAGAGCTCCAGCAACTGGCGTTTGAGCCCGACCAGGTTGCCCTGGATCTTTGCCTTGTCGCCCGGCGCCAACCGCTCCAGGTCATTGGCTACCACGTCGGCCATGCGCCCGAAGTTGGTCGGGTTGAGCCAGGGGTAGGCGCCATAGGCCTCGTCACCGCTCACCGCAATACCCGGCAGCGCGCCATCCACAGGCCGTGCGGCGTCGATCTCGACGATCCGGATATTGCTGCGCCGGGCCATCGGGTACAGCGGGTCGTCACGCCAGATCGAGCGCACGCCGATCACCGCGTCGGCCTGCTGCGCGGCCTTGTGCAGGCTGGCGCCACCGCGCCCGCTGAAATAGGACGGTTGGCGGCTGGCAGGCAGGTTGGCGGGGGCTGCACGCGTGAGCTGCACCGTGGTGCCGTCGAGCAGGGCGCTGGCCAGGCTGTGGGTGACGGGCAGGGTGGTCAGCACTTGCGTGGCGAAAGACAGCGAGGGCAGGCCGGCCAGGGCCAGCGCCAGGGTCAGGCGTTTCAGGTTCATGCCGGGTTTCCTTGCAGGCGGGGGACGAGGGCGCGGGCCAGCGCCGCCAGGGCGAAGCAGATGCCCGCGACCAGGATGATCGCGGCGCCGGACGGCACCGGCAGGTCGAAAACGATCGGCAGCAGGATGCCGAGCAACGTGCTCAGCGTGGCGATCAGCACCGACAGGAAGAAAAAGCCCTTCAGCGACTGGCTGACCAGGCGTGCGGCGGCAGCGGGAATCACCAGCAGCGCCCCGACCAGGATCGCCCCGATCACCTTCACCGAGGCCACGGTGACCAGGGTCACCAGCACCACGAACAGGTAGTCCAGGGTTTTCACCGCCACCCCGCGCACGGCCGCCAGCTGTGGGTTGAAACTGGCCAGCATGATGCGGTTGTACAGCGGCACGGCCAATGCCAGCACCAGCACCGCGACGATGCCCAGCACCACCAGGTCCTGGCCGCTGACGGTCAGCACCGATCCGAACAGCACGTTCTCGAGGATGTGCACATTGATCTTGCCCGCCAGCATCAGCAGCAGGCTGGCGCCCAGCGCCAGCGACACCGACAGGAATACGCCGATCAGTGTGTCCGGCGACAGCCCGGTGCGGTTGCGCAGGAAGTTGAGCAAGATGCCGAACAGCAGGCAGTAGCCGAACAGGCTGCCGTAGGGGCCGGTGTAGGGCTCGCCCAGCAGGATGCCAATGGCCACGCCGGTCAGCGCGGCATGGCCGACCGCCTCGGAGAAGAAGGCAAAACGCTTGACCACCACCAGGGTGCCCAGGCCGCCCAGCACCGGGCCGATCATCAAACCGGCCAGCAGAGCGTTGACCACGAAGCCGTAGGCCAGCGCCTCGGGCAGGTAGCCGGCAGTGGCCCAGTCCTGGACCGTTTGCCGAAAGATTTCGAAACTCATCAGGCAAGGCTCTCGCTACGCGGGTGAACGGAGAACAGGCCGAGCAGGCGCTCTGGGGTAAGGGCCTGGGCGGGTGGGGCGTCGAACAGTACCTGGCGGCTCAGGCCGGTAACCCGGTCGGCCAGGCGCAGCACGGCTTCCAGGTCGTGTTCGATCCACAGCACGGTGGTGCCGGCCTGGCGCCAGCCCTGCAGCAGTTGTTCGAACACCTGGATACCAGCTTCATCCAGGGCCGACATCGGCTCGTCCAGCACCAGCAGTTGCGGCTCGGGGATCAGGCCCTGGGCCAGCAGCACGCGTTGGCGTTCGCCACCGGAAAGCGCGCCCATGCGCCGTTTGCGCTTGTCGAGCATGCCGACCCGCGCCAGGGCCGCGTCGATGGCCGGCTGCACACGGCGCGACAGGCCGAGGAAGGCGGGGCGGTGCTGGCACATGGCAGCCATGAAATCGTCCACGGTCATCGGCAGGCCACGGTCGAACTCCAGCGCCTGCGGCACATAGCCGATCACTTCGCGTTCGCCGGGCCAGTGCAGGGTCAGCTGGCCCTGGTGCGGCATCTGCCCGAGCAGGGTCTTGATCAGCGAACTCTTGCCGCCGCCGTTGGGGCCGACGATGGCATGCACGCTGCCGGCGGCGACGTTGAAGCTGACCTGTTCGAGGATGCGGGTGCGACCCAGGGTCAGGTCGATGCCGGCAAACTCGATGCGCGGCCCGCAGGCTGTTACCAGGTTGGCGGCGGCGGTCATGCGCGGTTCTCCTGGATGGCGCGGACCACGGTGTCGAGGTTGCGCTTCATCTCCACTTCGTACTTGTCCTTGGTGTATTCGCCGTAGGAGATGTGCGTCAGCGGGTAAAGGCGCACGCCGGATTCACGCTGGATGGTTTCGACATAGGCCGACGGGAAGTCCATTTCCGAGAAGATCACCCGCACGTCCAGCGCCTTGAGCTGGTCGATGGTCTTCTTCAGCTGGGCCGGGCTGGGTTCGATGCCATGGGCTGGCTCGACCACCGCGGTCACCTCCAGGCCGAAGTCGCGCACCAGGTAGTCGTAGGCGGCATGGATGGTGGCGACCCGGAAGGTGGCGCTGGGCGCCTCGGTGACCTTGGCCAGTGCGTCGGCACGCAGCGTGCGCAGGCGCTTGGCATAGGCGCGGGCGTTTTGCGTGTACAGCTTGGCGTTGTCCGGGTCGAGCTTGCCCAGTTCGCGGGCGATGTTGTTGACCTGGGCGATGGTGGTGCTGATCGACAGGAAGGTGTGCGGGTTGACCACCTTGCCGGCGCCACGGGCGGCAATGCCGGTGGCCGCCAGCAAGGGTACGTTCTGGTTGGCCTCGATGGTGTTGATGCCGGGCTTTTCGCTGGCGGCGATCATGCGGTCGGCGAAATCGTCATGGCCAACGCCGTTGAGCACCACCACGTCCAGGGTGCCGATGCGCTTGATATCCTCGGCCCGTGGCTCGTAGGCATGCGGGTTGAACCCCGCCGGAATCAGCGGCACCACTTCGGCCTTGTCGCCGACGATGTTGCTCACATAGCTGTAGTAGGGGTGCAGGGTAATGCCGATACGCAGGGGCTTGCCGTTATCGGCCAGGGCCTGTGCCGGCAGGGCAAGGGCCAGGAGCAGGGCGAGGGCGGAGCGGAGCATGGGGGAGTCCTTGGGTTCAGTGACGGTGTTCGCGGGTGACCCCGGCGTCGTAATGGCTGACCACTTGCTGCCAGCCGGCGGCGATCAGGGCGGCCTGGCCAAGGTCGTCCGGGGTCACGGCGGCGCTGTCGCGGCGCAGCCAGACATCGGCCTGGCCGGTGCTGTCGGCCGGCAGGATCAGCAGCAGACTGCCGGCCACTTCCGGGGCCTGGCTGCGGCCGAGGTAGGCCCCGGGTTCCAGCCACGACCATTGGTGGTTGCCGCGGCTCTGGCTGCCGGCATCGACCACGAACGGCGGCAGGCCTTCCTCGGCCAGGGCCTGCACGCTGGGCGCGGCGGCGTTTTCTTCACGCAGCAGCTGGATTTCGTCGAAGGCCACCCGCAGGTCGGTGTACAGGCCTTGCTCGGCGGCGGTGAGGTCGCGACGGGCGTCGATCTGGTGGCTGGCGATGGCCTGTTCATCCTCGCGTTCGCCGCGCAGCAGCACCACGCAGGTGGCGAGTACCACGATCAGCAGGCTGACCAGCAGCACGTACAGGGTTTCGTGCCCGGCACCGGCCGGGCGAATCACTTGGGCGCGGCTCATGGCTGGGCGATATCGGCGTGGTCGACTTCCACCACGTGCCCGGGGCCGGCATCGAACAGCACGTAGAATTCGCCGTCCGGGCGCTTGAAGGTCAGGGTCGAATCATCACCGAGCTTGCCGCCGACCAGCACCTGTTCGTCGTAGGCGATCACGTCCAGGGTTACCCCGGGGGCACCGCTGCCATCCGAGAAGCCGCCGGTGCACTTGACCTGGCCGCCAGGCAGTTCTTCGCATTCGCACATCGGGTTGTGCGCCAGGGCCGGGCCGGCGGCCAGCACCAGCAAGGGCAGGGCGAGGGTGCGTATCAGGTGTTTCATTTCTTGCCTCCTTGTTTCTCGAGCCAGGCCACGGTGGCTGGCGATGCCTTGGCCAGAGGGACCGACGCCTGGTGCATGCTGCCGTCCCAGCCTTCCAGGGTGATCCAGATCTGCGCGTCGGGCTTGGTGCGTGGCGGGATCGGCAACGAGGTGCCCATGTTGTACGGCGCACCGAAGAAAATCGTGCCGGCGGCGCGCAGGCTGCGCGGTTTGCCGATGCGCAGGTAGGCCGCCTTGACGCCGTTGACGCAGGCCTTGCACAGCGACGCATTGAAGACCTTGAAGTGGCCGGCAGGGCCGTCGGCGCGGGGCGCCTCGTCACGCATCTCGGCCAGGTCCAGGGTATAGGGGCCGACCTGGATGTCGTTGATCACATTGGCGCCGAGCCCCGCTTCGCCGCGGAACAGCTTGGCGTCGGCGAAGTACTTGGGCATGAAGCCCAGCGGGATGAGAATCAGCAGGATGTTCAGGTGAAAACGCCACTTCAGCCACAGTTGCTTCAGCGGGCTGACGGTCACGGCTTGGGCCTGGCTCATGGGCGGATCTCCGCGGTGGGTTCATGGCGCGCCATGCGCGGTGCGCGCTCGCTGCGCTTGAGGGCGGCGGCGGTGGCCTGGGCGGTGCGTTTGGTCCAGATCAGCAAGCCGCTGAACACCATCAGGGTGAGGACCAGGCCGAAGAAGAACCACACCAGCTTGATCGGCAGGCCGCCGAAATCGCCGGTGTGCAGCGGGCGCATGGATTCGGTGACGAACTCCAGGGCGGAGCGGTCGCTGATCAGGAACTGGCTGTCGACATTACGCGTGTACGGGTTTACCGAGGCGCTCTGGAACATCAGCGGGTACCAGCCTGGCCCTGCCAGGGTGATGTGGCTGTAGGCGGTGGCCGGCAGCGAGATGAAGCTGATGTCCAGCCCCGGGACCGCCAGGCCGGTGATGCGTGCCGCTTCATCCAGGTCGATGCGCGTTGCCGGGCTGCCAGTCGGGATTTGCGGCACGTCCTCACGGGCGATCACCGGCACGATGGGCCGGCTGGAAATGGTGATGTGGTTGTCGGCCAGGATCGCCTGGATCAGGAACCAGGTGCCGGTGATGGAAATGACCGCAATGAACCAGATCGACCAGACCCCGGCCAGGCGGTGCAGGTCGCCCCAGAAAATCCGCGAACCATGGCCGGTGCGCACCGGCTTGAAGAAGCCCTTCCAGAACTTCTTGTACACCACCAGGCCGGTGACCAGCGAAGCCAGCATGGGCAGCCCGAGCAGCGACACCAGGTACCAGCCCCAGCTGAAACCGCTGGTGAACGGTACCAGCCACCAGCCGTGCAGGGCGCGGGTGAAGGCTTCGAAGTTGAAGTCCGGGGTCTTGCCCTGGATGGCCCCGTTGTAGGGGTTTACATACAGCGTCGGGCTGGTGCCGTCAGGCAGGGTGACATTGGCTTTGACCGCAAAGTGCGAACCGTCGGGCTGGATCAACCGCTCCACCACCATGTCCGGCTCGGCCTTGTGCAGGGCGTCCAGTACCTGCTGGAAGCTCAGGCGTTCGGCGTCGGCGTCGGGCTTGTTGGCGCGCACGGCCGGGTCGGCCAGCCAGACGATTTCCTGGCTGACCACGGCGAGCATGCCGGTGAAGCAGACGATCAGGACAAAGAACCAGATCGGCAAGGCGAGCCAGCTGTGGACCAGGAACCACAGCCTGGATTTGGATTTTTTCGGTGATTTGGCCATCTGACGGTCTTCTGCAATGGGGAGTCGAGCGTGTGCCCAGCCAAAGAGGGGCTGTATTGATAAGGACGAATGAGAATCGAAAACCTGCCGTTTTAAATGCAAGCAAATGTTTCAAGGCCGAGGGCCAATGCCTGTGCGTCAGTGTCATTGGGGCTGCTGCGCAGCCCATCGCCGGCAAGCCCGGCTCCCACAGGGTTGAGGTCAGTGCTGTACCTGTGGGAGCCCGGCTTGCCGGCGATGGGCCGCACAGCGGCCCCAATCGATTCAGGCCAAGGTCGGCCTGGAAGGCATGAAGCAGGAGGGATCAGGCGCGGGTCAGGGCCACTGCCGGTTGCGGCTTGCCGTGCAGCTGCGCCAGGTCCTGGTACAGCGCGCGGCCAATTTCCGCAGCGCGCGCCGGCAGCACCGAGAGGAGGGTGTCACTCAGGCCGTGGCTGTTTTCGCAGAAGCCCTGCAGGTACACCGAGGCCTGCAGGTCGGGGCTGGCCAGCACGCGGTAGTTGCGGTCGACGCTGAAATCTTCCAGGTAGCCTGCCAGGGGCGCCAGCAGGTCACGGTGCGAGCGGCGCTCGTAGCCGGTTGCGAGTATCACCGCGTCGTAACGGTGGGTCTGCTGCTGGCCGGTGGCGAGGTCGCGCAGGGTCAGTTCCAGGCCTTCGCGGGTGGCCACCACGGCTTCGACCTGGCGCCGGCACAGCACGTTGTGGCGGTACTGGTGGGCGACCTTCTGCCGGTAGAGGATGCCGTAGATGCGTTCGATCAGGTTGAGGTCGACCACCGAATAGTTGGTGTTGTGGTATTCGCCCAGCAGCTTGCTGCGCTGGTCGGCCGGTTCGTTGTAGACCAGGTCGGTGTAGTCCGGCGAGAAGATCTCGTTGACGAACGGGCTGTCATCGGCAGGCTTGAGGGCCGAACCGCGCAGGATCATGTCGACCTTGACCGACGGGTAGCTGTCGTTGAGGTCGATGAACGCCTCGGCGGCGCTCTGGCCCGAACCGATCACGGCAATGCGCATCGGCTTGTCGGCGGTGCACGGCAGCTTGTTCAGGCTGCTCAGGTACTGGGAGTGATGGAATACCCGCGGGTCGTCCTTGAAGGCGCCGAACTTTTCCGGGATTTTCGGCGTGCCGCCGCTGCCGACCACAACCGAACGGGTGCGGCGGCTGTATTCGCGGCCTTGGGCGTCGCGCGAGACCAGGCGCAGGTGCTCGACCCGGCCCGCCTGCACGTCCGGCTCGATGCGCAGCACTTCCTCGCCATATACCGCCTGGGTGGCGAAGTGCTCGGCGGCCCAGCGCAGGTAGTCGTTGTACTCGAGGCGGCAGGGGTAGAAGGTACCGAGGTTGATGAAGTCGGCCAGGCGCTGCTTCTGGTGCAGGTAGTTGACGAAGCTGTAGGGGCTGGTGGGGTTGCGCAGCGACACCAGGTCCTTGAGGAACGAGATCTGCAGCTCGCTCTGGGTGGCCAGGGTTTCGCCGTGCCAGCGATAGTCCTGCTGTTTGTCGATGAACAGCGCGTCGAGGGCATGGCCCTGAGACTCGGCGAGTTCTTCCAGGGCGATGGCCAGGGCCAGGTTGGAAGGGCCGAAGCCCACGCCGATCAGGTCCTTGATGGTTTCCGGGTTTGCAGACTGGCTCATGGCTGCGGTTCCATAATGGTCGAATGTTGACGCTCGCCGGGAGAGGCCGGCGCCTGCGTTTGTACATTGGGTGGAACGAGCCAAACGACGGGGAATTTACTGGCGGGCGACCGGCCACTTGCAACAGGGGGGCTAAAGGCTTGCGCCTGTCGGCCGATAGGCAGAACAACCCAAGGACCAATTTGCAACGCAGGGAGTAAGACATGACAGGTATTGCAGCAGTCAGCATCAGCACCACGGCCCAGGCGGTGAGCACAACCCAGGTCGCCGACAGCCAGGATGCGCAAAAGACTGAAGAGAGTGGGGCCGGCACTCAGGCCGACACGTCGAAATTGAGCGGTGGCGGCCAGGCTCAAGGCGCCCAGGGCAGCAGTGAAAGTTCGGAGCCTGCGCACATCAGGCAATTGCGCGAGATGATCAAGAAGCTGCAGAAGCAATTGGCCGAGGAGCAGAAGCAACTGGCCCAGTTGATGGCGCAGAAGATGGACGAAACCACCAAGCTGGCAGTTGTGTCCGCCAAGCAGGCGAGTATCGCCACCATCAATGGTGAAATCCTGCAGGCCACCGCGCAGTTGCTCGAAGCGCTACAGAAAACGGGTGGCAGCAGCGCGGGCGGGATGGTCAGCACCACGGCCTGACGAACTTGGGGCTGCTGTGCAGCCCATCGCCGGCAAGCCGGCTCCCACATCGACCGCGCAGGGCAGTTGCTCTCGCAGGCCTGGTGCTGTCACTGTGGGAGCTGGCTTGCCGGCGATAGGGCCGGTGCAGGCCCCATCATTCCGGTGGCGGTCATTCGGCCGCCAGGCGCCCCTTGTTCTGCCGCTCCGCCTTGTACTGCATGGCCACCGCCGGCGCCGGCTTGGCAGCACCGGTTTCCAGCCACTGACGCATGCGGCTGGCATCGGCGAAGTGGGTGTACTTGCCAAAGGCGTCGAGGATCACCATGGCAACCGGGCGGTTGTCCATGCGGGTCAGCAGCACCAGGCAGTGCCCGGCTTCATTGGTGAAGCCGGTCTTGGTCAGCTTGATGTCCCAGTTGCTCTTGTTCACCAGGTGGTCGGTGTTGCGGAAGCCCAGGGTGTAGTTGGGCTTGCGGAAGGCCACGGTCTTCTCGCGGGTGGTCGACAGCTCGCTCAGCATCGGGTACTTGCGCGACGCCATCAGCAGCTTGGCCAGGTCACGGGCCGTGGACACGTTCTGCGTCGACAGGCCGGTCGGCTCGACGTAGCGGGTGTGCGCCATGCCCAGGCTGCGGGCCTTGGCGTTCATCGCCTTGATGAACGCCGGGTAGCCGCCGGGGTAATGGTTGGCCAGGGTGTTGGCCGCACGGTTTTCCGATGACATCAGGGTAATCAGCAAGGTTTCGCGGCGGTCGAGCTGGCTGCCCAGCCGCACACGCGAATACACGCCTTTCATTTCCGGGTTGTTGGCAAGGGTCATGGTGAGCATCTCATCCATGGGCTGCTTGGCATCCAGCACTACCATCGCCGTCATCAGTTTGGTCACCGAGGCAATCGGTACCACGCGGTCGGCATGGCTCGAATACAGTTCCTGGTTGGTGTTCAGGTCGATCAGCAGGGCACTGCCCGAGGCGAGATGCAGCTTGGATGGGTCACGTTGAACCTGGGCCGGGGGTTGTGCAGCAGCGGTCGACGGAAGGGTCGCAGTACCTGTGAGCAACAGCAGCAGGCTGAGGATGGACAGGGATGTTTTCACGTTGAGGCTCACTAAAAGTTGGTATGTCGTTGGCTGTGCAAGGGTTTTCCCCCAAAAACCACTGCATTCTGGAGTATGGCTGATTTGCTGTCGAATGCCTTATGACTAAAGGGCGCAACGTGAACGAAATTTAATCCGGTACCAAGGAGAAAAGTAGCGTACGGCTATCAGGTCGAACGCCGTTCTCTGTCTACAATGCCCTTCCGTTTCCCGATTCGTACAAGCCAAACTGAACGCCTATCATGGATGGCTTTTCGAGCTTCATGTGGAGAGAGCAATGATTCCTGGCAAGGTATGCCCTGTAGTGCTGTCGTCTTCGCCACCGTCCAGGCTTCTCCTATTCCGACACCCTATGGCAGGCACGCAACTGGTAAAGGCACTATTGAGAGTGGGGAAGCTCCCAGCGAGGCCGCCTTGCGTGAGCTGGCAGAGGAGTCTGGCATCGACGACGCGATAGTTGAGACGGACTTGGGGTGCTGGAATGCCGAACATCTAGATCAAATATGGTCGTTTCAACTTTGTCGAGCATTGCGTGATCTCCCTGAAAGCTGGGCTCATCAGACACTAGATGACCACGGCCATGTGTTCGAGTTTTTCTGGGCTCCGCTAGATGAACTTCCCTACGCCGATTGCCATCCCGTATTCCAGCGAGCACTGGAGTTCTTATGGCGTAGACTCAAGGAATTTGAGTCGTTGGAATAGCGAGGGGAAATCAGATGGCAGTCGAAGGGCAACTTCACACCTTGAGGAAGTCAGTCATCCACGACTCGTGGCTTTCGACCCAAAGCGGCCCTTGGTGGAGGACACCTACCCGACCTCGACACGATCCTGATTCGATCTGCTGAATCGCCGTACTGCCGAGGTTTTCGTAAGCAGTCCCTGGGGAATGCACATTTTTTGAGGGAACATTTAGGGCTTTAGCTACTACCCGCCAAGGAACGGAAATGGCACTGACCAGCAAGATCACTCCCTATAACCCCATGTGGCCCTCTCGCTTTCTGGCAGACAAGCCAATCATCGCTTCGGCCTTTGGCGATGAACTGATTGCCATACACCATGTTGGTAGTACCTCTGTTCAGGGGCTCGCGGCGAAGCCCGAGATCGATGTGCTCATCGAAGTTCGCGATCATAGCAATGCCTCGGAGCGGGACGAGATTTTGATGGGTTTGGGATATGTACGAGGAAGTGATCTATCGGAGGGGCATCATTTCTACCGGCGTAATGTGGATGGAATTCGCACGCACAAGCTCCACGCTTGTACCCGTGGCCACCTTACGATCACCCAGATGCTGGGGTTCAGAGATTTGCTTAGGCGTGATGCCTCGATCCGCCAGCAGTATGAAGCGCTGAAGCTACAATTGGAGGCGAGCAATACGGGTGGGATGGCTGAATACCTGGAGAAAAAGTCTCCGTTTATTATTGCGGCACTATTTCATGCCGGTATATCAATTCCTGAATGACCGATGGGTCGCGAAGCGGCCTTGGCATCAGGTGTCTGCTTTGGGTCCAGGCTGTGTGA
>NZ_DKHD01000043.1:0-126120 GCF_002453565.1 Pseudomonas sp. UBA6753 | reverse complement strand
AGCGGCCTTGTGTCGCGAAAGGACCGCAGAGCGGTCCCCGGCATTTCAAAGACTCAGCGCGCCGGCGCCAGCTTGCCCTTGTCATCGGAGAACACGATCTCCACCCGACGATTCTGCGCCCTGCCCCGCTCCGAGGCATTGGCCTCGATCGGGTACTGGTCGCCATAGCCCTCGACCTGCAGCCGCTTCTCGTCGATACCCAGGTCTACCAGCATGTCGGCCACGGCCTGCGCCCGATCACGCGACAGCTTCAGGTTGTCCTCCGCCGGGCCGGTGCTGTCCGTATAGCCCTCGATCCGCACCACCCGGCGCGGGTTGAGCTGGAGGAACTGCACCAGCTTGAGCACGGTACGGCTGGCCGAGTTCTTCAGTTCAGCCCGACCGGTGTCGAACAGCACGTCCCCCAGGGTCATCACCAGACCACGATCGGCCTGCTCCGAGGCCAGCGCGGCGATCTGCGACTCGACCCACTTGCCCTGCTGCTGAACACTGGCCAGCTTGGCCTCGCGCAGGGCCAGCTGCAGGCGCTGGCGCTCCAGGTCGAGCTTGGCCTGGCGTTCCTGGTTCAGCGCCAGCTTGGCATGCTCGCTGGCAATTTCGCTGTAGCGCTGGCTCAGGTAGGCGTAATGGCGCACGTCGGCACCGGTGCCGATGTAGCTGGACAGGCGCTCGGCACGGGCCAGCGACTCGCCTGCGCGAATCACGTCACGCGGCGCACTGCGCAACACATTGGAATCATCCTTGACCTTCTGGAAAGCTGCAGTGGCATCATCCAGCGCTGCGCTGCTGCGCTGGCTGGCGCAACCTTGCAAACCTGCCGCCAGCGCCAGCACTGCCAGCGCGGCCAATGGCACACGACGGATCATGGCTGCACCTCCAACTGCTTGCGCAGGCGCTGGACCCGCGACTGCAGCAGTTGCAGCTGCTCTTCGCTCTTCTGGTTCAGCACCTGGGCCTCGGCCAGGCGCGCATCCAGTTCGGCCTGCTCGGCACGCATGCGCGCATCGCGGTAGTCTTCGGTGAGCATGTTGGCCTTGGCCCGGGCCAGCTTGTCTTCAGCCAGCTTGAGCGCATCGACCTGCTCGGTGGCACCGACGGCCCTGGCCTGCTCCAGTGCCTGTTCGGAAATGCGCATCTGCTCGTTAGGGGCCGGATCGTTGGCGCAGCCAGCCAGGCCGAGCACGGCCAGGGCAAGGATTAGTGGTTGGGTTCTCACGCAATCTTCCTAGTGTTTGGGGGCGTCCGACGGCACCTGCAGCTGCGCTTTCCAGCGCTCGACATTACGTTGCAGCACGGCCTCGGATGCTCCGGAGATCGGCAATTCTGTCAGTTTTTTCGCTAATTGCCCACGCAACCAGCTGTCATTGCAGGCCGAATTGTGCGACAGGGCCAGGTACAGGCCCGGCCGATCCACCGGCAGGCCGCGGGCGATCAGGTCATTGCTCATGCCCAGGCCCTGGGCCATGGCCATGCCCGAATAACGGCCAGCGAGCACATAATCCACCTGACCGAGCACCAGCTTCTGGAACGCCTGGGTCAGGTTCTGTGCCGGCACCAGCTTCAGCTGGGCCTTGGCGAAAGCGGTAAAGGCCGGGGTCAGCCGCGCACGCTCGGACAAACTGCCCTGGTACTGGGCCAGGTCCGCCGGGCCCTCGAAGGCCAGTGTGGCGTCGTGACGCGTCCACACCAGGTATTCGTTGAGCTGCAGGGGCGGATGGATGTAGTCCAGCGCGGTCAGTTGCTCCACCTGCATGGGGGTGTCGAGCAGCAGGTCCATGCGCCCGCTACGTACTTCTTCCAGCGCCTGGTCACGACGGCCGGCGCTCAGCACCTCCACCTTCACGCCCAGTTCGCCAGCCACCTGGCGCAGCAGATCGACGTTGGCGCCGATCAGGTGTTTCGGGTCGTTCGGGTCCTGCCACGAATAGGGCGGCGCATCAGGGCTGCCGGTTGCCACCAGGCGTTCGCACTTGCCTGCCGCCATGGCCAGCGGCGAAACCAGCACCGCCATGCATGCCAGCACCCTGCCTGCTTTACGCAGCACCATTGCTCACTCCTTGTATTGCTTTGCCCGGCCCAATCGCCGGCAAGCCAGCTCCCACAGGTACAGCACCGCCCTTGAGAACTGCGCTGTACCTGTGGGAGCCGGCTTGCCAGCGATCGGGCCGGAACTGACCACAAAAAAACCCGGCCCCCTGTACGAGGGCCGGGTTCTTTATAAGTGAAGCAGGCGGATCAGACCAGCTTTTCCAGCTCCGGAACCGCTTCGAACAGGTCAGCGACCAGGCCGTAGTCGGCTACCTGGAAGATCGGCGCTTCTTCGTCCTTGTTGATCGCCACGATCACCTTGGAGTCCTTCATGCCGGCCAGGTGCTGGATCGCGCCGGAGATACCGACGGCGATGTACAGCTGTGGCGCAACGATCTTGCCGGTCTGGCCGACCTGCATGTCGTTCGGCACGAAGCCGGCGTCGACCGCGGCGCGCGAGGCACCGACGGCAGCGCCGAGCTTGTCGGCCAGGCTGTACAGGTGCTTGAAGTTGTCACCGTTGCCCATGCCACGGCCGCCGGAAACGACGATCTTGGCAGCGGTCAGCTCTGGGCGGTCGGACTTGGCCAGCTCTTCACCAACGAAGGCCGAGATGCCGGCGTTGTGCGCAGCGCCAACGGCTTCGATGGCAGCCGAACCACCTTCGGCGGCCACGGCGTCGAAGCCGGTGGTACGCACGGTGATGACCTTGATGGCGGCGCTCGATTGCACGGTGGCAATGGCGTTACCGGCATAGATCGGGCGCTTGAAGGTGTCGGCGGACTCGACCGAGATGATCTCGGAGATCTGGTCCACGTCCAGCAGCGCGGCAACGCGCGGCAGGATGTTCTTGCCGTTGGTGGTGGCCGGGGCCAGCACGTGGCTGTAACCCTTGGCCAGCTCGACGATCAGCGGCGCAACGTTTTCCGGCAGCACATGGGCGTAGGCAGCGTTATCGGCAACCAGCACCTTGGCCACGCCAGCGATCTTGGCTGCGGACTCGGCAACGCCGCCCACGTTCTGGCCTGCGACCAGCACGTGCACATCACCACCGATCTTGGCGGCAGCGGCAACAGTGTTCAGGGTGGCCGGGGCTACGGCACCGTTCTCGTATTCAGCGACAACCAGGATAGTCATTTAGATTACCTTCGCTTCGTTCTTCAGCTTCTCGACCAGTTCGGCCACCGATTTGACCTTGATGCCAGCGCTGCGGGCAGCCGGGGCTTCAACCTTCAGGGTCTTGTTGGTGGAGGCGAGGGAAACGCCCAGCGCGTCTGGAGTAACGGTCTCCAGCGGCTTCTTCTTGGCCTTCATGATGTTCGGCAGCGACGCGTAGCGTGGCTCGTTCAGGCGCAGGTCGGTGGTGACGATGGCCGGCAGGTTCAGTGCAACGGTCTGCAGGCCGCCGTCGATTTCACGGGTGACGTTCAGCTTGTCGCCAGCCACTTCCACCTTGGAGGCGAAGGTGCCCTGGGCGAAGCCGGTCAGCGCAGCCAGCATCTGGCCGGTCTGGTTGTTGTCGCTGTCGATGGCCTGCTTGCCGAGGATGACCAGCTGAGGCTGCTCTTTGTCGACAACGGCTTTCAGCGCCTTGGCCACAGCCAGGGAATTCAGTTCGTCAGCGGCTTCGACCAGGATGGCACGGTCGGCACCCAGGGCCAGGGCGGTACGCAGTTGCTCCTGGGCAGTGGTCGGGCCGACGGAAACGACGACGATCTCGGACGCGACGCCCTTTTCCTTCAGGCGTACGGCCTCTTCCACGGCGATTTCGCAGAAGGGGTTCATGGACATCTTGACGTTAGCAAGGTCGACGCCGGAGTTGTCCGCCTTGACGCGAACCTTGACGTTGTAGTCGACCACTCGTTTGACAGCTACAAGAACCTTCATGGATTCCTCGTTACTCTCCGGTGAATAGATAGTCGCCAGGGGCAGAGCCCTGCGATGCGCGTGGGTACAAGGGCACCTCTAAAAACGTACCGGGAGGCGGTAACTTCACAGTGACCGAACAGTCTTGTCCGGACTCTTGCGACAAATACTCACGGGTCATTTTCTGTCGTGGCGTGTAAACTCCACTACAAACCGGCCCAAGGCCGCAAAACCCTGCTCCACACCTGGTCTTTAGAGGTGTACCTGCGCCCGGCTGCAAGCCTACGGCGAACGTAAAACCGCTCGTATCTTGACCGTAACACCCAATCCGGTCAATACGGCAAATCGGTCACCCTCCAGCCGCGTTCCTGTGATTTTACTGGCCTGCGGCAAATTCAAACAAACGTTTGTATTGGACCCGCCAAGTGGTGTAGATATAATGCGCGGCCAAGACAAAACGGTGTAGTCCGTCATTTGCCCAGCTACAGTTCCGCCGTTGCGTAGAACCGCTGCGAATGCCCCGCGCACCCATAAGACAAAGCAACAGCACGAGCCTTGATGAGTAGGAGAGAACCAGTGGAACGCGAATACATGGAATTCGACGTGGTCATCGTCGGCGCCGGCCCGGCGGGCCTGTCCGCCGCCTGCCGCCTGAAGCAGAAGGCCGCCGAAGCCGGTAGCGAAATCAGCGTCTGCGTGGTGGAAAAAGGCTCTGAAGTCGGCGCCCACATCCTCTCCGGCGCGGTGTTCGAACCCCGCGCCCTGAACGAGCTGTTCCCAGACTGGAAAGAGCTCGGCGCGCCGCTGAACACCGAAGTGAAGCGTGACGACATCTACGTGCTCAAGGATGCCGGCAGTTCGACCAAGGTGCCTGACCTGTTCGTGCCCAAGACCATGCACAACCAGGGCAACTACATCATCTCGCTGGGCAACCTGTGCCGCTGGCTGGCCCAGCAAGCCGAGAACCTGGGCGTGGAAGTCTACCCGGGCTTCGCCGCCCAGGAAGCGCTGTTCGATGAAAACGGCGTGGTGCGCGGCATTGTCACCGGCGACATGGGCGTCGACCGCGAAGGCAACCCGAAAGATGGCGTGTACACCCCTGGCATGGAGCTGCGTGGCAAGTACACCCTGTTCGCCGAAGGTTGCCGTGGCCACATCGGCAAGCAGCTGATCAAGCGCTTCAACCTGGATAGCGAATCCGATGTGCAGCACTACGGCATCGGCCTGAAGGAAATCTGGGAAATCGACCCGGCCAAGCACGAGCAGGGCCTGGTGGTGCACACCGCCGGCTGGCCGCTGGACGTGATGGCCAAGGACAACACCGGTGGTTCGTTCCTCTATCACCTGGAAAACAACCAGGTGGTGGTCGGCCTGATCGTCGACCTGTCCTACGCCAACCCGTACCTGTCGCCGTTCGACGAGTTCCAGCGCCTCAAGCACCACCCGGTGATGGCGCAATATCTCGAAGGCGGCAAGCGCATCAGCTACGGTGCCCGTGCCATCTGCAAGGGCGGCTTCAACTCGCTGCCGAAAATGGTCTTCAACGGCGGCGCGCTGATCGGCTGCGACCTGGGCACCCTGAACTTCGCCAAGATCAAGGGCAGCCACACCGCGATGAAGTCCGGCATGCTGGCCGCCGAAGCGGTGGCTGACGCACTGCTCGCCGGCAGCGAAGGCGGTGACCAGTTGAACGGCTACGTCAGCGCCTTCAAGGCCAGCTGGTTGTACGAGGAGCTGTTCGCCAGCCGCAACTTCGGCCCGGCCATGCACAAGTTCGGCCCGCTGCTGGGCGCGGCGTTCAACTATGTGGACCAGAACTGGTTCGGCGGCAAGCTGCCGTTCACCCTGCACGACACCAAGCCGGACTACGCCTGCCTGAAGCTGGCGGCCGAGTCGCAGAAGATCGACTACCCGAAACCGGACGGCAAGCTCAGCTTCGACAAGCTCAGCTCGGTATTCCTCTCCAGCACCAACCACGAAGAGGAACAACCCTGCCACCTGAAGCTGACCGACCCGAACGTGCCGATCGCCAGCAACCTGCCGCTGTACGACGAGCCGGCCCAGCGCTACTGCCCGGCGGGCGTGTACGAAGTGGTCACTCAGGAAGACGGCAGCAAGCGCTTCCAGATCAACGCGCAGAACTGCGTGCACTGCAAGACCTGCGACATCAAGGACCCGGCCCAGAACATCACCTGGGTTACCCCTGAAGGCGCTGGTGGGCCGAACTACCCGAACATGTAAGGCCCCTGCTCTTGCGGTAACGAAAAGCCCCCGGTTCTCACGAGCCGGGGGCTTTTTGTTTTACCTGTACCGGCCTCATCGCCGGCAAGCCAGCTCCCACCTCGACCGCATCGACCTCGAGCCATGCGCTATCCCTGTGGGAGCGACTGCCTTGCTCAAATTCTAAAAGTTGACGCGATCCCCTGTGGGAGCTGGCTTGCCGGCGATGAGGCCAGAACAGACAACAGAAAACTATTTTTCGCCACACATTACCGGCATCGGCTCCGCGGCAAACGCCAATGGCTCCCGACGCCCGAAATACAAGGCCGTCAGCAACCCCACCGTACCCATGACCAGACAAAAGCCGACACACACCCACGGGCTCCACGGCATCAGCGCAATCAGCGCCAGCGGTGTGGTGCTGGCCCAAAGCGCGTAGGCCACGTTATAGGTAAAGGAGATGCCCGACACGCGGATCTCGGCCGGGAACAACCCGACCATCACTGACGGCACCACGCCCACCACGCCGCAGGACAGGCCCGCCAGCGCATAGGCCAGCCAGGTCATGCCCCACTGCCCCACCAGGCTGGCATACAACGCGCCGATGCCCACTGGCAGCAACAGGCTGTAGAGCATCAATGCGCGCCAGGCGCCTGCACGGTCGACCAGCAGCCCGGCCAGCACGCAGCCGATGTTGAGGAAGACGATGCCCACGCTGCTAAGGGCAAAGGTGTGCCCGGCACTCATGCCGAAGCGCTGCTGCATCACTGTCGGAGTAATCACCACCAGCACCACCACGGCGGAAGTCAGCACGCAGGTCAGCAGCGCCGCCGGGATCAACGCCCGGCGGTGTTCGCCCAGCACCCGCCGCAGCGGGAAGCTCACCGGCTGCTCCTGGCGCGCGCGCAGGGCAAGGAACACCGGTGTTTCGCTGAGCCAACGACGCAGCCACACGCCGATCACGCCGAATACCCCGCCGAGCAGGAACGGGTAGCGCCAGGCGTAGTCGAGGATTTCCTGCGGGGTGAACACTTGTGCCAGCAAGGTCGCGGTCAGTGCCCCCAGCAGATAGCCAAAGGTCAGGCCGGCCTGCAGGAAGCCCAGGGCATAACCGCGCCGCCCGGCTGGCGCGTGCTCGGCGACGAAGGTCCAGGCGCTCGGCACCTCGCCGCCCACCGCCGCGCCCTGCAGGATACGCAGTGCCAGCAGGATCAGCGGCGCGGCATAGCCGATGTCGGCGTAGGTCGGCATCACACCGATCAACAGGCACGGCAGGGCCATCATCAGGATGCTCAGGCTGAAGACCCGCTTGCGTCCCAGGTGGTCGGCGAAGTGCGCCATCAGGATGCCGCCCAGCGGCCGCGCCAGGTAGCCGGTGACGAAGATTCCGAAGCTTTGCAGCAGGCGCAGCCATTCGGGCATCTCGGGCGGGAAGAACAGCTGGCTGAGGGTCAGCGCAAAGAATACGAAGATGATGAAGTCGTAGATTTCCAGCGCGCCGCCCAACGCCGCCAGGCCCAGGGTCCGGTGGTCGCCGCGGCTGAACCGGGGCGGGCGAGCGGTATCGATGGCAGTCATGGCAGGGTCCGCAAATCGGCAAAGGGCAAGAGGATAGCAAATAGCTGCCCCCTTGCCCTGCCCGCTGCGGCTTTAGCGGTTGAACATGGTGTTGACGAAATTGGCCTTCGGCCGTGGCCTTACCGTGGCAGCCGGCATGGCGCCCGGCAACGGCAGCTTGCCGACCAGCAGCGGCGTATCGATGATCGCCATGAACGCCTCCAGTGCCTCGTTGTCGGGCACCTGGGGCAGGCTCAGGCTGACGGCCTGGCGCTCGGTCTGCGGCACCAAGGGCACTTGCAACTGGGTAGAGTGATAAAGCAAGGCGTGCTGGATCTGCGTGCTGACGCGACAGAAGCGCGCCAGGTCGACCCCGACATGGCTGGCCAGCTCGATATTGCCCAACAGCAGGTGGAAAGGCTGCAAGGCACTCAGCACCAGGCGCTGCAACTCCTCGAAGCTGTCCACTGGCGCTATCCGGTAGTAGCCCAGGCCGTTGAGCAGCCGCTCCAGTTGCAGGCGCTGGCAGGGGTGTGCGTCGGCGATGAGGATGCGCAGGGTCTTGTTGGCCATGGCGGGACCTGGGCAGTTGGGTAATGGGTAGGCTCCATGACCATACTGCGCCAGTAACGGCTGCTGCCAAGGCTACGCCTGGCAGGGGTCTTCTTTGATAGAAGTCGGGAAAACCGTGGAAATCAAGTGATCGACTGACGGAATTTTCATCTGCATTCAACCCGGCGATCAGGATTCCCAGTCGCGCATGCGCACCCGGCAGTGCTTCATGGCATTGACGATGTGCTTCTCCACCAGGCTGCGGGAAATACCCAGGTGCTCGGCAATCTGCTGGTGTGACAGGCCTTCGAGCTTGCGCAGCAGGAAGCAGTCGCGGCAGACCTTGCTCAGCTCATCCAGCGCGCGCTGCATCAGTGCCAGGCGCTGGTCGAGCTGCATGTCGTGGGTCGGCGCCGGGGTATGCCAGCGCTCGTCGCTGTCCAGCACCTCCAGCGGCTCGGCCTGGCGTACCTGGTGCCGCCGGTGGCGGTCGACCACCAGGTTGAGCGCGGTGCGGTAAAGGAAGGCACGCGGGTGCTCGATGCGCTCGGCGTCGGTGCGTTCCAGCACCCGCAGGTAGGCATCGTGCGCCACGTCTTCGGCGGCCTGACGATTGCCCAGGCGCGCGGAAAGGAAGCCCACCAGTTCGCGATAGTAATGTTCCACGACGTTACCTGAGATCGTCCTGCCAGCCTATGCCAGAAAGCCCTTTCAGGCAGCAACGCGGGACCGAGTGATGTCAGCGTGCGATCTTACAAATTATAATTATTCTCAGCAACAAGGGTATGTCTTGGGAGATTTCACAGGCGCCACAACCCTGTCGCCATGCACCTGTCAGCCCCTGCCCAATATTCGCTAAATCCCCTTCTGCCGCTTTCGTCTATCTGGCACCCCCTCGGCTGGATGTCTGCATGAGACCTTTAACCAACACCCGTCGCCGGCTCCTGCTCAGCGGCCTGGGCCTGCTCGGCCTGGGCTGCCTGCTGGCCTGGAAGGCCCTGCCCTACGGCGCACAGCCGCTCAGCACGGTTGCCGTGACCCGCGCCGACATCGAAAGCAGCGTCACCGCACTGGGCACCCTGCAACCAAGGCGCTACGTGGACGTCGGTGCGCAGGCGTCGGGGCAGATCCACACCCTGCATGTGGAGGTTGGCGACACGGTGCGCAAAGGCCAGCTGCTGGTCGAGATCGACCCTTCGACCCAGCAGGCCCGGCTGGATGCCGGCCGCTACTCGATCGACAACCTCAAGGCCCAGCTGGCAGAACAACGCGCGCAGTTCCAACTGGCCCGGCAGCAGCTCAAACGCCAACGCGACCTGGCCGCCGCCGGTGCCACCCGCGACGAAGACGTGCAAACGGCCGCCGCACAGCTGAAAGTCACCCAGGCGCGCATCGACATGTTCCAGGCGCAGATCCGCCAGGCCCAGGCCAGCCTGCGCAGCGACGAGGCCGAGCTGGGCTACACGCGCATCTACGCGCCGATGGACGGCACGGTAGTGGCGGTGGATGCCCGTGAGGGGCAAACCCTCAATGCCCAACAGCAAACCCCGCTGATCCTGCGCATCGCCAAGCTCTCGCCGATGACCGTGTGGGCCCAGGTGTCGGAGGCCGACATCGGCAAGGTCACCCCGGGCATGACCGCCTACTTCACCACCCTGGCCGGCGGCAAGCGCCGCTGGACCAGCACCGTGCGGCAAGTGCTGCCGATCCCGCCCAAGCCCCTGGAGCAGGCCAGCCAGGGTGGCGGCAGCCCGGCCAGCGTCAGCAATGGCAGTGCCGGCAACCAGGTGGTGCAGTACAGCGTGCTGCTGGATGTCGACAACCCGGACGGCGCGCTGATGGCCGAGATGACCACGCAGGTGTTCTTTGTCGCAGGCAAAGCCAGCCAGGTGCTGACCGTGCCACTGGCCGCGCTGGACGACGGCGATGGCCTGCGCCTGGCGCATGTGCTGACCCGCGACGGCAAGGTGGAACAGCGCCAGGTACGCACCGGCCTCAGCGACCGCCTGCGCGTGCAGGTGCTGGACGGCCTGAACGAAGGCGAACGCCTGGTGATCGGCGCCCCTGGCGTCAGCGGAGGTTGAATGAGCACACCCCTGATCGAGCTGGTCGACATCCGTAAATCCTACGGCGGCGTCGAAACGCCCAAGGTCGATATCCTCCATGGCATCAGCCTGCGCATCCATCCCGGCGAGTTTGTCGCCATCGTCGGCGCCTCCGGCTCCGGCAAGTCGACCTTGATGAATATCCTCGGCTGCCTCGACCGCCCCACTTCCGGCAGCTACCGCTTCGCCGGCAAGGATGTGGCCGAACTGGGCAGCGACGAACTGGCCTGGCTGCGCCGCGAGGCGTTCGGCTTCGTGTTCCAGGGCTACCACCTGATCCCCTCGGGCTCGGCCCAGGAAAACGTCGAAATGCCGGCCATCTATGCCGGCCTCGCCGCCAGCGAACGCCACGCCCGTGCCAGCGCCCTGCTCGGCCGCCTGGGCCTGGCCAGCCGCACCGGCAACCGCCCGCACCAGTTGTCTGGCGGCCAGCAACAACGGGTGTCGATTGCCCGGGCGTTGATGAATGGCGGCCATATCATTCTCGCCGACGAACCCACCGGCGCCCTCGACAGCCACAGCGGCACCGAAGTGATGGCGTTGCTCGACGAGCTGGCCAGCCAGGGCCACGTGATCATCCTGATCACCCATGACCGCAACGTGGCGGCGCGGGCGCAGCGCGTGATCGAAATTCGCGACGGCCTGATCATCAGCGATTCAGCCGCCGAAAAGCCCACGGTCGACAACGGCCGCGGGCTGCAGGCCGACCAGCTGCGCCAGCGCCTGGACCGTGGCGCGACCTTGCACGGGGCGTGGAAAGGCGAATTGCTCGAAGCCCTGCAGGCGGCTTGGCGGGTGATGTGGGTCAACCGCTTCCGCACCGCCCTGACCCTGCTGGGCATCGTCATCGGCGTGGCCTCGGTGGTGGTGATGCTGGCAGTGGGCGAAGGCAGCAAGCGCCAGGTCATGGCGCAGATGGCAGCCTTCGGCTCGAACATCCTCTACCTGAACGGCAAGCCGGCGAGCCTGGGCGAGCAGGCCGGCACCATCACCCTCGACGATGTCGCTGCCATCGGCCAACTGCCGCAGGTCAAGCACGTGATGCCGGTGATTGGCGAAAAGATGATGGTGCGCCACGGCAACAACAGCCAGCGGTTCTATGTGGGTGGCAACAACACCGGGTTCCCCGAGATTTTCAACTGGCCGGCGGTGCAAGGCAGCTTCTACACCGAGGCCGATGAAGCCAACGCTGCCGCGGTGGCGGTGATCGGCCAGAAAGTGCGGGAAAAGATGCTCGACCCTGGGCGCGACCCGCTGGGGCAGTACCTGCTGATCGGCAATGTGCCGTTCCAGGTGGTCGGCATCCTGGCCGGCAAGGGCGCCAGCTCTGGCGACCAGGACAGCGACGGGCGCATCGTGGTGCCCTACTCCGCCGCAGCCATCCGCCTGTTCGGCCAGCGCGACCCGGACTACATCGCCGTTGCCGCCCTGGACTCCACGCGGGTCAACGAGGCCGAAGCGGCCATCGACAAGCTGCTGCGCCAGCGACACAACGGCCGCCAGGACTTCGAGCTGACCAATGACGCGGCGCTGATCCAGGCCGAGGCGCGCACGCAGAACAGCCTGTCGCTGATGCTGGGGGCGATCGCCGCGATCTCGCTGCTGGTGGGCGGCATCGGCGTGATGAACATCATGTTGATGACGGTGCGCGAGCGCACCCGTGAAATCGGCATCCGCATGGCCACTGGTGCGCGCCAGCGCGACATCCTGCGGCAATTCCTCAGCGAGGCGGTGATGCTGTCGATGGTCGGCGGCCTGGCCGGCATCGTCCTGGCCCTGGCCATCGGTGGCGGCCTGATGCTGGCCGAAGTGGCGGTGGCCTTTGCCCTGCCCGCCATGCTCGGCGCCTTCGCCTGCGCCGTCGTCACCGGCATCGTGTTCGGCTTCATGCCAGCGCGCAAGGCCGCCCGCCTCGACCCGGTCAAAGCCCTTACCAGCGAATAACCCATGACTCTGCCCAGCCGCATCAGCCTGTTGACCTTATGCGTATGCCTCGCCGCCTGCAGCACGCCGCCAACACCCGCCAGCGGCATCGCCGCGCCATCCGCCTGGCAAGGCGAGGCCGCATCACCCTCGGTACAACTGCCAACGACACAGTGGTGGCATGCCTTCGCCAGCAGCGAGCTCGACCGCCTGGTACAGCACGCCCTGCACAATGCCCATGACCTGGCTGCCGCCACTGCGCGGGTACGCCAGGCCCAGGCCCGCGCGGTCATTGCCGGCGCGCCGCTGTTGCCGGAGCTGAAGCTGGGCCTGGACGGCAGCCGCCAACGCCTGCTGCACGGTGACGGCTATGACCAGCTGGATGTCAGCCGCAGCGAGCCCACCAGCACCTCGTTCGACATGCAGCTCAGCGCCAGCTACGAAATCGACTTCTGGGGCGGCCTGCGGGCGACCCGTGACAGCGCCCTGCGCAGCCTGGATGCCAGCCGCTTCGACCGCCAGACCGTGGCGCTGACCCTGGTCAGCGCGGTGGCCGACAGTTACCTGCAGGGCCTGGCTTTGCAGGAACAGTTGCGCATTGCCCGCCTCAACCTGCGCAATGCCCAGGACGTGCTGGGCCTGGTCGAGGCACGCCAGCGCAGCGGGTCCGCCACGCGCCTGGAACTGGCCCAGCAGCGCAGCCTGGTGGCCGCGCAGCAACGCCAGCTGCCGTTACTGGAACAGAAGTGGCAAGACAGCCGGGTCACCCTGGCGACCCTGCTCGGCGACCCGGTGCAGTCGCTACCCACCAGCCAGGACGCGATCAACACCCTGCAATGGCCCGCCATTGGCAGCGGTGTGCCCAGCGAGCTGCTCACCCGCCGCCCGGACATTGCCGCGGCAGAAGCACGGCTTGCCGCCGCCAGCGCCAACGTGCAGGTCGCCCGCGCCGCCATGCTGCCCAAACTCACCCTCGGGGCCAACCTGGGGGCTGGCGCCAATACCTTTGCCCATTTGTTCGACAGCTCCTACTACACCCTCACCAGCGGCCTGGTCGCGCCGATCTTCAACAACGGCCGGCTGCGTGCCGCGCGTGAACTGGCCGAGGCTGAACAGATGGAGTTGCTGGAGACCTACCGCAGCAGCATCCTGGCCGCTTTTGCCGATGTCGAGAAAGCGCTCAATGCGATCCAGGGCGTGGACCGCCAGCGGCAGTGGCAGGATGAAGAGGTGGTGCAGGCGCGGTTGGCGTTCGATCTGGCGCAGCAGCGTTATGGCGCGGGAGCGGAGACGCTGTTGAGCGTGCTGGAGACCCAGCGCACCTTGTATGTGGCGCAGGACCAGCAGGCACAACTGCGCCTGGCCCGGTTGCAGGGTAGCGTGGCGTTGTACAAGGCATTGGGGGGTGGCTGGGTGGTCAGCCAGTAGGGCCCGCCTGTACCGACCCTATCGCCGGCAAGCCAGCTCCCACAGGGTCTGCGCCGGGCTCAAGACATGCGCCGTACCTGTGGGAGCCGGCTTGCCGGCGATAGGGCCGGCACAGGCAGCGACTAGTTCCGCACCTTCAGGTTGCGCGCATACCACGGCCGCTGCGGTACCTTGGGCCGCAGCTTGTCGAGCAGGTCGTCATCGCTGTAGATGATGCGCAACGCCAGCTTCATGGTCTCCGGGTCCATTTCTACACTGCGGCCGGGCCGCAAACCCGGCACCGTCGAGCAGCCATGGGTATCCGGCCCCAGCCACGGGTCGGCCACCTCCACCCAGCGCCCTGGCGCAAACCATGGCACGCCATTGACTTCCAGGCGCCGTACCTCACCCGGGTGCAGCCGCTCATGAGCGTGGAACCAGTCCTCGATGCGGTCGTCGATCCAGCCATGAAAGTGCCAGAACACCGGGTTCACATGGGATGAAAACGGGTCACCGAGAAAATCGTTCTGTTCGGCGAACCAGCGTTCGGCAAAATCATCCGGCGTGCGCGCCGTCGGCACCGGCATGCCGTTGGAGGGGTCGCGCGGCACCGATGCCCAGCGCATGTGCAGCCAGTCGTGCAGGCCCAGCTCCACTTCCGAACCGAACTGGCCCAGGGTCAAGGTGCTCAGGTACTCCGGGTCGGTGTAGCGTGACTCCCAGACCAGGAAGTTGCCATGGAAGGTATCCGGCGTCTTGATGTCGCGCACCCACTGGGTGTATTCCGCATCACCGCTGGTCAGCCAGGTGGGCGGCAGGGCATTGCCGTCATGGTTGTCGAAGTAGCGGGCGAATCCGGCCCGGTCGCGCTCCAGTTCCGGCTGCGGCAGCGGGAAGCGCGTCCATGACGGCAAGTCCTGCAAGGCACGCGCCCTGCCAAGCATGTGCCGGTGCATGAAGAAAAAGTCTTCGCCCGAGCCGTTGCGGTCCTTGTGCCGGCCCCGCGCATCACGCTCGCGATCACGGGGCCCGGGCTGCCAGCCCAGGCCACGCAGGGCGCCCTGCTTGTCCTTGCCCAGTTTGTGCCATTTGTCCCGCGACGAGTGCCACAGCTGGTGGAACAGGCGATGCTCCGGGGTGGACAGCCAGGCCAGCAGTTGCGGGTTCAGCGGGATACGCTCGCGCGCCTCGGGGAAGGTGCGCTTCAAGGCCAGGAACTGGTTGTCCTCCACGGGCAATGTCAGCACGCGGTCCAGGCGTGCAATGCGCCCGTTGAGGGTGGCCGGCCCGGCGTTGCCGAACCGGCCCCAGACCTCGTCGAGCACGATATGGCATTCATAGCGGGCCTGGGTCGAAAACAGGCGCCAGCGCAGGGTACCCGGCTTGTCCGCCAACAGGTCGCCTACCACGCGGTAGCGCGGCTCTTCCTGCCCTCGCAGGCGCTCGGGGGTATCCAGGTAGCCGCGCAGGGCACGCCCGCTGGTTGCAACATCCAGGAACAGCTCCAGTTCACCCGTGGGCAGGCCGTCCAGGCCCGCATCCTTGCCCTGCAGGGTCCAGCGCCAGATGCCGCGCAGGGTATCGCCTAACTGCTGCAGGCGGGTATCGGCCAACTCGACGACGGCCTCGCCAGGGGTTTCCGGGAACTCCTCGGCGGCACGCTGGCGCTGCACATACAGCGCCCCGAGCGCACCGGGCACCACCACACCCGTCAATGCCACACCGGCGATGAAACCGCGTCGGGAAATCGTCATTGCATACCTGTGCATTCATTGCGGCCATGGAGCACGGCCAGTCCAAGGCTAGAACGTTGCACGGCAGGCGAAATTTAGCGGCGCTCCGGCTGCATCCGGGGCTGCTGCGCAGCCCAATCGCCGGCAAGCCGGCTCCCACAGGGATTGCACATGGCTTGAGGCCAATGCGCTCGAGGTGGGAGCTGGCTTGCCGGCGATTGGGCCGCATGGCGGCCCCCGACAGGCGCTAAATTTCCCGGGTGCGAGCTCGTTCACTGCAGGTAGCGGCGGCCTCTGTGCCCATCCCTCGACGGTGAACCTACTGAGACCAAGATGACGACTCCACGCTGGAAGAAAGCCCTGTTTATCAGCCTGGCCGCGGCAGTTGCCGCTGGCGCCGGGTTTGCCGCCTGGCATTACTTCGCCACACCCGCCGGCTATTCCAGGGAGGTGACCCGCCAGGCCAACGACCTGCAGGAACGCATCATCTCGTTCGACAGCCATGTCACCCTGCCGCTGACCTTCGGCACCGAAGGCAGCGAGGCCGACAAGGATGGCAATGGCCGCTTCGACCTGGCCAAGGCCGCACGCGGGCGTTTGTCTGGCGCGGCCCTGACCATCTTCGCCTGGCCGGAGTCCTGGACCGGTGACGGTGGCCCGCACCGCCCTACCCCAGGCTTCGTCGAAGCCGCCCGCCACACCCAGGAAGTACGCTACAACGCCATCACCGCCATGGTCCGCGACTTCCCGCAGCAGGTGGGTATTGCCTATACCCCGCAAGACATGCGGCGCCTGCACGGCGAAGGCAAGTTCGCGGTGTTCCTCAGCATGCTCAACGCCTATGCGCTGGGCGATGACATCGACCAGCTCGACCGTTGGGCCGCGCGCGGCGTGCGCATGTTCGGCTTCAGCTACGTGGGCAACAACAGTTGGGCCGACTCTTCGCGCCCGCTGCCGTTCTTCAATGACACCGCCGATGCCCTGGACGGCCTGTCGCCGCTCGGCAAGCGCGCCGTGCAGCGGCTGAACGACTTGGGCGTGATCATCGATGTGTCGCAAATGTCCAGCAAGGCGCTGGCCCAGGCCGTTGCCCTCAGCCGCGCGCCGGTGGTGGCCTCGCACTCGGCGCCGCGGGCGATGGTCGACATCAGGCGCAACCTCTCCGACAAGGAGCTGCAGCTGATCAAGGACAGCGGCGGCGTGGTCCAGCTGGTGGCCTTCTCCACCTACCTCAAGCCCTTGAGCAGCAAGACCCAGGACAAACTCAACGCCCTGCGCGCCCGCTACGACCTGCCGCCACTGGCCAACCTCGACTACGCACTGATGCCCGGTGACCCGGTGATCGCCGGCTGGCCCGAGCAGAAGGTCGGCCAGTACGCCAACGCGCTGTACGGCATTCTCGAGGAGGAACCGCCGGCCACGCTCAAGGACTATGGCGACGCCATCGACTACACCGTGCGCAAGGTCGGCATCGACCATGTCGGCCTGAGTTCGGACTTCAACGAAGGCGGCGGCATCGACGGTTGGCAGAACGCCAGTGAAGCACGCAACGTCACCGCCGAACTGATCAGCCGCGGCTACTCCGAAGCGGATATCGCCAAGCTCTGGGGCGGCAACTTCCTGCGGGTGTGGGAGCAGGTGCAGCGCGCCGCGCAACCTGTCGCCACCTCATCCCCCTGACCCTTGCGAGCCTTTTGATGAACGATCGTCGCACCTTTCTCAAGCAGGCCGGCCTGCTTGCGGCCGCCCTGCCCCTCACAAGCCCGCTGCTACCTGCCGCCCGAGCGGCGGCTGCGCAGCCTGCCACCGCCAGCGACTGGGCCGGGTTTCGCAACCTGTTCGAGCTGGACCCGGCCTACGCGCACTTTGCCAACTTCCTGATCACCTCGCACCCACGGCCCGTGCGCGAAGCCATCGAGGCGCTGCGCGCCCGCTTCGACCGCCACCCGGCCCGCATGGTCGACTGGGACAGCCAGTCGGAGTGGAAGCACGAAGCCGCCGTGCGTGAATGGGCGGCCCGCTACCTCGAAGTGACGCCCCGGCAAATCGCCCTGACCGGCAGCACCACCGAAGGCCTGGGGCTGATCTATGGCGGGCTGAAGATTGCCCCAGGGCAGGAAATTCTCACCACCGTGCACGAGCATTCGGCCGCCCGCCATACCATGGGCTTTCGCACCACGCGCGATGGCACACCGGTGCACCGGTTGCGCCTGTTCGACGACCCCGCCAAGGTCAACAGCGACCAGGTACTGGCCACCATCGCGGCGGCCATCGGGCCGAAAACACGGGTACTGGGCATGACCTGGGTGCACTCGGGCAGTGGCGTGAAACTGCCCGTGGGCGAGATCGGCGCGCTGGTACGCGAGGTCAATCGCCAGCGTGACGAGCAGGACCAGATCATCTACGTGATCGACGGTGTGCATGGCTTCGGCGTCGAAGACATGCGCTTTGCCGATCTCAACTGCGACTACTTCATCGCCGGCACGCACAAGTGGATGTTCGGGCCGCGAGGTACCGGGATCATCTGCGCGGCGTCCACCGAACTGAAGCAGCTGAACCCGACCATTGCCACGTTTTCCGAGAACGAGGACTTTGCCACGGTGATGACGCCCGGCGGTTACCACGCCTTCGAGCACCGCTGGGCATTGGGCAAGGCGTTCGAGCTGCACCTGCAGTTGGGCAAGGCGGCGGTGCAGGCGCGGATTCATGGGCTTAATGGCTATCTCAGGCAGCGGCTTGAGGCGCTGCCGGGGGTCGAGCTGGTGACACCGCGCAGCACGCAGTATTCGGCGGGGTTCACCTTCTTCCGGGTCACGGGGCAGGATGCTGACGAGGTGGCCCGGTATCTCAACAGCCAGCGCATTGTGGTCGATGCGGTGTCGCGGGATGTCGGGCCGGTGGTGCGGACGGCGCCTGGGCTGTTGAATACCGAGGCGGAGATCGAGCGATTGGTGGATGTTCTGAAGCGCTACCTGCGCGCTTGAGGGTTTCCTGTACCGGCCCTATCGCCGGCAAGCCGGCTCCCACAGGTACTGCACATGGCTTGAAGTTGGTGCGGTCAGGGTGGGAGCTGGCTTGCCGGCGATAGGGGCGCAACGCACCCCCCCGGCGAGCTCAAGTCAGGATTGGCCATCGACCCGCTTCAACCACTCCCCGACATCCCGGTAAATCCCCTCCACCTGCCCCACGATCCCCGACATGCGCAAGAAGTCATGGGTCAACCCCTCCACCCGGGCAAAGGTCACCGCCGTCCCACCCGCCTCCAGCCAGTCACGATAGGCCATGCCCTCATCATGCAACGGGTCATACTCGGCCACGAACAGGCAAGCCGGCGCCAATGGCTCGCGCAGCGTCGACAGCAACGGCGATACCCGCCAGTCCAGGCGCTGCTCGCGCTGCGGCGCATAGTGCCGGTAGAACCACTCCAGGGTAGGCGTCTCCAGCAGGTAACCCTCGGCATGCTGGCGATGGGACTCACGCCAGCAGGAGATATCGGTCACCGGGTAGAACAGCAACTGTGCCAACGGCTTGAACGCCAGCGCCTCGGGCTGCTCCACCGCCGTAATGGTCAACACCGCCGCCAGGCTGGCGCCCACACTGTCCCCTGCCAGCACCACCCGGCGGTTGTCCAGGCCCAGCGAGGGCGCCTGCTCTGCCAGCCAGTTGGCGGCGTCCAGCACATCGTGCAGGGCTTTCGGGAACTGCTGCTCCGGTGCCAGCCGGTAGTCCGCCGCCAGCACCGCGAACTCGCCCAGGGCCGCCAGGCGACGGCACACCGAGTCATGCGAATCGAGGCTGCCGACCACATAGCCGCCGCCATGCAGGTACAGGATCACTGGCTGCAAGGCAGCACCAGCATCGCCCTGGCGGTACAGGCGAGCAGCCAGGCGGGCACCGTCGCGCGCGGTAATCTGCAACTCGCTGGCCGTGACGTTGCCGGGCGGGCTCGGGTCGAGTACCTGCGAGCTGCCTTCGAACTCGGCACGGGCCTGGGCCACGTCCATCGCGTGCATGGGCAGGCTCCTGCCCGTCAGCCGGCCAAATTCGACCAGTTCCAGAAATGCCGCCAGATCAGGGTGCAATGCCATGTGGGTTCCTTGGGTGAACAATGTGTCTCGAGCCTCCCTACGGGACGTAGCAGCACACCGAAAAATTACCCGCCCACACGGCTAAATCGTTGGTGCAGGCACTCGTTATCCCAGCACAACGAAAGACCGCCAGAGGCATACCGTGGACCTTCAGAGCATCCTCAGCAAACTGTTCGCCAACGCCCATGCCGTCGGCATCGAAGGCGTTTTCCAGTTCGTCTTCGGCCAGGACCGGGCCTTCTGGTCGGAGGTGCGCGACAGCAGCCGCACCGGTGCCGGCCGGCACAGCGCCCCGGACGTCACCATCGAGGTGGCCGAGCGTGACTTCCTCGGCATCATGGGCGGCACCGCCAACGTCGAAGAACTGTTCGCCAGCGCCCGCCTGAAGATCAGCGGCAACATGGGTTTGGCCACCCTGCTGCCGCAGATCATCAGCAACGCCCGGCGCGGCGCGCCGGCGACCAAGGTGTCGATGAACCAACGCTACCCGACACCGGCACGCCTCAGCGAACGGGTGTCGGCCGCGCAACCGGTGCAGCGCGAGGTGGCACGCATTGCCCGCGCCGACATGCCGCTGGCGCGCTTCCAGGGCGAATACCTGGCGCACGGCACGCCGGTGGTCATCAGCGATGCCCTGCAGGACTGGCCGCTGTTCACCATGGGCCGCGAAGCTTCGCTGGAGCATTTCGCCGAACTGCAGGGCATCACCCGGCACGGCGACTATGTGAAGAAGACCTTCTCCACCGACCGCGACTTCCGTTCCACTTCCATGGCCGACTTCATCGCCTCGCTGGACACCCCTGCCAAACCCGGCGAAACCCCGGCCTACATGGGCAACAACATCGTGCCGGAAAAGCTGCTGACGCTGATTCGCTACCCGCAGTACTTCGCCCGCGAGAAGTTCATTGCGCCGCGCATCTGGATCGGCCCCAAGGGCACACTGACGCCACTGCACCGCGACGACACCGACAACCTGTTCGCACAGGTATGGGGGCAGAAGTCGTTCATCCTTGCCGCGCCGCACCATCGCCCGGCACTGGGTACCTGGTCGACCAGCCCCAAGGGCGGCCTGGACGGCTGCGACTTCAACCCCGACGCCCCGGATTACCAGCGCTTCCCGGCGGCGCGCGAGGTGCCGTTCCTACGCGTGGTACTGCAGGCCGGTGACCTGTTGTTCCTGCCCGAAGGGTGGTTCCACCAGGTGGAGTCTGTGACCACCTCGCTGTCGGTGAACTTCTGGGTGAATTCCGGGCGCGGCTGGTAGCCGGGATTACCAGGGGGGGCGCTTTGCGCCCCTATCGCCGGCAAGCCAGCTCCCACAGGGACTGCGCCGACCGGAAGGCTTGCCTGTCCCTATGGGAGCCGGCTTGCCGGCGATAGGGACTGCGCCGACCGGAAGGCTTGCGCTGTACCTGTGGGAGCTGGCTTGCCTGCGATAGGGCCGCGCAGCGGCCCCGGCAATCGATCAGACCGCCGCGATCAGCGCCTCGGCAAAGCGCTGCGCGACCTCATCGATCTGCTCGCCACTGATGATCAACGGCGGCAGGAAGCGCACCACCGCCCCATGCCGCCCACCGAGCTCCAGGATCAGCCCGCGCCTGAGGCACTCGCGCTGCACCTTCGCCGCCAACTCACGGTTGGCCGCCGGATGCCCAAGCGCATCTCGCTGGCCTTGCGGGTCCACCAGCTCCACCCCAAGCATCAGGCCACGCCCGCGAATATCACCCAACTGCGGATAATCCCGCTGCAACTGCTGCAGGTGCTGGCGCAGGCGCTGGCCCATGGCCTCGGCATGCTCTGCCAGGCGATGCTCGACCAGGTAATCGATCACCGCCGAACCCGCTGCCATGGCCATCTGGTTACCACGGAAAGTGCCGGCGTGGGCGCCTGGCTTCCAGGTGTCCAGCCAGTCGCGGTACACCACCACCGCCAGCGGCAGGCTGCCGCCAATGGCCTTGGACAAGGTGACCACATCCGGGATGATGCCGGCATGCTCGAAGGCGAACATGCTCCCGGTACGGGCGAAACCGCTCTGGATCTCATCGACGATCAACGCCACGCCGGCCTGCTCGGTGATACGGCGTACCCCCTTGAGCCACTCGATATCGGCCGGAATCACCCCGCCCTCGCCCTGCACCACCTCGAGGATCACCGCCGCCGGCAGCGGCACGCCGCTTTCCGGGTCGAGCAGCAGGGTTTCCAGGTAATGCAGGTTGGCCCTGACCCCGGCTTCGCCGCCCAAGCCGAACGGGCAACGGTAGTCGTAGGGGTACGGCATGAACTGCACACCGTTGCCGAGCAAGGCACCCAGCGGCTGCTTCGGGCCATGGCTGCCCATCAGGCTCAGCGCACCCTGGCTCATGCCATGGTAGGCGCCATGGAAGGCCAGCACAGTGCTGCGGCCGGTGGCGCTGCGCACCAGTTTCAGCGCTGCTTCCACCGCATCGGTACCGGTCGGGCCGCAGAACTGGACCTTGGCCTCACGGCGCAACGCCTCGGGCAGCACGCCGAACAGGTCCTGGACGAAGCGGTCCTTGACCGGCGTGGTCAGGTCCAGGGTGTGCAACGGCAGCTCATCGGCCAGTACCCGCTGGATCGCCTCGACCACCACCGGGTGGTTGTGGCCCAGCGCCAGGGTGCCGGCGCCGGCCAGGCAGTCGATGAACTGGCGGCCTTCGACATCCTCCACATGGATGCCACGGGCGCGCTTGAGCGCCAGCGGGATGCGCCGCGGGTAGCTGCGGGCGTTGGACTCCTGTTGTTGCTGGCGTTGCAGCAAGGGTGAATCGGTGAACTCGTACAAGGCACGCGGCGCGCTGGCCGGCGGGACCTGGGCAAGGCAGGAAGCGGTGGACATGGGTGAATCCTCGCAAGCAAGCGAAAGTGCGGGTGTTCGTCGCTTGGGAAACGCTTGAGTGCGGGGAGGATTTAGCGGTTGTTACTGTATTTTACTCTGCCTGTGCCGGCCCTTTCGCGGGCTTGCCCGCTCCCACAGGTACTGCACAGGGTCTGAGATGCATGCGATCTCTGTGGGAGCGGGCAAGCCCGCGAAAGGGCCGGCACAGACAGCGAAGATCAGCTGGCCGAGCGCGCCGGCACTTGCAACAACACCCGCAACCCATCACTGCGGCTGTCGAACTTCAGGCTACCGGCACAACGCTGCACGATCGCCTGCACGATCGCCAGCCCCAGCCCGCATCCACCACTCTGCCCGTTACGCCAGAAGCGCTCGGTCAGGTGTTCCATGTCCGCCTCGGCAATCCCCGGCCCATGGTCCCGCACCATGAAGCCCACCTGGCCGTCAGCCATCTGCACCTCAAGCTCCACCGCCTCGTCGCCGCCATGGCGCAAGGCGTTGTCCAGCAGGTTGCGCAGCGCCGCCACCGCCAACGGCGCAGGCATGCCCAGGTAGATCTGCGTAGCGGCTTCAGGCAAGCGCAGCACGATGCGCCGGTTGTCACCGCCGCCGGCATCCTGCACCGCCTGCCGGGCCACCTGCTCGGCGCTGCACTGCACGCCATCCTCGAACGACAGGCTGCCCTCCACCCGCGCCAGCATCAACAACTGCTCCAGCGTACGGTGCATGCGGTCGGCGCCCTGCTCGGCATGTTCCAGCGCCTGCTCACGCACGGCGCCATCGGTCATCCGTGCCACCTGCAGGTGGGTCTTGATCGCCGTCAGCGGGCTGCGCAGTTCATGCGCGGCATCGTCGGTCAGGCGCCGCTCACGCTCGATGGTCTGGGCAATGCGCAGGAACAGCTGGTTCTGGGTTTCCAGCAACGGTTGCAGTTCGCTGGGCATGCCCGCCACCTGCAGCGGCTCGACGCTGTCCGCGCGCCGGCGGCGCAGGGCATCGCGCATGCGATTGAGCGGCTCCAGGCCCTTGCCCAGGCCGATCCACAACAACCCCAGGCTGCCAAGCAGGGCCATCAGCACTGGCGCCGAGGCTGCCAGCAGGATCGACTGGTTCAGCGCCTCGCGCTCCATGTGCCGGTCGGCGGTGGTGATACGCACATCGCCATGGTTGTAGGTGAAGGTGCGCCACAGCGCGTCGTCGATGGTCTGGTCACGGAAACCGCTACGTTCATCGTCCATGACGCCATCGTGCTTGTGGTTGCTGGCGAGAATCTCGCCACGCAGCGAGCTGACCTGGCAGGCCATGCCGTCCGGCACGCTGAACTGGTCGGCGGAAAAGTGCGCCTCCCCGCCCTTGGCGGTCAGCGGCTGCGGCAGCTGGTCGATCAGCCCGGCAACCATGCGCGCCGAAGCCACCAGCCGCTGGTCGAGGGAGAACATCATCTGCTGGCGCAGGTCGCGCAGCATCCACGCGGCGGCCAGCGCCCAGATGATCACGAAGGCGCTGCCCAGGATCAGGCTCAGGCGTACCCGCAGGCTCATGATGCGGCCTCCTCCGGCGCCTGCGCCGGGCCCAGCCGGTAGCCCAGGCCGCGCACGGTCTCGACGATGCCGTTGCCCAGCTTGCGCCGCAGATGGTGGATATGCACGTTCAGGGCATTGCTCTCGACTTCGTCGCTGAAGCCGTACACGCAGTCTTTGAGCTGCTCGCCGGACAGCACCCGCCCGGGGTTCTGCAGCAGCGCCTGGAGCAATGCCTGTTCACGCCGGGACAGGTCGACCGGCTGGCCGGCCAGGGTTGCCTCGCAACTGCTCGGGTCGTAGCGCAGCGGGCCGTGTTCGATCACATTCACCGCCCGCCCGGCCACCCGTCGCAGCAGGGTGTGCAGGCGAGCAGCCAGCTCGCGCAGGTCGAACGGCTTGAGCAGGTAATCGTCGGCGCCGGCCTGCAGGCCATCGACCCGGTCGGTGACCGCATCACGGGCGGTGAGCACCAGCACTGGCAGCGTCTCGCCTTTCTCGCGCAGGCGGCGCAACAGCTTCAGGCCGTCTTCGTCGGGCAGGCCAAGGTCGAGGATCATCACGTCGAACTGCGCGGCCTGCAGCATCGCCCGTGCATCGGCGGCGTTGCCCACACGGTCCACGGTCAGGCCCTGGGCGGTAAGGCCGGCGCAGATGCCGGCGGCGATCAGGTCGTCGTCCTCACAGAGCAGAACGTGCATGGCGGGGCTCCCGGAATGGTGTGGCAGGCATTGCACCTTGGGCAGATTAAGGGGGGATTATGGACCTTTTGTGGGATGGATTGGGGTGTTCGTCTTGGGTGCGATGGCCAACATCTGGGCCTAAATCAACCCCTGCGGCGTATCTACATCCAGCAACACCCCAGCATCCTCCACTTCAACCACCACGCAACGATCCCGATGCGCTTGCACCACCGACCGGGCCCCTTCATCCCCGCCAAGCTGCCCCAGCGCCGGCCAGAAGTCGCGGCCGAAGACCACCGGGTGCCCCTGCTGCCCCGCATGGCGCGGCAACACGATGGTCGAGGCGGTGGCCGCCTCGGCCAACCGACGCAAGGTTACCGATTCGATCCAAGGCATATCACCCAGCAAGATCGCCACCGCCTGCGCCTGGCTGTCACCCAACGACCTGGCGCCGGCAGCCAGGCTATGCCCCATCCCCGAAGCCGCATCCGGGCTGGCGATAACCCGGCAATCGGCAGGCAAGGCAAAATCCTCGCTCCACTCGCCCGCGCGCAACACCACGCGCACATCATCGAACACCGCTTGGGCCCGTTCCACACTATGCGCCAGCAGGCTGCGACCATCAGCCAAGGTCGCCCGGCGCTTGTCTGAACCGAAACGCGTGCCGCGGCCTGCCGCCAGCACCAGCGCAACCACGCTCACAGCGCGCCCCGCTCGATGCCGTTGCGCACCCGCAGAATGTCGGCGAGCACCGCCAAAGCGATCTCGGCCGGGGTCTTGCTGCCCAGGTTGAGGCCGATCGGGGCGTGGATGCGGCCCAGTTCGACCTCGCCCAGGCCACCGATCCGCCGCAGGCGTTCGCGGCGCTTGTCGGAGGTCACCCGGGAGCCCATCACACCGATATAGAACGCCTCGGTGCGCACCGCTTCGAGCATCGCCAGGTCATCGATCTTCGGGTCGTGGGTCAGCGCCACCACCGCAGTGTCGGCATGGCAACCGCCATGAGCGATGAACTCCGATGGCAGCTCGCGGCGCACTTCGATGCCATCCAGCCGCACGCCGTCGAGCACTTCGTCACGCGGCTCGCAAAGGATGACTTCGAAGCCCATGCCCTTGCCGAACTCGGCACAGAAATGCGCGACGCTGGAGTACCCGGCCAACAGCAGACGCTGGGCGGCCCCTACACGCAAGCGTACACAGGCACTTTCACGCTGCACACGCGGCCCCTGGCTGTGGTCATCGGCAAGCAGGCGCATACCCTCGGGCAGGCTCACTTCACGCAGCACGCGGCGCTGGCCCTGCAATGCGCTTTCCAGCTCACGCAGGTGCGCCTGCACCTCGCATTCGGCCGGCAGGTTCTCCACCAGCACTTCCAGCACGCCGCCACAGGGCAGGCGGATGCTCGAGCGCGAGTCGCTGCCATCGCCATAACGCACGATGGCCACTGGCTCGGGAAACTCCCCCCGGCCCACGCGCTCGAGAAAGTCGTCTTCCACGCAGCCACCAGACAGCGAACCCAGCCACTGCCCGCTGGCGTTCACCGCCAACAGCGAGCCCGGTGCACGGGGCGCCGAGCCATAGGTGGCGAGCACCGTGCACAACCACACCCGCTGGCCGCCGCACGACCACTGCAACGCCTGGCGGACCACCTGTAGATCGAGATGCTGCACCCTTTACTCCGCCTTCAGCTCGGCGAGCTGCTGTACGCTCAGGTCACCGGGCAATCCACCCCAGGCCTGGCGCAGGTAGTTGACCATATCCGCCACCTGCTGGTCATCGAGCTTGTCGGCAAAGCCCGGCATCGGCTGCATGCGCTCGAAGCCGGTGAACTGCTGCTCACGGATGCCTTCGAGGACCACCTTGACCAGGTTGCGCGAGTCGGCCTGGCGCAGCACCGTGTTGCCGCGCATGGCCACGGCGATGTGCGGCTTGCCCTCGCCGTCCACCCCATGGCAGCCCGCGCAGACATTCAGGTATTGCTGGCGGCCGCGCCTGGCGCTGTCGCTCATCTGCTCCAGCGCCACCGCCTGGATAGCCTTGGCCGGCGGTGGCTGGTCGCCCAGCAGGTAGGTGGCCATGGCCGCCAGGTCGGCATCCTCCAGGTGCTGGGTGCTGTGGTGCACCACCGGGAACATTTCGTTGAACATGCTGCCCTGGGCGCTGATGCCGTGCTTGAGGAAGGTGGTCAGGTCCGGCTGGGTCCAGCCGCGCTCGGCCAGGTCCTGGGCCAGCAGGCTCGGGGCCAGGTAGCCACCCAGCAGGCCGCCGCTCAGGCGCTGGTCCTGCTGCAACGCACCGATCGGGTTGCGCGGGGTATGGCACTCGCCGCAATGGCCCATGACTTCGACCATGTACTGCCCACGCTGCCAGGCCGGGCTTTTGCCCTCGGTCGGCTGCAGCTGCACGCTTTTACCGTACAGCATGTTCCAGCCGCTCAGCCCCTGGCGCACGTTGAACGGAAAGCGCAACGCAGTCTGCGGTGCCGGGCGGTTGATTGGCGGCACGGTCATCAGGTAGGCGAGGATCGCGTCCGAATCTTCGCGCTTGATCAGGTGGTACGAGGTGTACGGCATCGCCGGGTAGAGGTTGGCGCCGTCCTTGCGCTTGCCCTCGGTTAGCGCCGCGAAGAATTCGTCGGCGCTGTAGTTGCCGATGCCGTACTGCTTGTCCGGGGTGATGTTGCTGCCGTAAATGGTGCCGAACGGCGAATGGATCGGCAGGCCGCCGGCGTACGGCGCGCCGCCTTCAGCGGTGTGGCAGGCCATGCAGTCGGCCGCGCGGGCCAGGTATTCACCGCGCTTGACCTGCGCCTGGTCGGCTGCCTGGGCAAGCGAGGTAAAGGCAAGGCCGAGAGCCAGCGCCAGTGCGCTACGAACAAGACCCATGCTCAACCCTCCTTGACCAGGCCGAGGTCGTTGAGCACCGTGCGGGTGGCGTCGTAGTAACGCACGTAGCCGGTGCAACGGCAGATGTGGTGGCCCAGGCTCGCCTCGATGCGGTCTTCCACCTCGCTTTTCTTCAACGGCTGGCGCTGGGCGGTTTCCACCAGCACCGTGGCGGCATTGACGAAGCCCGGCGCGCAGTAGCTGCACTGGAAGGCGAACAGGTCGACGAACTTCTGCTGGATCGGGTTCAGCGTGAGGTTGCCAGCCTCGTCCTGTCTGGCATGGCCCTCGATGGTGCGGACCTTCTTGCCCTCGAAGTAATGCGCGCCGGTAATGCAGGTGCGCACCTCCTCGCTGGTGCCGTCGGGGTTGTCGACGATCACCACGCAGGCGTGGCAGATGCCCTGGCCGCAGCCCAGGCGCGAGCCGGTGAGGTTCTGGTGTTCGTGCAGGTAGTCGATCATCGCCAGGTCGTCGGGGACCTCGACCGGGCCGACCGGTTGACCGTTGAGGGTCAGTTGCAGTGGACGGTTAGCCATTGAGGGCCTCCTTGATACGGGCTGGGGTGATGGGGAGATCGCGAACGCGCTTGCCGATGGCATGCGCGACGGCATTGCCGATGGCACCGACGACCGGGATCATCACCACTTCGGCGATGCCCTTGGACGGGTCGGTCGGTGACAGCGGCGGGAGGATTTCGCTGGTCTGCTGCCACACCGCCACGTCGCGCGCGTGCGGCAGGCGGTAGCGGTTGAAGTTCCAGTCGCCCTCCCCGGGCCCGCCCTCGTACAACGGCATTTCTTCGGTCAAGGCATGGCCGATGCCCATGGCGATACCGCCTTCGAGCTGGCCCTTGACCAGTTCCGGCACCAGCACCCGGCCGCACTCGACCCAGCTGTGGTGGTTGAGCACCTGCACTTCGTGAGTGCCCTTGTTCACCTTGACTTCGACAATGGTCGCCACCGGGCTGTAGTAGGTGACCATGGCGTTGTTCAGCTGGGTGTCGGGATAGGCGGCGTTCTGCCGGTCGAGCAGGTGGTAGCCGTGGCTGCTCATCTGCGCCTTCTTGGCGTTCACCGCGCCATCGCCGTACTTCACCGCCACCGCGTCGAGCGGGAAGCGTTCGCGCACGCCGTCGATCACGAAGTCGGCCTCGGCCCAGCTCCAGCGGTTGAAACCGTGCACGCTGACGCCAGTGACCAGGCCCATGTCATGGGCCTTTTGTGCCAGCTGGGCGAACGGGATCGGTGACAGGCCGTTGCCGGTCAGCTCGCCGTTGACCCATACCGCATTCTCGCGGCGCACCACCAGCGGGTTGGCCTGGCCGCCGTACGGGCCCTGGCGCCAGATGGCCATGGCCGCCGGCCACAGACCGTGGTTGAACAGCACGCGCGCCGCTTCGCGGGTGGCATGGCTGAAGTAGAAGGCCGAGTTGGTCGCCGACGACGGCGAAGCAAGCTTGCCGACCCAGCGCGGGTTGCGCAGCGCGGCGTCCTGCTCGGGCTGGCTGATCAGGTACGGGTTGCCGCTGGTGGTCAGCTGCAGCTCCGGCCATTCGGTGACCGCGGTCTTCACCTCGTCGGCCGAGCGGCCGAGGAAATCGCTGACCACCAGTGCCTGGGAGGTGGACATGCCGGTACCCAGCTCGGTGCCGATGTGGCGCAGGCTGATGCGCCCGTCGCGGCTGAATTCGATGCTGGCCATGGGGGCTTCGGAGCCGGTGCCGAAGTCTTTCTGGCAGATGGCAAAGCCCACGCCATACCAGTGGTCCGGGTCCTTGGCGTCCATCTGCTGCTTGCGCGCGTCGCGGTTGCGCCACCAGTCGTGCACGGCCGCCTTGTCGAGAATCTCGTACAGGCGCAGGGCGCCGGCCGGGACCGCGCCCTGGGTGTTCTTCATGCCCGACTTCAGCGCGTTGGCGCGGCGCAGGTCGATGGCATCGACGCCCAGGCGCCCGGCGATCTCATCCACCATCATTTCGGTGGCGGCCATGGTCTGCAGCGTGCCGTAGCCGCGCATGGAGCCGGCCTCGACGCCACGGGAATGATAGGCAGTGACCGACAGGTCGTTCTGCGGCATGTAGTAGATCGACTGCGCCGCCGTGGCCCCCACCGCTGCCACCGACGGGCTGTAGTTGATACGCCCGCCGCCGTCGCAGCTCATGTCGGCGCGGAAGATCTTGAAGCTGTTGTCCTTCTTGTCCACCGCCAACTGGTAGCGGATATCGAAGGCATGGCGCTTGATGCCGCTCTGGAACTGCTCGTAGCGGTCGTTGGCCAGGCGGATCGGCACACCGGCGCCATACAGCGCGGCCACGGCGGCGTAGAAGACGAAGATGTTGTTGTCTTTCGAGCCGTAGCCCACGGTATAGCCCGGGTGCATGTTCAGCGTGTTCAGGGCGAAGCGCGACGGCTTGATCATGTGCACGCATTCCTGCGCCACTTCGAACGGGCACTGGGTCGCGACCACGAAGTGCAGCGTGCCGCTGGCCGGGTCGTACCAGCCGTTGCCGTTGTCCGGCTCCAGGGCGGCCGGCTCGATGGACGGCGTCTTGTAGCGCTCGTCGAACACCAGCCAGTCCTCGGGTGGGTTATCCAGCTGCTCGGCCATGCGCTTGGCGTAGAACAGGCCCTGCTCGGTCAGGTCGCCATGCTGGTTGGGCTGCTTCGACCACACCGGCTTGCGGTTGAGGATGGTGGGGAACAGCATGGAATTCTTCAGGCTGGAAAATTCATCGTCGTCGAACGGCGTGGCACCGCCCACGCGCACGAAGCGGAAGCTGCCGTAGGGGTCGCGCTGGTACAGCGGCGCCTGGGCGCCATAGCGGATCGCCTGGTCGTTGAACTGCAGCTTGCGCTTGGCCTGACGGAAGCGCTCGAAGTCGTGCCAGATCAGGATCGCCACCGGGTGGCCGATGAACATCGGCACCTTGCCGGGCGGCAGCAGCGGGTCGGGCGAGTGGGCCTCGGGCCAGGCGATGCCGTCCTTTTCCAGGTCGGCAGCGGTGACGATGCGGTCCGGCTGCAGGTCGGCGCCAAGCAGGCTGAGGTCATGGCCGGCATAGATACGGTCGGCCTTGGTCGCCTTGAGCAGCAGCGCATGCCCCTGCTGCGCGGGCCAGCCGGGCATGTCCTTGGCACGGATGTCGCGGGCGAACACCTTGTCGCCGCACACCTTGGACAAGGCGTCATTACGGAAACGCGCCTTGCCGTCATGGTTCATCCACTTCTGCGGCGAGGTGGTGACGCGTTCCTCCATCAGCGCGGCGAATGCCTGGCTGCCGAGCGGCGCCATGGTCACGCCGACACCAGCGATCAGGCCGCCTTGCAGGAAGGCGCGCCGGGAAATATCACGGTTGGACATGCTTGATCCTCTGGGCAGCAGGGGGACTGCCCTTTTTTTGATTCTGGTACTAGCCTGAAAAGCTGACCTGTACGTCAACTTTACAGCAATTGTGTTGGCGCAGGCAAAGTCAAGTCGACAATATGTCGCGACATGCCTGGGATCTGGGGCGGAATTTGTTCTGGGGCTGGTAGGTGTTTGTCTTAGGATCTCCCAGGCGCAGACCATCCCATGGCATACACCTCCAAGCCCTGATGCGCCCCCCTGACCAAAAACCAGAGTTAACCTTGGGTTAATCGACCCAAGCCAGCATGACCCCTTTCAACGTACTGCCAAGGCGAAGACATGCGCGTCCTCCTGCTCTTCCTGACACTGCTGCTGGCCGGCCCGTTGCAGGCCAACCCGTTCGATGTCAAACCGGACTTCCTGCCGGTCAACCAGGCCTTCGTGCTTACCCACGACCGCCAGGCCGACGGCCAGATGCGCCTGTTCTTCCAGATCCAGCCTGGCTACTACCTGTATCAGAAACGCCTGAAGTTCGACGGCCTGCCTGCCGAACAGCACCCGCAACTGCCGGCCGCTCTCAACCACCACGACGAGTTCTTCGGCGACAGTGCGGTGTACCGCGACCAGCTCGAACTGCTGCTACCGGCCGATGCCCGGGGCCAACTGCGCCTGGGCTGGCAGGGCTGTGCCGACGCCGGCCTGTGCTACCCGCCGCAAACCACGTTGGTCGACCTGGGTGGCAGTGTGGCGCCGGCAGCCGAACAAGCCAGTGACCAGGCCCTGGCCAGCGACCTGCAACAAGGCCACCTGGCCTGGAGCCTGCTGGCGTTCTTCGGCCTGGGCCTGTTGCTGGCCTTTACCCCCTGCTCGCTGCCGATGCTGCCGATCCTCGCCGGGCTGGTAATGGGCAATGGCGCCAGTGCCCGGCGCGGCTGGATACTGGCCGGGGTCTATGTACTGAGCATGGCCCTGGTGTATGCCGCCCTGGGCGTGGTCGCCGCGCTGCTGGGTGCCAGCCTGCAGGCCTGGCTGCAGCAACCCTGGCTGCTGGGCAGCCTGGCGGGGCTGTTCGTGCTGCTGGCCCTGCCGATGTTCGGCGCCTTCGAACTGCAACTGCCCGCCGCCGTGCGTGACCGCCTCGACCGCGCCGGGCAAGGCACCCGTGGTGGCAACCTGTATGGTGCGGCGCTGCTCGGCGCGCTGTCCGGCCTGCTGATGGGCCCGTGCATGACCGCGCCGTTGGCCGGCGCGCTGCTGTACATCGCCCAGAGCGGCGACGTGCTGCAGGGGGCGCTGGTGCTGTTCAGCCTCGGCCTGGGCATGGGTGTGCCGCTGCTGTTGCTGGTAACCCTCGGCAACCGCTTCCTGCCCCGCCCGGGTGCCTGGATGAACCGGGTCAAGGGCGTGTTCGGCTTCGTGTTCCTGGGCATGGCGCTATACACCTTGCGCAGCCTGCTGCCCGCAGCATTGCTGCTGGCCCTGAGCGGCGCCTTGCTGATCGCCCTGGCCTGGGCTGCCTGGCCGGCCCTGCAGCGGTTGCCGGCGTTGCGCGCGTTGCCGCTGCTGGGTGCCCTGTGGGGCGGCCTGCTGCTGGTGGGTGCGGCGGCCGGTGGCGACGACCTCTGGCAGCCGCTGCGCCCGTTCGCCGGTAGCGGCGCTGCGCCGGCTACCGGCCAGCACACCGAGGACGCCTTCGTCACCGTCAGCCGCCCCGAGGACCTGCAACGCGAACTGGATGCAGCCAAGGCCCGTGGCCAGTGGGTGATGCTCGACTACTATGCCGACTGGTGCGTGTCGTGCAAGGTCATGGAAAAACAGGTGTTCGCCCGCAGCGACGTGCAGGCCGGCCTGGCCGGTGTGCACCTGCTGCGCCTGGACGTGACCGCCGACACCCCGGCCAGCCAGGCCCTGCTGCAGCGCTACCAGGTACCTGGCCCGCCCAGCATCATCTGGGTCGGCCCGGAAGGCGACGAACGCCGCGCGCGGCGCATCACTGGTGAGGTGGATGCAGCCGCCTTCCTGCAACACTGGACCCAGACCAGGAGCCAAGGCTGATGCTGACCGTAACCCTCGGGCCACTGACCATGGCTCTCAACCACCTGCTGATGCTCACCGCCCTGGTGATCGCCAGCATGGTCGGCTGGTGGGTCGCCCGGCGTGGCGGCGAGAGCCCGGAATCGGCACTGTTCAACCTGTTCCTGATCGGCCTGCTGTGCGCACGCGCCGGCTTCGTGCTGGCCTATTGGCCGATGTACCAGGACGACCCCCTGCAGATCATCGATATCCGTGATGGCGGCTTCCTGTTCTGGTCGGGCCTTGCCGGCATCGTGCTCGGCGCCTTGTGGCAGGGCTGGCGCCATCCCGGCCTGCGCCGCCCGCTGGGCTGGGCGCTGTTCAGCGGCGCGCTGTTCTGGGGCCTGGCCAGCCTCGGTGGCCACCTGTACAGCAAGGGCACCGAACTGCCCGAGCTGAGCCTGCGCAAGGCCAACGGCCAATCCGTAGCGTTGCACAGCTACCGCGGCAAACCGCTGGTCATCAACATCTGGGCCACCTGGTGTCCACCCTGCCGACGCGAAATGCCGGTGCTGCAACAGGCGCAAAGCGCTTACCCGCACGTGACCTTCCTGTTCGTCAACCAGGGCGAGACCCCGGAAAACGTCAGCACCTTCCTCGCCACCACCGGCCTGAGCCTGACCCACGTGCTGTTCGACGGCACCGGTCTGCTGGCCCAGCGCGTCGGTTCCATGGCCCTGCCCACCACCCTGTTCTACGACGCCGACGGGCGCCTGGTCGGCAGCCATCTGGGCGAGCTGTCCCGGGCCAGCCTGCGCCACGCCCTGGAGCCTTTCGACCGGGCCACCGCGCCCGCCCCTGCCGCACAAGGAAACTGACATGCGACTGACTGCACTGCTGCCCCTGTCCCTGGCCCTGCTGGCTGCCCCTACCCTGCAGGCCGAAGAGTTGCCCAAGGCGATTGCGCAACTGCAAGCCAAGGGTGCCGTGATCAAAGGCAGCTTCGACGCCCCCAACGGCCTGCGCGGGTATGCCGCCGAGTACCAGAACAACGGCCTGGCGCTGTACCTCACCCCTGACGGCAAGCATGTACTGGTTGGCAGCCTGTTCGACGAACAGGGCAACGACCTCAGTGCCGAGCCGCTGAAAAAGCTGGTGTATGCGCCGATGAGCAAGGAAATCTGGGCGAAGATGGAGAAAACCTCCTGGATCGCCGACGGCAAGGACGATGCACCGCGCAAGGTGTACCTGTTCAGCGACCCCAACTGCCCGTACTGCAACATGTTCTGGGAACAGGCGCGGCCATGGGTGGAGTCGGGCAAGGTGCAGTTGCGCCATATCATGGTCGGCATCATCCGCGAGGACAGCCCGGGCAAGTCGGCGGCGCTGCTGGCGGCGAAAGACCCGGTCAAGGCACTGCACGAGCATGAAAAAGCGGGCAAGGCCAGCAATTTGAAGGCACTGGAGCAGGTGCCAGAGGCGGTGCAGCAGAAGCTGGCGGCGAACATGGCGCTGATGGAAGAAATGGGCTTGCAGGCGACCCCGGCGATCTTCTATCAGGATGACCAGGGTAACCTGCAGAGCCAGCAAGGTGCGCCGCGGCCGGAGTTGCTTGGGAAGATTCTCGGCAAGCGCTGATGTGAGATTGGCGGGGCTGCTTTGCAGCCCATTCGCAGCACAAGGCTGTGGCGGCCTTGTGGGAGCGGGCAAGCCCGGGAAGAAGTCAACGCGGTGTATGGCACCGGCTGCGCCGGTGTTCGCGGGCATGCCCGCTCCCACAGGTACAGCGCCAAACTTCGAAAACAACGCCGTATCTGTAGGAGCGGTGCAGGCCTCACTTGCTCTGGTCACCACCCCTCCAGCTCGTCCTTGAGCATATCGGCCCAGATGCCAGCCAATGGCCAACTTTACATTTGGCAACACTAAGTTATACCACCCAAGGCGACAAACACTTTTCCTAACCGATCATCGGGAAACAACGCCCGGCAATAAAACATATAACAATCCCACAACAACTTCAGATCCGCCCTACAAAAACAGAAGTATTTTTCACTCCCATGATCAGTGAACAGGTCTCGATCAGACATACCCCTCAGATAGATCCCACAATACCAACTGCAATTCAAACAACTAGATTACACCCCCGCCAATACATCGCCTCCATCAAACTTGACGTACATGCAGCATGAATATAAAACCTTACCCCCTGCATTCGCGAAGACACTAAAGGCGAGAAAAATGAACAAAAAGCCATACCCCATAACGCGAACAAAACAGATCCTCATGATCACCAAGGTGTTGATCCTGGAACACCTGCGAGAACCCACTGCGTTGCTGTGGACAGCGGCGGCGCCTTGCTTGATGTTCATACTACTGAGGCAAAGCCGTTACCTTGCAGCGCCACCAGACTCTCTCTATATATCCTCTGCTGCGTGGTTCTACGCCTACATCGCTGCAAACGTTGCCTTCTTCGGCCTCGGCTTTTATCTAGTCGGGCGACGAGAAAGTGGCTTTGTCCGGTCATTCATTTACCAACGCGAGGCAATTGCACTTTTCCTCACATCGCACGCCGTCAGCTACACATTGGTCAGTGTCGTGTACTCCAGCTTTTTCTACTTCGCCTCCAAGCCTCTATACGGATCCTACTCGCTATCAGAACTCCTGTACCTTACAGCCGCGTTCTATACGAGTTACCTGATATTCTCCTGCATCGGCTTGGCAATCGCAGCGATGCCCATCAAATTCAGTACAGCCGGGACGCTATTTTCGCTACTTTCATTCCTGATGTTACTTTCCGGTTATTTGGGCGCCACACAAGACGAACTGACCCACTGGTCAACGTTGATCAACCCCTTGCACCTGAGCACAAAAATAATTACCGGAGAGATACCACTTGCCATTAGCTTTCTGACAGCTTTTGCCATTTCAACAGCGGGACTCTATGCAACAGGAAAGCTATTCAGAATCCATCCCGCATGGAGCCGCTATTAAAATGCACCTGCTCACCATCAAAAACCTGGACTTTTCATACAACAGCAGCCCTCTACTACAGAACATCACGCTACAATTGAAAAAAGGAGAAGCCGTTGGCGTACTGGGCAGTAACGGAGCAGGAAAGACCACGCTTTTCGACCTGATCTGCAACATCAGAAAACCAAGCAACGGCACAATCATAAATTCATCCAGACAGCAGGCTTATCTGACTCAAGTACTGACACCACCGCCCTTGCTCAGGATGAGCGAAGTCTACCAACTGATTACACATTTAAATTCCAGGTCAGCACCGGATCACTGCGAGGTGCTTTCACGCCTCTCTGAATGGTCACCTTCCCTGTCGAAACGGTATGCTGAAATCTACAAGAAGAAGGCATCTACTTGCAGCTATGGCGAAGTCCGGAGTTTTGTCACATTGACGCTACTGCTCATGGGCAGCGATCTGATCATCCTCGACGAGCCTACTGCGGGGGTAGACCCAGAATTCAGACACCACATCTGGCTAGGTATAAAAAACGCGTGCAAAAACGGGGCTAGTGTTTTGATTTCATCTCACTATACCGAGGAAATTGCCACAAACTGCCATCGTTTCTACATGCTCGCTCATCAACACCTCGAGCCATTTGAGAATGCTCATGAGTTTCTCGCTCGCTACCATGCGAACTCTTATGATGAAGCATTCATCAATGCGTCGATGTCGCAGGAAAAAATCGGGGCCGCATCATGATGGCGAAGAACCATGGGAAAGGTGGGGTTGCAGGTATGGCACCGGCTGCGCCGGTGTTCGCGGGCATGCCCGCTCCCACAGGTGCAGCGCCAAGCCTCGAGAACAACGCCGTATCTGTAGGAGCGGCCTTGTGTCGCGAAAGGGCCGCATAGCGGCCCCAGCAATTTCAACTTTTGTGCACCAATCCAGGGGCGGTGCAGGCCTCACCCGCTCAGGTCACAACCCCTCCAGCTCGGCCATCAGGTCACTGAGCCGGTCGACCTTGTCGTCATCCAGCACACTGCCCTGCAGCCCCTGCACATACACCGCCAGCTCCTCCACCGTGCTGCACTCGAACATCGCCCGCAGCGGCACGTTCAGTTGCAGCTGCTTCTGCACCCGCGAGGCGATCTGGGTGGCCAGCAGCGAATGTCCGCCCAGCTCGAAGAAGTTGTCGTGCACCCCGACCCGCTCGGCCTTGAGCACATCCGCCCAGATACCGGCCAGTACCTCTTCCAGCTCATTGCGCGGCGCTTGGTAGGCCTGGCTGTGCTGGCCACCGATGTCGATGGCCGGCAGGGCCTTGCGGTCGAGCTTGCCGTTGGCGTTGTGCGGCAGGCTGTCGAACCAGCCCCAGTGCAGTGGGACCATGTACTCCGGCAACTCGGCACGCAGGCGCTGCTTGAGCTGTTCCAGCAACGCAGCGTCGGCTGCAACGCCCTGATGCGCCACCAGGTAACCCACCAGGTGCTTGCCATTGACGCCCTCCTGCACGCCAACGGCAGCGTCGCGGAGCTCCGGCTGTTCGTGCAGGCGGGCTTCGATTTCACCCAGTTCGATGCGGTAGCCGCGAATCTTCACCTGATGGTCGATGCGCCCGACATACTCCAGCACCCCGCCCGGGCGCTGCCGCGCCAGGTCGCCGGTGCGGTACAGGCGTTCGCCCGGCGCACCATATGGATGGGGAATGAACGCCAGCGCCGTGCGCACCGGGTCGCCGACATAGCCACGGCCCACGCCGGTGCCGGCCACGCACAGCTCACCTGTCGCACCCAGTGGCACCAGCGCCTGGTCCTCGCCGAACAGGTACAGGCGGTTGTTGTCGGTCGGCGTGCCGATCGGCAGGTAGCTGCCACGGGTCGAGGCGGCATCGACGCGGAAGAACGCCACGTCATCGGAGCACTCCGCCGGGCCGTAGGCATTGACCAGGCCGATGTGCGGGTAGCGCTGCAGCCACTGCGCCGCCAGCTCCGGTGGCATGGCTTCGCCGGTCGGCAGCATCCAGCGCAGGCCATCGAGGGCCTGGTGGTCGTTGGCCAGCATGCCCTGGATCAGCGACGGCACGCTCTCCAGCACGCTGATGCCGGTGGCCTGCACATGCGCCAGCAGGCCCTGCGGGTCATGGGCGATGGCGTTCGGCACGATCTCCACCCGGGCGCCGAACAGCGGCGCGGCAAGGAACTGCCACACCGAAATGTCGAAGCTCTGCGAGGCCGTCTGGGCGATCACGTCCTGCTCGCCGAGCGCTAGGTACGGCACCTTGCTCAGCTGGTTGTTGAGCATGCCGCGCTGCTCGACCATCACCCCCTTCGGCAAGCCGGTGGAGCCTGAGGTGTAGATCACATAGGCGAGGTTCTCCGGCCCGCTGTGAATGCCGGGGTTGTGGCTGGCCACCGGGCTGGCCTGGATGTCTTCCCAGACCAGCAGCTGCGGCCGCACCGCCGCCTCCAGCTCGCCCAGCAACTGCCGCCCTTGCCCGGCACAGGCCGCGCTGCACACCAGCACGGGTGTACGGCTGAGCTGGATGATGCTTTGCAGGCGCGCCGCCGGCAGGCCCGGGTCCAGTGGCAGGTAGCCGGCGCCTGCCTTGAAGCTGCCGACGATCATGCCCAGCAGCGGTAGCCCACGCTCGGCCAGCAGTGCCACCGGCTGGTCCACGTTCACACCCGCCGCGATCAAGGCATGGCCCAGGCGGTTGGCCGCCAGGTTCAAGCCGGCGTAGTCGTAGGACGCGTCCAGGCAGCGGGCCACGGTACGTTGCGGATGTGCGGCCACCTGCGCCTCGAACTGCGCGATGTAGCTCTGTTCCAGTGGATAGGCGCGCGCGGTACGGTTGCAGTCCTCCAGCAGGAAGCGCTGCTCTTCGGCGCCCAGCAACGGCAGTGCGCTCATCTCCCCTTCAAAGCCTTGCACCAGCGCCAGCAGCAGGCGCTTGAACTCGGCCAGCAGGCGCTCGACGGTCGGGTAGTCGAAGTAGCGCTGGTCGAACGACAGATGCAGGCCAAGGTCATCGCCCGGGTAGCACACCGCCGTCAGCGGGAAGTTGGTGTGGGTACGGCCCGAGTCGGAGCTGGCATTCAGGTGCTGGGCGTGGTCGAGCACGGCAGTTTCCACCGGCGCGTTCTCGAACACGAACAGGCTGTCGAACAGCGGCTGGCCCTTGGGCAGTTCGCTGCATTCCTGGATCGCCACCAGCGGCAGGTATTCATACTCGCGCAGCTCCATGTTGCGCTCCAGCAGGCCTTGCAACCACTGGCGCACACTGCAGCGCTCACCCGCCACCGGCAATTGCACGCGCAGGGCGACGCTGTTGATGAACAGGCCGACGGTACGCTGCATCTGCGGCATGCTCACCGGGCGCCCGGCCACGGTCACGCCAAAGGCCACGTCGCGGTCGCCACTGTAGCGCGCCAGTACCAGGGCCCAGGCCGCCTGGGCGAAGGTGTTGACGGTGAGCTGGTGGGCCTGGGCCAGCTCGCGCAGGCACACGCCGTCGCTCACCGCCAGGCGCGTATAGCAGTCGCCGACGATCATGCCGCTACCGGCATGGTCGTGGCGCAGCGGGCGGTCGCTGGGGATGGGGGTGGCACGTTCGAAGCCGGCCAGGTTGGCCTGCCACCAGGCTCGCGCGTCGTCCAGGCCCTGGCGTTGCAGCCAGCCGATGTAGTCGCGGTAGCGCGGTGGCACCGGCAAGCGGGCCTGGCGCCCCTCGCCGAGGGCCTGGTAGATCTCGAAGAAATCGTTCATCAACAGCGAACGGCACCAGGCATCGATGAGGATGTGGTGGTTGCTCATCATGAACCAGTAGCGCTCGTCGGCCACACGCACCAGGCGCAGGTGGAACGGCGCCTCGCTGAGCAGGGCGAAACCTGCCTCGCGCTCCTGCTTGTGCAGGGCCTGCAGGCGCTGCTCCTGGGCGTCGTCGTCGAGGCCACGCCAGTCCTGGTAGTCCACCGGCGTGTTGCCCGGCTTGTGGATGATCTGCAGCATCGCCTCGCCGGTGTTCCAGCTGAACGATGCGCGTAGCGCCTCGTGGCGCGCCACCACCGCCTGCCACGCCTGGGCGAAGCGTTCGGGGTCGAGCGCGCTGTTGATGCGGTAGCGGTCCTGCATGTAGTAGAGGCCAGTGCCTGGTTCCAGCAGGGTGTGCAGCAGCATGCCCTCCTGCATCGGCGTCAGCGGGTAGACGTCCTCGATCTGCGCTGCCGCTACCGGCAATGCGTCGATCTGCGCCTGAGTCAGGTGCGCCAGCGGGAAGTCCGATGGCGTGAAACTGCCGTTGCCATCAGCCAGGCAATGTTCGACCAGCGCCAGCAGCTCCTGGCGATAGGCTTCGGCCAGGCTGGCGATGGTCCGCTCGTCGTAGCGTTCGGTGCTGAAAGTCCAGCGCAGTTGCAGGGCGCCGCCATACACCTGGCCATCGACACTCAGCCAGTTGGGCAGCGGTGCATCGAGGTCGTGGGCCAGGCCGGCCGGGGCGTCCAGCGGCTGGAACAGGGCTGTGCTGTCGAACTGCTGGTCGAACTGGCCCAGGTAGTTGAAGGTGATGCGTGCCTGCGGCAAGGCCGCCATCTGCTCGCGCCCTGCCGTATCGGCCAAGTAGCGCAGCACGCCGTAGCCCAGCCCTTTGTGCGGCACCTGGCGCAACTGCTCCTTGATGCGCTTGATCGAGCCTGCCCGCGCCGCATCGTCCTCGCCTGGCAGCGGGCGCAGGCTCAGCGGGTAGGCGTTGGTGAACCAGCCGACGCTGCGGGTCAGGTCCATGTCTTCGAACAGCCCGTCACGGCCATGGCCTTCAAGCTGTACCAGCACTTCTTCATCGCCGCTCCAGCGGCACAGGGCACGCGCCAGCGCGGTCAGCAGCAGGTCGTTGACCTGAGTGTGATAGGCCGCCGGGGCCTGCTGCAGCAACTGCCGGGTCTGCGCCACATCCAGGCCGATGGCCAGGGTACGGGCGTGGCGGTGCAGGTTGCCGCCCTGCGGGTGATCGCATGGCAGTTCACGACGCACACCCCCCAACTGGCCTTGCCACCAGCCCAGCTCGTCGCGCAACGAATCGCTGCCGGCATAGCTGGCCAGGCGTGCGGCCCAGTCGCCGATGGCGTGGGTCTTGGCCGGCAGCGGTTGGCCACGGTACAGCGCTTGCAGGTCTTCCAGCAGCACACGCCACGACACGCCATCGACCACCAGGTGATGGATCGCCAGCAACAGGCGCTGGCCGCCCTGCCCGTCATTAACCAGCAAGGCGCGCAACAGTGGGCCCTGTTCCAGGTCGAGGCTGCGTTGCAGGTCGGTGTACAGCGGTTGGCAATCGGCGAAGTCGGCGACCGTGGCTGTCCACAGCAATTGCCCGGTGGCAGGCGAAGCATATTCGGCCTGCCAGCGGCCCTGGGCCATGCCAAAGCGCAGGCGCAGGCTGTCGTGGTGCTGCACCAGGGCGGCCAAGGCTCGCTCCAGTATCCCCTCATCCAGCGGCTTGCGCGCCTCCAGCAGAACAGCCTGGTTCCAGTGCTGCGGCTGTGGCACTTCACTGTCGAAGAACCAGTGCTGGATCGGCGTGAGGCCGGCCTGGCCCTGGCGCTGGCCCTGTTCGATGCTGCTGGCGGCTTCGCTGCGCTGAACGATGGCGGCCAGGGTCTGGATGGTCTGATGCTGGAACAGGTCGCGCGGGGTGAACTGCAAGCCGGCCTGACGAGCCCGGCTGACTACCTGGATAGACAGGATCGAGTCGCCGCCCAGTTCGAAGAAGTTGTCCTGCACGCCAACCCGGGCAACGTTGAGCACGTCGCGCCAGATCTGCGCCAGTTGCGCTTCCACCTCGTTGCCAGGCGCCTGGTACTGCTGGCGTGCCTGCTCCAGGTCCGGCAGCGGCAGCGCACGGCGGTCGAGCTTGCCGTTGCCCATCAGCGGCAGGCTGTCGAGCAGCACCAGGTGCGCCGGCACCATGTAGTCCGGCAGGTGCTGGCGGGCATCGGCTTTCACCGCGTCGCGCAGCAGGCCCTGGGCCTCGCTGTCGGCAGCGGCCTGCCCGCACACCAGGTAACCCACCAGTTGCTTGCCGCCCGGCAGGTCGAGGGCCAGCACCACAGCTTCGTCGACATCGGCATGCGCCTGCAGGCGGCTTTCGATTTCGCCCAGCTCGATACGGAAACCGCGAATCTTCACCTGCTGGTCGGCGCGGCCGACGTACTCGACCAGGCCATCGCTGCCCAGGCGCACCAGGTCACCGGTGCGATACAAGCGCCCGCCTTCGCTGCCGAACGGGTCGGCGACGAAGCGCTCGGCACTAAGGCCCGGGCGGTCGTGGTAACCCTGTGCCAGGCCGGCACCGCCGACATACAGCTCGCCAATGCCGCCTTGCGGCAACAGGGCAAGGTCTTCGTCGAGGATGTAGGCCGTGCGGCTACCGATGACGCGGCCGATCGGCACGCTGCCCAGTTCTGCCGGCAGTGTCTGTGGTGCCAGGCAGGCCAGCGGCATGACCACGGTTTCGGTCGGCCCGTAGGCGTTGAAGAACTGCTGTGGCGCGAAGGCCTGGCGGATGCGCTGCAGGTGTTCGCCGGTCAGCGCTTCACCACCGGTAATGACCAGGCGCACTGGCAACTGTTCGCCCTGCCCGGCCAGGTACTGCGCCAACTGGCTACCGTAGCTGGGCGTGAAGCCGAGGATGCTCACCTGCTGCTCGCGCACCAGCTGGCAGATGTCTTCGGCGCCCCACTGCCCCTGGGCGCGCAGCACCACGCGGGCGCCACACAGCAGCGGCACCCACAGGCGTTCGCTGGCGGCGTCGAAATTGATCGAATAGAAGTGCAGCTCGCAGTCATCGCTGCGCATGCCGAACGCGTCGATCACCGCCTGGCAATGCATGGCGAACTCGCCGTGGCTGACTACCACGCCCTTGGGCTTGCCGGTGGAACCGGAGGTGTAGATCAGGTAGGCCTGGTGCTGCGGCAGGTTGAGGTTGTCCAGCGGCGCATCGCTGTAGGCCGACAGGCTGGCGCTGTCGTCCTCCAGGCTCCAGCGCGCCACGCCTTCGGGCAACTGCCCCAGGGTTTGCAGCAGCGTGCGCTGGCTGAGCAGCAGGCCGATGCGGCTGTCTTCGATCATGTAGCGCAGGCGGTCGAGCGGGTATTCGGGGTCGAGCGGCACGTAGGCGCCACCGGCCTTGAGGATGGCCAGCAGGCCGACGACCATTTCCAGCGAACGCTCCAGCGCCAGGCCCACGCGCACCTGCGGGCCGACGCCACGCTCGCGCAGGGCGCGGGCCAGGCGGTTGGCCTGCTGGTCGAGTTCGGCATAGGTCATGTGCCGGCCAGCGAAGGTCAACGCGCCAGCGTGTGGCGTGCGCGCAGCCTGGGCGGCGAACAGGCCGTGCACGGTCTGGTCGAGTGCGAGATCCTGCTCGCCCTGCAACTGGCCCGCCAGCACCTGCTGCTCGGCGCTGCTCAGCATCGGCAGCTCGCACAGGCGCTGTTGCGGGTTGTCGAGCAGGCCGGCCAGCAATTGCTGCCAGTGCTCGGCCATGCGTGCGATGCGTGGTTCGTCGAACAGGTCACGGCTGTAGGTCAGGCAGCAACCCAGGCGGCCGTCGAGGTCGGTCACCTCCAGGTACAGGTCGAACTTGGTGGCGCTGGCGTCGTTGACCAGGTAATCCACCTGCATGCCGGCAAGCTGGCGGCTTTGCTGGAAGGCCCAGCGCTGCACGTTGCACATCACCTGGAACAGCGGGTTGTAGGCGCTGCTGCGCGGTGGCTGCAGGGCTTCCACCAGCTGGTCGAACGGCAGGTCCTGGTGCGACTGGCCTTCGATGGCAACCTGGCGTACCTGCTCCAGCAACTGTGCGGCACTCATCTGGCCGTCCAGCTCGCAACGCAGCACCTGGGTGTTGAGGAACGCGCCAATCAGCCCTTCGCTTTCCGGGCGGATGCGGTTGGCCACCGGCGCGCCAATGCGCAGGTCACGCTGGCCGCTGTAGCGGTGCAGCAAGGCGGCCAGGGTGGCAGTCATGGTCATGAACAGGGTCAGGCCGCGCTGGCTGTTGAAGGCATGCACGCGGGCGACCAGCGCCGGGTCGAGCTCGAAGCGGTACAGCTCGCCACGGTGGCTCTGCACTGCCGGGCGTGGGCGGTCGGCAGGCAGCGCCAGCACCGGGTGCTCATCGCCCAGGCGGGCCTGCCAGTAGGCCAGCTGGCGGGCGCCCTCGCCGCTTTCCAGCCATTGCCGTTGCCACACGCTGTAGTCCAGGTACTGCACCGGCAGCGGCGCCAGCGGCGATTCGCGGTCATCGACGAAGGCCTCGTACAGCTCGCCCAGTTCGCGGGCGAAGATGTCCATCGCCCAGCCTTCGGTGACGATATGGTGCAGGGTCAGCACGAAGAAATGCTCGCGCTCTTCGGCTTTGACCAGGCAGGCGCGCAGCAGCGGACCGCGCTCCAGGTCGAACGGCTGGTGCGCCTGGTCGTCGGCCAGTTGTTGCAGGCGTTGTTGGCGGGCATCGGCGGGCAAAGCGCTGAAGTCCTGCCAGTCGAGGTGCAGGCTGCTGTCTTCGGCCACACACTGATACGGCACGCCATCGATGCTGGGGAAGGTGGTGCGCAGGGTTTCGTGGCGCACCACCAGCGCCTGCAACGCACGCTCGAAGGCATCCACATGCAGGGTGCCGCGCAAGCGCGCCATGCCGCCAACGTTGTACGCCGGGCTGCCCGGCTCCATTTGCCAGAGGAACCACATGCGCTGCTGGGAGTACGACAGCGGTACCGCCTGGCGGCGGTCGACACGGGTGATTGCGCCTTGCAGGTTGCGCTCACCGGCAGCACGGATACGCGTGATCTCGGCACAGAAGGCGCCCAGCTCGCTGGCGTCGAACAGGGCCTTGAGCGGCAGCTCGACATCGCAGGCCTGACGCGTGCGCGAGACAATTTGAGTGGCCAGCAGCGAATGGCCGCCGAGGGCGAAGAAGTCATCCTGCAGGCCGATGCGCGGCAGGTTCAGCACTTCACGCCAGATGGCAGCGACCTGCTGCTGCAACTCGGTTTGCGGCTCGATGTGCTCCCGCTGCTGCCACACCGGGGCCGGCAACGCCTTGCGGTCGACCTTGCCGCTGGGGCCCAGCGGCATCTGCGCCAGCGGGATGAGTTGTGCAGGCACCATGTAGGCCGGTAGTTGTTCAGCCAGCACCGTCAGCAATGCATCAGGCTGGGCGCTGCCACTGTAGTAGCCGACCAGTTGCGCGCCTACGGCATCCTTGTGAATCAGCACCAGCGCCTGTTCGACCCCCGGCTGCGCCAGCAGGCAGGCCTGGACTTCCTCGGGTTCGACACGGAAGCCACGCACCTTGACCTGCTGGTCGAGGCGGCCAAGGTATTCCAGCGCCTCGGTCTGCACCTGCCAGCGGGCGCGGTCGCCACTGCGGTACAGGCGCTCGCCATTGCCGTCGGCCTGGGGCACGAAGCGCTCGGCGGTGAGGCCCGGGCGGCCCAGGTAGCCACGGGCCAGGCCTGCACCGCCAAGGTACAGCTCGCCCGGCACACCGGGGGCGGTCAGTTCCAGCTCGTCGTCCAGCACACGGCACAGCACATTGCCCAGCGGGCGGCCGATCGGCGAGCGTTCGCCATCGGTGGCCTGGCAGTGCCAGTGGGTGACGTTGATGGCGGTTTCGGTCGGGCCATAGCGGTTGTGCAACTGCACCTGCGGCAGCACCTGCAGCACGCGGTCACGCAGTACCGCGGACAGCGCTTCGCCACCGGAGAACAGCCGGCGCAGGCTGCTGCAGGCACCCGCCTGCGGCTCCTGGACGAACACCTGCAACAGCGGCGGCACGAAGTGCAGCGTGGTCACGCCATGGGCCTGCACCAACGCGGCGATGCGCTGCGGATCGCGGTGCTCGCCAGGGCCGGCGAGCACCAGCTTGCAACCGGTCACCAGTGGCCAGAAGCATTCCCACACCGAAACGTCGAAGCTGATCGGCGCCTTCTGCATCAGCACGTCGCTGTCGTCCAGCACATAGCTGGCCTGCATCCATTGCAGGCGCTCGGCCAGTGCCGCGTGGGTATTGCCCACGCCCTTGGGCTGGCCGGTGGAGCCGGAGGTGTAGATCACATAGGCCAGGTTGTCGCCATGCAGGTGCAACCCGGGGGCATGGCTTGGCCAGCTGTCCAGGTGCAGCTGGTCGAGGGCGATGGCGCTGACGCCGTCCACCTGTGGCAGCTTGCCCAGCAGGTTGCTGTGGCTCAGCAACAGGCCAGCGTTGCAGTCGGCGAGCATGTAGGCCAGGCGCTCGGCCGGGTAATCGACGTCCAGCGGCACATAGGCACCACCGGCCTTGAGAATGGCCAGCAGGCCCACCAGCAGCTGCGGCGAACGCTCGACGGCGATGGCCACGCAGGTGTCGGGGCCGACGCCTTTGTCACGCAGGTAGTGGGCCAGACGGTTGGCTTGCTGGTGCAACTCGGCGTAATCCAGGCTGCCACCGTCCCACACCAGGGCGGTGCGCTGCGGGGTCAGGCGTGCCTGCTCATTGAGCTGTTCGACCAGCAGGCGCTGCGGCGCCGCAGCGGGTGCCTCGCCCCAGCTCAGCAGTTGCGCGCGGCCAGGCTCGTCGAGCAATTGCACCTCGCTCAGCGCCCGCTGCGGCCCGGCACACACCTGCTCGAGCAGGGCCAGCAGGTGCTGGGCCAGGCGCTTGACGGTGCTGGCATCGAACAATTCGGCGGCATAGTCGAAGGCCAGGCTCAGGCGGCCCTGGTGGTCTTCTTCACTGTGCAGCTGCAAGTCGAACTTGGCTTCGCGACTGTGCCACGGCAGCTCTTCGGCCAGCAGGCCCGGCAGGCGGCGCAGGGCAGACAGGTCACGTTGCTGGTGGTTGAACATGACCTGGAACAGGCCTTGCTCGCGAGCCTCGGGCAAGGCTTCGAGCAGTTGCTCGAACGGCAGGTCCTGGTTGGACTGGGCATCCAGGGTGGCCCGGCGCACCTGGGCCAGCAACTGGTCGAACGGCAGGCGGCCATCGAGTTGCGCACGCAGTACTTGGGTGTTGATGAAGAAGCCGACCATGCCTTGGGTTTCCAGGCGCGGGCGGTTGGCGTTGGGCACGCCGACACGGATATCGGCCTGGCCACTGTAGCGGTGCAACAGCGCCTGCCAGCCGGCCAGCAGGACCATGAACAGGCTGGCCTGCTGTTCGCGGGCCAGGCCCTTGAGCGCTTCGGTGAGCCTGGCCGGTACCTTGAGGTTGAAGCGGGCGGCGCGGTGGTCGCGCTGGCTGGTGCGCGGGTGGTCGGTGCACAGGTCGAGCACCGGCAGTTCATCCCCCAGACGCGCCTGCCAGTACTGCAGCTGACGCTCGGCCTCGCCTGCGGCCAGCCACTGTCGCTGCCAGGTGCCGTAGTCGGCATAACCCAGGGTCAACGGTGCCAGGTTGGCTTCGAGGCCCTGGCAATGGGCGGCGTACAGTTTGGCGAATTCGTCGAGCAGGATGTTCAGCGACCAGCCGTCGGCGACGATATGGTGCAGGGTCACCCACAGTTGATGGTGTTCATCGTCCAGGCGCGCCAGGGTCACCCGCAGCAACGGCCCCCGGGTCAGGTCGAACGGCTGGCGAGCTTCGGCTTCACGCTGGGCGGCGACCTGTTCAGCGGCCTGGCCTTCGAGGTCCAGGCGGCGAAGGTCGAACGGCTGCTGCGCCTGGATGCGCTGCAGGGCCTGGCCGTTCTCTTCGGCAAACAGGGTACGCAGCGATTCATGGCGCGCCACCAGCGCCTGGAAGGCCGCTTCCAGTGCGTTTTCGTCCAGTTCGCCGCGCAACTGCAGGCCGGCCGGAATGTTGTAGGCCGCCGACTGCGGGTCCAACTGCCACAGCAACCACAGGCGGTTTTGCGCCAGCGACTGGGGCAGCGCCTGGGTGCGTTCCAGGGTAGCGATGGCGCCGACCCGGCCACCGCCTTCGGCGATGATCGCGGCCACGGCCTTGGCGTAGTCAGCCAGTATCGGCGCCTCGAACAGGGTGCGCAGGCCCAGCTCGATACCCAATTCATCGGCCAGGCGTGCGGTGGCGTGGGTGGCGGCGATGGAGTTGCCACCCAGCAGCAGGAAGTGGTCGTATGCCGCCACCGCCTCGACCTTGAGGATGTCGCGCCACACACCGGCGATGCGCGCCTGCAGCTCATCGCCAGCGGCATCCGTGGCAACGGGCTCGCTCACCTCAGGGAAGCGGGCGTAGCAGTCCAGGCTGCCATCGTCCATGCGCAGGCGGCAGGCAGAACGCTGCAGCTTGCCGCTGGAGGTCTTGGGCAGTGCGCCGGGGTTCAGCAGCAGGACCACGGCCGGGGCCTGGCGGCAGGCGTCGGCGATCACCTGACGCAGGGTCTTGATCAGCGCGTGGGGCTTGATCGACTTCTGCACGTTGCGGCTGATTTCCACCGCCACGCCAATGCCCTCCTCGCCTTGCTGCTCGACGGCGAACACTGCCACCCGGCCTTTGCGCAGCACATCCACTTCGCGCTCGAGGGTCTTTTCCAGGTCCTGCGGGTACAGGTTCTGCCCGCGCACGATCAGCATGTCCTTCAGGCGCCCGGTGACGAACACTTCCCCTTCGCGCATGAAGCCAAGGTCGCCGGTACGCAGCCAGGTCTGGCCGTCCATGTCGACGAAGGTGCGGGCGCTGGCCTCGGGGTTGCGCCAGTAGCCCAGGGCGATGCTCGGGCCGCCGGCCCAGATCTCGCCCACCTGGTTGTCCCCCAGCACCTGCAGGCGTTGTGGTTCGACAATGCGCACGGTATGCCCGGGCTGCGGGTAGCCACAGCTCATCAGCACACTGCCCTTGCCAGGTTCCGCACGGTTGTCGGCAAAGGCTTCGGCGTCCAGCTCCAGCGCGGTGATGCCCTGGCCACGGCGGCTGCCGCTGACGAACAGGGTCGCCTCGGCCAGCCCGTAGCTGGCGAAGAAGCTCTGCGGGTCGAAGCCGCAGGCCTGGAACTTGTCGGCAAAGGCCGCCAGGCTGTCCTGGCGGATTGGCTCGGAGCCGGAATAGGCCACCCGCCAGCGGCTGAGGTCGAGCCCGGCCAGGGAGGCCTCGCTGACCCGCTCGCTGCACAGCCGGTAGGCGAAGTCGGGGCCGCCGCTGATGGTGCCGCCGTACTCGCTGATGGCCTGCAACCAGCGCAGCGGCCGGGCCAGGAAGTAGCCCGGCGACATCAGCACACAGGGCACGCCGCTGAAGATCGGCTGTAGCAGGCCGCCGATCAGGCCCATGTCGTGGTACAGCGGCAGCCAGCTGACGATCACATCGTCGGGGTTGAGGTCGATGCCAAAGCCTTGGCGGATCAGCTGTTCGTTGGCCACCAGGTTGCCATGGCTGACCTGCACGCCCTTGGGCAGTGCGGTGGAGCCGGAGGTGTACTGCAGGAAGGCGATGTCATCACCCTTGAGCGCGGGCTCGCGCCAATTCGCAGCCAGTGCCGGGTCCAGGCTATCCACCATCAGCAGTTCGGGGGCGTTGGCCGCCGCCAGGGCATCCAGGCCTTGCAGGCTGTCGTGCAGGGCCGCGACGGTCAGCAGCAGGCGCGGCTCGGCGTCGTCGATGATCGACAGCAAGCGCTGCTGGTGGTGCTGGCGCGCGGACTCCGGCGGGTAGGCCGGCACCGCAATCACGCCGGCATACAGGCAGCCGAAAAACGCCGCTACATAGTCTGGCCCGCTGGGGAACAACAGCACCGCGCGGTCGCCGAAGCTGGCCCGGGTTTGCAAGGCAGCGGCGATGGTGCGCGCACGCTGATCGAGGTCCCGGTAGCTGAGCACGGCCTGCTCGCCGGGAGCGTCGGCCAGAAAGCGCAAGGCGACTTTGTCCGGGGTCTGTGCGGCGCGTTGCGCCAGGGCCTGGACCAGCGAGAGCGGGAGTTCGAAGGCGTCCGTCATGGGGTGTTCCTGCCAGTGTCTGTTTGGGGCGGGCCGGCTGCTGCGCGAACGTGGGCGCAGCGGCATGTGGCGGCCTGAGGTGTACACAGGGGAACGGATGGGCGGGGGGAGAAATTAGCGTGCCATGGCACCGGCAAGGGCATCACGCAGGCCCTTTCGCGGGCAAGCCCGGTGCCGCAGGCTTAGAACCGAAATGCACGGTTACCAATTACATTTCGCATTTGACAATCATTATCATTCTGAATAGCTTGTCGCCCGTCGTAGGAAGCTTCCCAAATTTGGGTGCGTCCTTTCCCCTCTGTGACAAGGTGATTTCCATGGCGGAACAACTATCCACAAGTAAGTGCGATTCACCATTACTGCAGGCCTTCGTCGACAACCGCAGCATCCTGGTCAAGATCGCTGCCCGCATCACCGGCTGCCGATCGCGCGCCGAAGATGTGGTGCAGGACGCCTTTTTCCGGCTCAGCGCCGCCCCGCAGATCACATCGTCGTTCAAGGCGCAGCTGAGCTACCTGTTCCAGATCGTGCGCAACCTGGCCATCGACCACTATCGCAAGCAGGCGATGGAGTTGAAGTACTCCGGCAGCGAGGAGGAAGGCCTGAACGTAGTCGTGCAGAACGCCTCCCCCGAAGCCACCCACATCAACCTTGCCGCGCTGGATGACATTGCCGAGGCGCTGAACGAACTGCCCCAGCGCACCCGCTATGCCTTCGAGATGTACCGCCTGCATGGCGTGCCGCAGAAGGACATTGCCAAGGAGCTGGGAGTGTCGCCGACACTGGTCAACTTCATGATCCGGGATGCGCTGGTACATTGCCGCAAGACGGCCAGTCGGCAGGCCTGATCAGGCAGAGTCTGCTTCTTCGCGGGCACGCCCGCTCCCACAGGAAAAGCACAGACCTCAAAGACTGAGGGGGACCTGAGGGAGCAGGCGCGCCCGCGAAGAAGCCACCTCGATATCAAGACAGTTTGCAGCGATCGAAAAACCGCTCCCGCCCCAGAATCATCAACGCCGCGCGCTTGTGCGGAAAGTCGAACTCCTTGTCGCAATGGAAGCACTGGTCGTGCATGTAGCCGATCATCTTGCCGTTGTCGGCACGCGGCTCGGCCACCACCCGCTGGGTGCGCGGGTCATCCAGGAACAGGTAGTGCACCAGCGCCGATAGCCAGCTGGCCACCTTGTGCGGCCCGCGATGGCTCTCCTCCCCTACCAGCATGTGGATGCCACGGTCGTAGTCATCGGCTGGGTAGAACGGCGCAATGCGGTCTTCCTTGGCCCAGTACGCCTCGAAGTAGGCAAACGGCTGGTCATCGAAGCAGCCGATCAGCGTCAGGGCATGCGGGTCGGCCTCGAGCTTGCCCAGGTATTCACGGTGCTGCGCCAGGGTGCCACCCTCCTGCCAGAACGCCTCCACCCGTGGGTTGTTCTGCCAGCGGTTGAAGCGCTCCAGGTCATGTTCGATTTCCAAAGTACGCAGTGACACCCAACTGCCCAGGCGCGTATCGAAGCGCCGGTACACCTCGCCACGAGGCTTGGGCGCGCGGCGTGGGTGGCGCTTGCCGTTGCTGATCTGCATTTGCTGCGGGTATGCCACGCTGACCGACTCGCCCAGCCACGGCTGTGGCAGCTGCCAGAACAACGCTCGCTCGCACAGGTATTGGCCAGGCTGCTCGCCGGCCAGCAGCAGGCCACTGGTCAATGCCTGGGGCAACGCCTCGGGCAGGTACCAGGCCAGGCGCTGGCAGGCGGTGTCGCGGGCCAGCAGCCAATAACAGGCGGCCCACAAGGCCTGATAGGGGCGCTCGGGGCACAGCCGCTCCAGGTGAACATGCAGGGTAGCGCCCACCTCCAGGCGCAACTGGATCAGCGGGCGGCCTTCGAGGGACAGGCTCAGCCAGCTGTCGCCCTCCTCGGCACTGAGGCTGCGCCAGCGTGGCGCTGACTGGGGCTGCGAAGCGGCATCGAACGGCATGGGCTTGACTCACGGCAATGAAGAAAAGGCTCACTGCTGAGAACGTTGCCGCACCACGGGAATTTAGTCGTGTGGGGCCGAAACCGTGATGCGGTAGGGCTCGAAGATGCGCGCCAGCTCGCCACTGTCGCGCAGGGCCCGCAGCAGCGCCGCGAACGACTGCTCGCCGATCGGCGCCCCCGGGCGCAGCAAGGCGTAGTGGTGGTAGACCTGGTCGATGCGCTGCGAGGACACCAACTGGTCCCGGCTGGCCGGGTTGCGCTCCAGGAAATCGCTGAGATAGGAACGCGTGACCAGGGCGATGTCGGCGCGGTCGGCCTGCACCATCAGCAGGTTGCTGTCGTGGGAATAGGTCAGGGTCGCTTTGTAGGCGGTGCGCAGGTAGTCCGGGTCGGAGTTGAAGCCGGCGAACGCATAGTGGTAGCCGTTGATCAGCGCCAGGCGCTTGCCGTGCAGGTCGTCGAAGTAATGCGGGTCACGGCCGTTGGCCTTGCGGGCGACGAACACCTCGGCATCTTCCAGGCCCAGGTCCACGCTCTGGTGGGCAATCTGCTGCCAGCCCCACGCCGGGTTCTCGAAAATGGCCATGTCGGTGCGGCCTTGCTGGAGGTCACCAAAACGCCGCTGGATGGAGGTGGGCACCACGACGAAGTGGTAGCGCTGCTGCGTGCGGTTTAGCGCGTCGACCAGCTGCGGCAGCAGGCCGCTGTCGGCACCCTGCTCGGGGCGTACCGTGTACGGTGGGAAATGCGCCGCGCCAATCCTCACTTCGACGGCATCGGCAGCCCATACCGGCGCCGCCAGCCAGAACACGGCCAGCAGCATCAGGGAAGACAGGGCCTTTAGGCCGGGCGCTGGAGTCAAGACGGATGCTCATCACGGTTCATGCCTGGGTCCACCTAAGCTAGGCGTTTTCCGGGCCGGACACAACTGCCGGTTAGTGGCCCTTTGTGCCAAAGCCGCAGGCAAATTGCCAGGGGGTGCCGGATGCCCTGAGTTTGGCTACGCTCTAGCAGGATCTGCAAGGGAGCCTGGTATGGGCCATTGGTTGGTGATCGACCTGGAAGCCACCACCGACGATGGTGGGTGGCCGGTCACAGAGATGGAAGTCATTGAAATCGGCGCAAGCCTGGTTACCCGCGAAGGCCGCGAGGTCGACCACTTCCAGCGCTTCGTGAAGCCCCGGCGGCGGCCGCAGCTGACCCCGTTCTGCCGTGAGCTGACCCACATCAGCCAGGCCAGCGTGGACAGTGCCGCACCGTTCCGCGAGGTATGGGCAAGCTTCGAGCGCTGGCTCGGGCACCACCGCGGGCAGCTTCAGGCCTGGGTCAGCTGGGGCGACTACGACCGCCAGCAGTTGCACCAGGAGTGGCAGCAGCATGGGCTGGACAGCCTGCTGCGGACCCTGCCGCACATCAACCTCAAGCAACGCTTCGCCAAGGCCCGCCACCTGCAGCGCCCCGCGGGGCTGAACGGTGCACTGCAGCTGGCCGGCATGCACTTTTGCGGGCAGCAGCACCGGGCCCTGGAAGATGCGCGCAATACCGCGCGGCTGCTGCCGTTGAGCCTGCCGGTGGACGCTACCTGAAAGCAGATGACGGGGCCCGTGGGCTTGGGCATACTGGCCAGCCCTTTTTCATCCCCCCTTTCAGGAGTCGCCCCATGTTCAAGGTCAACGAATACTTCGATGGTACTGTCAAGTCGATCGCCTTCGAAGGCACTGAAGGCCCGGCCACCGTCGGCGTCATGGCCCCGGGCGAGTACGAGTTCGGCACTGCCAAGCGCGAAATCATGCACGTGGTTTCCGGCGCCCTGACCGTGAAGCTGCCGGGTAGCGACAACTGGGAAACCTTCAACGCCGGTGACAAGTTCAATGTGGCCGCCGACAGCAAGTTCCAGCTGAAGGTGGCGGTGGATACTGCCTACCTGTGCGAGTACCGTGACTAAGCGGTAGCCTGTACCGGCCACTTCGCGGGCATGCCCGCTCCTACAGGTTCACTACAAGCTTGCGGGCCTGTGCAGTACCTGTGGGAGCGGGCAAGCCCGCGAAGAATCCAGCACTAATCTTTCAGGAAAGCTGCAACCTTCTCAGCCGCCGCCTGCAAGTGCTGCTCATGGCTGAACCCCGAGGCCTTCAGCGGCTTCAGGTCATGGTCTCCCGCCACCAGCCAGCTCACCTCGATCGCCGGCGATAACGCATACCCTGCCACCGCCTCGCGGTTACCCAGCGCATCCCGCTCGCCCTGCACGATCAACGTCGGCGTCTTCAATTCGGCCAGGTGCTCGACCCGTGGCTTCTCCGGCTTGCCCACCGCATAGAACGGATAGCCCAGGCACACCAGTGCATCCGCTTCCAGTTCATCGGCCAGCAGGCTGGCCATGCGCCCGCCCATGGACTTGCCACCCACCGCCAGCTTGCCCGCGACCAAAGGTCGCACCTGCCGGTACACCTCGCGCCAGCATTCCAGCAACACCTTCTGCGGGTTCGGCGGCCGCTTGCCGCCGGCAACCCTGCGCTCGGCCATGTACGGGAACTCGAAGCGCACTACCGCTACCCCAAGCGCCACAAGCCTTTGCGCCATTTCGTCCATGAACCCGCTGTCCATCGGCGCACCTGCGCCATGGGCCAGGATCAGGCAGCCCTTGTAGCCGTCCTTGCCCCGAACGTGCGGGGGATCGCAGCGCAAGCCTGGGACATTTCCGACCTTCGCCCATTGATCCCCGTCAATACCGGCACTTTGCCCATTAATCATGCTTGCCTCGCTGTAAAGCCTGCCAAATAACCGTGGATGGGAACCCATACATGAACACAACCAGCAGTACCGCCTATAACTACAAGGTGGTCCGCCAATTCGCCATCATGACGGTGGTGTGGGGAATCGTCGGGATGGGGCTCGGCGTCTTCATCGCCGCCCAGCTCGCCTGGCCTTCCCTCAACTTCGACCTCCCCTGGACCAGCTTCGGCCGCCTGCGCCCCCTGCATACCAATGCGGTGATCTTCGCCTTCGGCGGCTGTGCGCTGTTCGCCACCTCCTATTATTCGGTGCAACGCACCTGCCAGACCACCCTGTTCGCACCGGGCCTGGCCGCGTTCACCTTCTGGGGCTGGCAACTGGTGATCCTGCTGGCGGCCATCAGCCTGCCGCTGGGCTACACCAGCTCCAAGGAATACGCCGAACTGGAATGGCCGATCGACATCCTGATCACCATCGTCTGGGTGAGCTACGCCATCGTGTTCTTCGGCACGCTGATGAAGCGCAACACCAAGCACATCTACGTCGGTAACTGGTTCTTCGGCGGCTTCATCCTCACCGTGGCGATGCTGCACGTCGTCAACAACCTGGAACTGCCAGTCAGCCTGACCAAGTCCTACTCGGTGTATGCCGGCGCCACCGATGCCATGGTGCAGTGGTGGTACGGCCACAACGCCGTGGGCTTCTTCCTGACCGCGGGCTTCCTGGGGATGATGTACTACTACGTGCCCAAGCAGGCCGAACGCCCGGTGTATTCCTATCGCCTGTCGATCGTGCACTTCTGGGCGCTGATCACCCTGTACATCTGGGCCGGCCCGCACCACCTGCACTACACCGCCCTGCCCGACTGGGCACAGTCGCTGGGCATGGTGATGTCGCTGATCCTGCTGGCACCAAGCTGGGGCGGCATGATCAACGGCATGATGACCCTGTCCGGCGCCTGGCACAAACTGCGCAGCGACCCGATCCTGCGCTTCCTGGTGGTGTCGCTGGCGTTCTACGGCATGTCCACCTTCGAAGGCCCGATGATGGCCATCAAGACAGTCAACGCCCTGTCCCACTACACCGACTGGACCATCGGCCACGTGCACGCCGGCGCCCTCGGCTGGGTGGCGATGATCTCGATCGGCGCGCTGTACCACACCATCCCGAAAGTGTTCGGCAAAGAGCGCATGTACAGCATCGGCCTGATCAACGCGCACTTCTGGCTGGCCACCATCGGCACCGTGCTGTACATCGCCTCGATGTGGGTCAACGGCATCGCCCAGGGCCTGATGTGGCGCGCGGTCAACAGCGACGGCACGCTCACCTACTCGTTCGTGGAAACCCTGGTGGCCAGCCACCCAGGCTTCATCGTGCGCTTCGTCGGCGGTGCGATCTTCCTCAGCGGCATGTTCCTGATGGCCTGGAACACCTGGCGCACCGTGCGTTCGCCGGCGCTCGATGTCGCCCCTGCGAACGCCCAGCTGGCTTGAGGAGACCTGCCTGATGAAACATGAAGTCATCGAGAAAAACGTCGGCCTACTGGCCCTGCTGATGGTGTTTGCCGTCAGCATCGGCGGCCTGACCCAGATCGTCCCGTTGTTCTTCCAGGACGTCACCAACAAGCCGGTGGAAGGCATGAAGCCCTACACCGCGCTGCAGCTGGAAGGCCGCGATATCTACATCCGCGAAGGCTGCGTGGGCTGCCACTCGCAGATGATCCGCCCGTTCCGCGCCGAAACCGAGCGCTATGGCCACTACTCGGTGGCTGGTGAAAGCGTGTGGGACCACCCGTTCCTGTGGGGTTCCAAGCGCACCGGGCCGGACCTGGCCCGGGTTGGTGGCCGCTACTCGGACGACTGGCACCGTGCGCACCTGTACAACCCGCGCAACGTGGTACCGGAGTCGAAGATGCCGTCGTACCCATGGCTGGTCGCCCAGCAGGTCGACAACAGCCATACCGACACCAAGATGCGCACCCTGCGCACCCTGGGCGTGCCGTACACCGACGATGACATCGCCGGGGCCCGCGACGCGGTCAAGGGCAAGACCGAGATGGACGCCCTGGTCGCCTACCTGCAGGTGCTCGGCACCGCGATCAAGAACAAGAGGTGAATGCGATGGGAATGGACATCGGCATGATCCGCGGCCTGGGCACCCTGGTGGTGATGATCGCCTTCATCGGCCTCACCCTGTGGGTATTCAACCGCCGCCGCGACCGTGATTTCGCCGAAGCGCGCCTGCTGCCCTTCGTCGACGACCGCCTGCCCTCTGCCGGACAGGCACCTGCTGCAAAAAGGAGTAACGGGCAATGACCACCTTCTGGAGTACGTACATCTGCGTACTGACCATCGGTAGCCTGATTGGCCTGACCTGGCTGCTGCTCGCCACCCGCAAGGGCCAGAGCAACAACACCACCGACCAGACCATGGGCCACAGCTTCGACGGCATCGAGGAATACGACAACCCGCTGCCCAAGTGGTGGTTCTGGCTGTTCGTCGGCACCCTGGTGTTCTCGGTGGGTTACCTGATCCTCTACCCGGGCCTGGGCAACTGGAAGGGTATCCTGCCGGGCTATGAAAATGGCTGGACCGGCGCCAACGAATGGCAGAAGGAAATGGACAAGGCCGATGCAAAATTCGGTCCGATCTTCGCCAAGTATGCTGCCATGCCCGTGGAAGAAGTGGCCAAGGACCCGCAGGCACTGAAAATGGGCAGCCGCCTGTTCGCCTCGAACTGCTCGGTGTGCCATGGCTCGGACGCCAAGGGTGCCTATGGCTTCCCCAACCTCACCGACAAGGACTGGCGCTGGGGCGGCGAGCCGGAAACCATCAAGGCGTCGATCATGAACGGTCGCCACGGCGTGATGCCGGCCTGGGCCGAAGTGATCGGCGAGCAGGGCGTGGCGGATGTGGCCGCGTTCGTGCTCACCAACCTCGATGGCCGCAGCCTGCCGGAAGGGGTCAAGGCCGACGCCGCCAAGGGCAAGGAAATCTTCGCCGGCAACTGCGTGGCCTGCCACGGGCCTGAAGGCAAAGGCACCCCGGCCATGGGCGCGCCAGACCTGACCCACCCGCAGGCGTTCATCTACGGTTCGAGCTTTGCCCAGCTGCAGCAGACCATTCGCTATGGTCGCCAGGGTCAGATGCCGGCGCAGGCGGAGATCCAGGGCAACGACAAGGTGCACCTGCTGGCGGCATACGTGTATAGCCTGTCGCAGGATCAAGCTTCGCCAGACCTGACTGCCAAGTAACACCCATTCGCGGGCTCGCCCGCTCCCACAGGTTAACCACAGATTTCAAGCATTGTGGTGAACCTGTGGGAGCGGGCAAGCCCGCGAAGGGCTGCAAAGCAGCCCCCTCCCCGCTCTACCCCTCCTTGCACCCCCTCCGAACACAACTAAGCTTGTTGCCTCAGTGGGCCTCGCTCCGAAAGGAGCGAAGCAGACGCGGCGCGTAGCCTGTCGCCGTCCCGATAAAAAGCTTGACCGATCGATCAGAAAAAGGCGAAAAACGGTACACATTACAAATATTTATTTGTGTACAATCGTCCAGGCCCGATCGCTGCGGGACATCAGTGAACGGGCTCGGGCACGGGTCGGCGTACCAAAGTTGCGTTGCGGTAACCCTGGTGGTTATCAATACTGGCGCCGATTTTTCGACCAACAAGAACATCAAAACCGTGGAACCTTAGCAATGAGCACAGCAATCAGTCCGACTGCTTATAACTATAAGGTCGTCCGCCAGTTCGCCATCATGACGGTGGTCTGGGGGATCCTTGGCATGGGCCTCGGCGTCTTCATCGCCTCGCAGCTGGTATGGCCGCAACTGAACCTGGACCTGCCCTGGACCAGCTTCGGCCGCCTGCGCCCGCTGCACACCAACCTGGTGATCTTCGCCTTCGGGGGCTGTGCGCTGTTCGGCACCAGCTACTACGTGGTGCAGCGCACCTGCCAGACCCGGCTGATCTCCGACAGCATGGCCGCCTTCACCTTCTGGGGTTGGCAGGCGGTGATCGTCGGGGCGCTGATCACCCTGCCGATGGGCTACACCACCACCAAGGAATACGCCGAGCTCGAGTGGCCGCTGGCGATCCTGCTGGCCATTGTGTGGGTCACCTACGGGCTGGTGTTCTTCGGCACCATCGTCAAGCGCAAGACCAAGCACATCTATGTCGGCAACTGGTTCTACGGCGCCTTCATCGTGGTTACCGCGATGCTGCACATCGTCAACCACATCTCGCTGCCGGTAAGCCTGTTCAAATCGTACTCGGCCTACTCCGGTGCCACCGACGCGATGATCCAGTGGTGGTACGGCCACAACGCCGTGGGTTTCTTCCTCACCACCGGCTTCCTGGGGATGATGTACTACTTCGTACCCAAGCAGGCCGAACGCCCGATCTACTCGTATCGCCTGTCGATCGTGCACTTCTGGGCACTGATCACCCTGTACATCTGGGCCGGCCCGCACCACCTGCACTACACCGCCCTGCCTGACTGGGCACAGTCGCTGGGCATGGTCATGTCGATCATCCTGCTGGCGCCAAGCTGGGGCGGCATGATCAACGGCATGATGACCCTGTCCGGTGCCTGGCACAAACTGCGCACCGACCCGATCCTGCGCTTCCTGGTGGTGTCGCTGGCGTTCTACGGCATGTCCACCTTCGAAGGCCCGATGATGGCCATCAAGACCGTGAACTCGCTGTCGCACTACACCGACTGGACCATCGGCCACGTCCACGCCGGCGCCCTCGGCTGGGTGGCGATGATCTCGATCGGCGCCGTGTACCACATGATCCCGCGCCTGTATGGCCGCGAGCAGATGCACAGCGTCGGCCTGATCAACGCGCACTTCTGGCTGGCTACCATCGGTACCGTGCTGTACATCGCCTCGATGTGGGTAAACGGCATCACCCAGGGCCTGATGTGGCGCGCCATCAACGATGACGGCACCCTCACCTACTCCTTCGTCGAAGCCCTGCAGGCCAGCCACCCTGGCTATATCGTCCGCGCCCTGGGCGGTGCGTTCTTCGCCACCGGCATGCTGCTGATGGCCTACAACGTGTTCCGTACCGTACGTGCCGCCAACCCGGCACAGGCTGAGGAAGCCGCCAAGATCGTCGTCGTGGGAGCGCACTGATGAAGCATGAAGCCGTCGAGAAGAACATAGGCCTGCTGGCCTTCTTCATGGTCATCGCCGTGAGCGTCGGTGGCCTGACCCAGATCGTCCCGCTGTTTTTCCAGGACGTCACCAACAAACCCGTGGAAGGCATGAAGCCGCGCACCGCGCTGGAACTTGAAGGCCGCGATATCTACATCCGCGAAGGCTGCGTGGGCTGCCACTCGCAGATGATCCGCCCGTTCCGTGCCGAAACCGAACGCTACGGCCATTACTCGGTGGCCGGCGAGAGCGTGTGGGACCACCCGTTCCTGTGGGGCTCCAAGCGTACCGGGCCGGACCTGGCGCGGGTCGGTGGCCGCTACTCCGATGACTGGCACCGTGCGCACCTGTACAACCCGCGCAACGTGGTACCGGAATCGAAGATGCCGTCGTACCCGTGGCTGGTCGAGCACAAGCTCGACGGCAAGGACACCGCGAAGAAGATGGAAGTGCTGCGCACCCTCGGCGTGCCGTACACCGACGCCGACATCGCCGGGGCCCGCGACGCGGTCAAGGGCAAGACCGAAATGGACGCCATCGTCGCGTACCTGCAGGGTCTTGGCACCATCATCAAGAGCAAACGGTGACGCTGATGGATATCGGGATGATTCGCGGCCTGGGCACCGTCGTGGTGATGGTGGCCTTCGTGGGCCTGGCGCTGTGGGTGTTCAACCCACGGCGCAAGAAGGACTTCGACGAAGCGACCCAACTGCCCTTCGCGGATGACCCCGAAGCCAGCCGGCACGTCGAGCAAGCAAAAGCTTCTGGGAGCAAAAAACAATGACAACCTTCTGGAGTCTGTACGTTACCGTCCTGACCCTGGGCACCATCTTCTCGTTGACCTGGCTGCTGCTGTCGACCCGCAAGGGCCAGCGCGAAGAGGTCACCGACGAAACCGTCGGGCATGCCTTCGATGGCATCGAGGAGTACGACAACCCGCTGCCGAAATGGTGGTTCTGGCTGTTCGTCGGCACAATCGTCTTCGCCCTCGGCTACCTGGTGCTGTACCCGGGCCTGGGCAACTGGAAAGGCGTCCTGCCGGGCTACTCGTATCTGGATAACGACAAGCAGACCGAGTTTTCCAACGGTCAGCCGGGCTGGACCGGCGTGCACGAGTGGGAAAAGGAAATGGCCAAGGCTGACGCCCGCTTCGGGCCGATCTTCGCCAAGTTCGCCGCCATGCCCATCACCGAGGTGGCCAAGGACCCGCAGGCTCTGAAGATGGGCGCGCGGCTGTTCGCTTCCAACTGCTCGGTGTGCCACGGCTCCGACGCCAAGGGTGCCTTCGGCTTCCCTAACCTCACCGACAACGACTGGCGCTGGGGCGGCGAGCCAGACACCATCAAGACCACCATCATGGGCGGTCGCCACGGCGTGATGCCGGCCTGGGCCGAGGTGATCGGTGACCAGGGCGTGGCCGATGTGGCCGCGTTCGTGGTCAGCAAGCTCGATGGCCGCACCCTGCCAGAGGGCGTGAAGGCCGATGCCGAGAACGGGCAGAAGATCTTCGCCGCCAACTGCGTGGCCTGCCACGGGCCGGAGGGCAAGGGTACGCCAGCCATGGGCGCGCCGAACCTGACCCATCCGCAGGCGTTCATCTACGGTTCGAGCTTTGCCCAGTTGCAACAGACCATCCGCTACGGTCGCCAGGGGCAGATGCCGGCCCAGGAGCAGTTGCAAGGGAATGACAAGGTGCACTTGCTGGCGGCTTATGTGTACAGCCTGTCGCAGCAGGCCGAACCGGCCAAGGCCGAGTAAGGCAGGCCTGGCCTCTTCGCGGGCTTGCCCGCTCCCACAGGTTCGCCACCAGTCTTGAGGTTGGTGTTGTCCCTGTGGGAGCGGGCAAGCCCGCGAAGGGGCCGGTAAAGGCACAGCATTTCTTGCAGGCTGATGACCTGGATCAATTGACACCTGCCATAACACGATTCATACCACGAACCCAACGCGACTAAAGGTCGCAGTGCAGCCCCATACTGCCATCAGCGGCGTATCATGGGCCGCAGAGCGCTAGCAGATTGCGCGAGACTGCGGCCGGCACGCACTGGCTGCGGCGTTTCTCCACTGCCGTGGGACTTGATGATGAGCAAGCAAATTCCGGTACATGACGTCACCCCGCCTGCCAACAAAGGGAAGGATTCCGTCGACCTCTACGCCTCCCGGGAAAAGATCTACACCCGTGCCTTCACCGGCCTGTTCCGACGCCTGCGCATGGTCGGCGGGGCTGTGCTGTTCCTGCTGTACTTCGGCACCGTGTGGCTGAACTGGGGTGGCCACCAGGCCGTGTGGTGGAACCTGCCCGAGCGCAAGTTCTACATCTTCGGCGCCACCATCTGGCCGCAAGACTTCATCTTGCTTTCGGGCATCCTCATCGTGGCCGCCTTCGGCCTGTTCTTCATCACCGTGTTCGCCGGCCGGGTGTGGTGCGGCTACACCTGCCCGCAAAGCGTGTGGACCTGGATTTTCATGTGGTGCGAAAAGGTCACCGAGGGCGACCGCAACCAGCGCATGAAGCTCGACAGAGCCCCCATGAGCGGCAACAAGTTCCTGCGCAAGTTCGCCAAGCACAGCCTGTGGCTGCTGATCGGTTTCGTCACCGGCATGACCTTCGTCGGCTATTTCTCGCCGATCCGTGAACTGGCCACCGAATTCTTTACCGGCCAGGCCGACGGCTGGGCCTACTTCTGGGTCGGCTTCTTCACCCTCGCCACCTACGGCAACGCCGGCTGGCTGCGCGAGCAGGTGTGCGTGTACATGTGCCCCTACGCGCGCTTCCAGAGCGTGATGTTCGACAAGGACACGCTGATCGTTTCCTACGACCCGCGCCGTGGCGAAACCCGCGGCCCGCGCAAAAAAGACCTGGACTACAAGGCCGCGGGCCTGGGCGACTGCATCGACTGCACCATGTGCGTGCAGGTCTGCCCCACCGGCATCGACATCCGTGACGGCTTGCAGATCGAGTGCATCGGCTGCGCCGCGTGCATCGACGCCTGCGACAACATCATGGACAAGATGAACTACCCCAGGGGGCTGATCAGCTACACCACCGAACACAACCTGTCCGGGCAGAAGACCCACATGCTGCGCCCGCGCCTGATCGGCTATGCCGTGGTCCTGCTGGTGATGATGGTCGGCCTGGCCACCGCCTTCGCCACCCGTTCGCTGGTCGGTTTCGACGTGAGCAAGGACCGCGTGCTGTACCGCGAGAACGCCCAGGGCCGGATCGAGAACGTGTACAGCCTGAAAGTGATGAACAAGGACCAGCGTGACCACGTCTACGTGCTGGACGCCACCGGCCTGCCGGACCTGAAGCTTGAAGGCCAGCGCGAGATCCGCGTGGACGCTGGTGATATCGTCAGCCTGCCGGTGCAGCTGTCGATCGCACCCGAGAAACTGCCATCGACCACCAACGAAATCACCTTCATCCTCAAGAGCGCCGATGACAGCGACGCCCAGGTTGAAGCCAAGAGCCGCTTCATCGGCCCACAGATCCGCTGAGAGAGATAACCCACAATGCCTGCCACCGCCGCCAGCCCCTGGTACAAGCACCTCTGGCCCTGGATCATCATCGGCATCCTCGCCACCTCGGTGTGCCTGAGCCTGACCATGGTCAGCATCGCCGTGCACAACCCGGACAACCTGGTGAACGACAACTACTACGAGGCTGGCAAGGGCATCAACCGCTCGCTGGACCGAGAACTGCTGGCTCAGACGCTGGGCCTGAAGGCCGGCGTGCACCTGGACGAGCTGACCGGCGAAGTGGATGTGCGCCTGGCCGGCAACAGCGACCCGCAGAGCCTGGAGCTGAACCTGATTTCGCCAACCCAGCCGGAGAAAGACCGCAAAGTGCTGCTGAGCCGGGTCGAGGCTGGGCGCTATGTGGGGCAGCTGGAGGACAAGGTTGACGGGCGGCGCTTCGTTGAGCTGCTGGGTAGCGAAGGTGGCCAGGTTTGGCGCTTGTTCGAGGAAGAAAAAGTGGAGCATGGTGTGACCTTGCAGCTGGGTGATGAAGCCTTGCAAGGTGCCGAGCACCAGCAGTAGCAACACGCTAATCCCTGTGGGAGCGGGCATGCCCGCGAATGCGATAGCCCAGGCAACGGTGTTTTCAGGCCTGCCGCTTTCGCGGGCATGCCCGCTCCCACAGGGTTTCATATCTGCCTGACCAGTCGTGCCTTCCTTATGACCCAGCCCACCCCCTGCTACCACTGCGCCCTGCCCGTCCCCGCCGGCAGCCGCTTCACCGCCGTGGTCCTCGGCCAGCCCCGGCAGTTCTGCTGCCCCGGCTGCCAGGCGGTGGCCGAGTCGATCGTCGCCGGTGGCCTGGAGCACTACTACCAGCACCGCAGCGACAACAGCGCCAACCCCGAGGCCCTGCCCAAGCAGCTACAGGACGAACTGGCCCTCTACGACCGCAGCGACGTCCAGCAAACCTTCGTTCGCCATGCTGGCGACCTGGCCGAAACCACCCTGCTGGTCGAAGGCATCAGCTGCGCCGCCTGCGGCTGGCTGATCGAAAAGCACCTGCGCAACCTGCCCGGCGTCACCGAGGCGCGCCTGAACCTGTCCAACCACCGCCTGCTGCTGAACTGGCATGACCAGCAACTGCCGCTCTCGCGCCTGCTCGCCGAGCTGCGCCAGATCGGCTACGCCGCCCACCCCTATCAGCCCGACCAGGCCGCCGAGCAACTGGCCCGCGAGAACCGCAGCGCCCTGCGCCGCCTGGGCGTGGCCGGGCTGCTGTGGTTCCAGGCGATGATGGCAACCATGGCCACCTGGCCGGAATTCAACATCGACCTGTCGCCCGAACTGCACACCATCCTGCGCTGGGTGGCGCTGTTCCTCACCATCCCCATCGTGTTCTACAGCTGCGCACCGTTCTTCAAGGGCGCGGCACGCGACCTGCGTACCCGCCACCTGACCATGGACGTTTCGGTGTCGCTGGCCATTGGCCTGGCCTTCGGCGCCGGCATCTGGACCGCCATCACCGGCAGCGGCGAGCTGTATTTCGACACCGTGGGCATGTTCGCGCTGTTCCTGCTCACCGGCCGCTACCTGGAGCGCCGCGCCCGCGAACGTACCGCCGCGGCCACTGCGCAGCTGGTCAACCTGCTGCCGGCCTCGTGCCTGCGCCTGGACGCCGTCGGCCGCAGCGAGCGCATCCTGCTCAGCGAACTGCAGCGCGGTGACACGGTGCAGGTGCTGCCAGGCTCAGTAATCCCCGCCGACGGGCGCATCGTCGAAGGCCGCTCCAGCGTCGATGAATCGTTGCTGACCGGTGAATACCTGCCGCAACCACGGCGGGCCGGCGAGCGGGTCACCGGCGGTACCCTGAACGTCGAAAGCACCCTGAACGTGGAAGTCGAAGCCCTCGGCCACGACTCGCGGTTGTCGGCAATCGTCCGCCTGCTGGAACGCGCCCAGACCGAAAAACCACGCCTGGCCGAAGTCGCCGACCGGGCCTCGCAGTGGTTCCTGCTGTTCTCGCTGCTGGCCGCCGTGGCCATCGGCCTGTGGTGGTGGCACCTGGACCCGGCGCGGGCGTTCTGGATCGTGCTGGCCATGCTGGTAGCGACCTGCCCTTGCGCGCTGTCCCTGGCCACGCCAACGGCGCTTACTGCGGCCACCGGCACCTTGCACAAGCTCGGCCTGCTGGTCACCCGCGGCCATGTGCTGGAAGGCCTGAACCAGATCGACACGGTGATTTTCGACAAGACCGGCACGCTGACCGAGGGCCGCCTGACCTTGCGCAGCATTCGCCCGCTCGGCAGCCTGCCCGCCGACCGCTGCCTGGCCCTGGCCGCAGCGCTGGAGAACCGCTCCGAACACCCCATCGCCCGTGCCTTCGGCCGCACCGCCACGCCTGCTGACGACGTGCAGACCGTGCCGGGCCTGGGCCTGGAAGGGCTGGTCGAAGGCCAGCGCCTGCGCATTGGCCAGGCCACCTTCGTCTGCGCCCTGAGCGGCGCGGAAATCCCCGGTGTACCAGAACCGCGCGGCCAGTGGCTGCTGCTGGGCGACCGCCAGGGCCCGCTGGCCTGGTTCGGCCTGGACGACCGCCTGCGCGACGATGCCCCTGCTCTGCTGGCGGCCTGCAAGGCCCGTGGCTGGCGCACGCTGCTGCTGTCGGGCGACAGCTCGCCGATGGTTGCCGAAGTGGCCGCGCAGCTTGGCATCGACCAGGCCATCGGCGGCCTGCGCCCGGACGACAAACTGGACCGGCTGAAGGCGCTGCAGGCGGCCGGGCGCAAGGTGCTGATGCTGGGTGACGGGGTCAACGACGTGCCGGTACTGGCCGCCGCCGACATCAGCATCGCCATGGGCAGCGCCACCGACCTGGCCAAGACCAGCGCCGACGCCGTGCTGCTGTCCAACCGCCTGCAGGCGCTGGTACAGGCCTTCGAGCTGGCCCGACGCACCCGCCGCAACATCCTCGAGAACCTGCTGTGGGCGACCTTGTATAATGGCCTGATGTTACCGTTCGCCGCGCTTGGCTGGATCACCCCGGTTTGGGCAGCCATCGGCATGTCGGGCAGTTCACTGATCGTGGTACTCAACGCCCTGCGCCTGACCCGCCTGCCCCTGGCATCGGGCCTGCCAGCGAACGAAGCGCCCTTGCCCGGGAGGAAGTCGTCATGCCCGCACTCTATGTCATGATCCCCGCAGCCCTGCTGCTGGTCGGCGTGGCCGTGTACATCTTCTTCTGGGCGGTGGACAGCGGCCAGTACGACGACCTGGAAAGCCCTGCCCACAGCATCCTGTTCGACGACCAGGACCCGCGCCACCAGGCGGCGGTGAAGCCTGACGACAACCAGGCCGACACCGACAAGGAACCCCCACCCCGTGCCTGACCTGCTGCCCCTGCTGGGCTCGGCGTTGGTCCTCGGCCTGCTCGGCGGCGGCCACTGCCTGGGCATGTGCGGCGGCCTGATGGGCGCACTGACCCTTGCCATACCACCCGAACAACGTGGCCGGCGCTTGCGCCTGCTGCTGGCGTACAACCTTGGGCGCATTCTCAGTTATGCCTGTGCCGGCCTGCTGCTGGGCCTGGCCGGCTGGGCTGTGGCCAGCAGCCCGGCGGCGCTGGCACTGCGGGTGGTGGCGGCGCTGCTGTTGATCGCCATGGGGTTGTACCTGGCCGGCTGGTGGAGCGGGCTGACCCGCATCGAGGCGCTGGGCCGGGGGCTGTGGCGGCATATCCAGCCGGTGGCGTCGCGCTTGCTGCCGGTGTCCAGCGTGCCTCGGGCGTTGTTGCTGGGGGCCTTGTGGGGGTGGTTGCCGTGCGGGTTGGTGTACAGCACCTTGCTGTGGGCGGCCAGCCAAGGCAATGCCGGGTACAGCGCGGCGCTGATGCTGGCTTTCGGCGTGGGGACCTGGCCGGTATTGCTGGCTACCGGATTAGCCGCAGAGCGGGTAAACATTTTGTTGAAAAGACGCAGTGTGCGGGTGGCTGGCGGGGTACTGGTGATGCTGTTTGGTATCTGGACCATGCCTGGACCGCACCAGCATTGGTTGATGGGGCATTGATGGGGGCCGCTTTGCGACCCTTCGCGGGCATGCCCGCTCCCACAGGATCATGTGTACCCCTGTGGGAGCGGGCATGCCCGCGAAGGGCTGCAGAGCAGCCCCAATGCCCTTGATACAAATCAACACAGATTCCTACAGACGGCCATAGACTCCGGGGCACTGCTGCTCTTTCCGGGGACCGCCCTCATGCTCGACGACCTTCGTTGGGATACCGACCTGATCCGCCGTTACGACCTGGCCGGACCACGCTACACCTCTTACCCGACCGCCGTGCAACTGCACAGCGAAGTGGGCTCGTTCGACCTGCTCCACGCCCTGCGCGAAAGCCGTCGGGCCGCGCGCCCGCTGTCGCTGTACGTGCATGTGCCGTTCTGCGCCAACATCTGCTACTACTGCGCCTGCAACAAGGTCATCACCAAGGACCGCGGCCGCGCCGCGCCCTACCTGCAGCGCCTGGAGCAGGAAATCCAGCTGATCGCCTGCCACCTCGACCCTAAACAGCGTGTCGAGCAACTGCATTTCGGCGGCGGCACGCCAACTTTCCTCAGCCATGTGGAACTGCGCCAGCTGATGGCCACCCTGCGCCAGCACTTCCACCTGCTGGACGACGACTCCGGCGACTACGGCATCGAGATCGACCCGCGCGAAGCCGACTGGTCGACCATGGGCCTGCTCCGCGAACTGGGCTTCAACCGCGTCAGCCTGGGCGTGCAGGACCTCGACCCGGCCGTGCAGCGCGCGGTAAACCGCCTGCAGAGCCTGGAGCAGACCCGCACCCTGATCGAAGCCGCGCGCACCCTGCAGTTCCGCTCGATCAACCTCGACCTGATCTACGGCCTGCCCAAGCAAACCCCGGAAGGCTTTGCCCGCACCGTCGAAGAAGTGATCCGCCTGCAACCCGACCGCCTGTCGGTGTTCAACTACGCCCACCTGCCCGAGCGCTTCATGCCGCAACGGCGCATCGACAGCAATGACCTGCCCAGCGCGGCCGCCAAGCTGGAGATGCTGCACGCCACCATCGACCAGCTGACCGCCGCCGGCTACCGCTACATCGGCATGGACCACTTCGCCCTGCCCGACGACGAGCTGGCCGTCGCCCAGGAAGAAGGCACCCTGCAGCGCAACTTCCAGGGTTACACCACCCATGGGCACTGCGACCTGATCGGCCTGGGCGTGTCGGCCATCAGCCAGATCGGCGACCTGTACTGCCAGAACAGCAGCGACCTCAACACCTACCAGGACAGCCTGTCCAACGCCCAACTGGCCACCCAGCGCGGTCTGCTGTGCAACCACGACGACCGCATCCGCCGGGCAGTGATCCAGCAACTGATCTGCCATTTCGAGCTGGATTTCGAGCCGATCGAACAAGCCTTCACCATCGATTTTCGCGGCTACTTCAACGACCTCTGGCCAGAACTGCTGACCTTGCAGCGCGACGGCCTGATCCGCCTGGACGACAAAGGCATCCGCATCCTGCCGGCCGGCCGCCTGCTGGCGCGCTCGGTGTGCATGGTGTTCGACGCCTACCTGGCGATGCACAACCGCCAGCGCTTCTCGCGGGTGATCTGAACCGAGTCGTTCAACCGCATGGACAAAGCTCCTTGCCAGGCACACCATGGGCACAGCGAAGGCCCCGGCGCACACCCGCCGGGGCCCGGCCAGCTCGCACCACAACAGCGCACGCTGGCCTACAACCTACGCCGTGAGTTACCCTTACGTCTTATGTGTGCTTTCCCACAAGGATCGAATGAAAATGTCCGAGCCAGTCAAACTGCGCCCACACAACCAGGCCCATTGCAAGGACTGCAGCCTGGCCCCCCTGTGCCTGCCTCTGTCGCTCAACCTGGAAGACATGGATGCACTGGATGAAATCGTCAAGCGTGGGCGGCCGTTGAAAAAAGGCGAGTTCCTGTTCCGCCAGGGCGACAATTTCGGCTCGGTCTACGCGGTACGTTCCGGCGCGCTGAAAACCTTCAGCCTCAGCGACAGCGGCGAAGAGCAGATCACCGGCTTCCACCTGCCCAGCGAGCTGGTCGGCCTGTCGGGCATGGACACCGAAGCCTACCCGGTGTCGGCACAGGCCCAGGAAACCACCTCGGTGTGCGAAATCCCGTTCGAGCGCCTCGACGAGCTGTCGGTGCAGCTGCCGCAGCTACGCCGCCAGCTGATGCGGGTAATGAGCCGGGAAATTCGCGACGACCAGCAGATGATGCTGCTGCTGTCGAAAAAGACCGCTGACGAGCGTATTGCCACCTTCCTGGTCAACCTGTCGGCGCGCTTCCGCGCCCGCGGCTATTCGGCCAACCAGTTCCGCCTGAGCATGTCGCGCAACGAAATCGGCAACTACCTGGGCCTGGCGGTAGAAACCGTGTCGCGGGTGTTCACCCGCTTCCAGCAGAATGGCCTGATCCGTGCCGAAGGCAAGGAAGTGCACATTCTCGACCCGATCCAGCTGTGCGCGCTGGCCGGTGGCGCAATGGAGGCCTGAGGCCGGCGTTTAGCGGGTATACTTGGGCATTCGTTTTCCCAGGATACCCGCAACAATGCACAGCGACGCCTTCGACCTCAAAGCCCTGATCCGCCCGGTAGTGGACTTCCCCAAACCGGGCGTGATCTTCCGCGATATCACCCCGCTGTTCCAGTCGCCGCGCGGGCTGCGCTATGTGGCCGACCAGTTCATCGAACGCTATGTCGAAGCCGAGTTCAGCCACATCGGCGCCATGGACGCGCGGGGCTTCCTGATCGGCTCGATCATCGCCCACCAGCTGAACAAGCCACTGATCCTGTTCCGCAAGCAGGGCAAGCTGCCGGCTGACGTGCTGAGCGAGGGTTACCAGACCGAGTACGGCGAAGCCTTCCTGGAAGTGCATGCCGACAGCCTGTGCGAAGGGGATTCGGTGTTGATCTTCGATGACTTGATTGCTACTGGCGGTACGCTGCTGGCAGCGGCCAACCTGGTGCGCCGGACCGGTGCGCAGGTGTTCGAGGCGGCGGCGATCATCGATCTGCCGGAGCTGGACGGGTCGCGCCGGCTGCAGGCGGCCGGGGTACCGACGTTCTGCCTGACCGAGTTTTCGCTCAGCGAATACTGAGTATTCGAGGGCGCTTTGCGCCCTATCGCCGGCAAGCCAGCTCCCACAAGTACGGCGCTGCCATCAGCCCTGCGGCAACCCTGTGGGAGCTGGCCTGCCGGCGATGGGCCGCAAAGCGGCCCCAACAATTCTGAATCAGAGCGAAATCGGCCGACGCCCCGCAAACGCATGGGCCAAGGTCCCACCATCCACCAGCTCCAGCTCGCCGCCCAGCGGCACGCCATGGGCAATCCGCGACGCCACCAGGCCCTTCTCGCTCAGCAACTGGGCAATGTAATGCGCCGTCGCTTCCCCTTCCACCGTCGGGTTGGTCGCCAGGATCACCTCGGTGAAGGTGCCCTGCTCCTCGATCCGCGCCATCAGTTGCGGAATCCCGATCGCCTCAGGCCCCAACCCGTCCAGCGGCGACAAGTGGCCCTTGAGCACGAAGTAGCGGCCACGGTAGCCGGTCTGCTCCACTGCATACACATCGGTCGGCCCTTCGACCACACACAACTGGGTATCGTCACGGCGCGTGTCGGCGCATTGCGGGCACAGCTCCTGTTCGGTCAGGGTGCGGCACTGACGGCAATGCCCTACCCCCTCCATGGCCTGGGTCAAGGCCTGGGCCAGGCGCAGGCCGCCGCTGCGGTCACGTTCGAGCAGTTGCAGGGCCATGCGCTGGGCGGTTTTCTGGCCGACACCCGGAAGAATTCGCAGGGCATCGATCAGTTGGCGGATGAGAGGGCTGAAGCTCATGGGAAAGGCCTGACAAATCAATAAGAGGCGGTTTATACCCAGCGGGGGCAGTGGCGTCAAATCAGCCATGCGACCTACGCGGTCCGCTTTTTTGTGGGAGCGGCCTTGTGTCGCGAAAGGGGCGCGAAGCGGCCCCGGGATTTCAGCTTCGCAGCGTGAATTGCCGGGGCTGCTGCGCAGCCCTTTCGCGACACAAGGCCGCTCCCACAAAAAACAGACCGCGCCTGGGTTGAAATCTCTGTAAAAAAAACCGCCGCTGTCATCAGCGGCGGTTTTCGGTAACGCAAATGCCCTTAGAACGGCATCTTGAAGCCCGGCGGCAGCTGCATGCCGGCGGTCATGCTGCCCATCTTGTCCTGGCTGTTCTGCTCGACCTTGCGCACGGCGTCGTTCAGCGCGGCGGCGATCAGGTCTTCCAGCACTTCCTTGTCGTCTTCATCAGTCGACATCAGGCTCTGGTCGATGCTGACACGCTTGACGTCGTGACGACCGGTCATCACCACGCTCACCAGGCCACCACCGGACTGGCCGGTGACTTCGGCGTTGGCCAGCTCTTCCTGCATCTTCTGCATCTTTTCCTGCATCTGCTGGGCCTGCTTCATCAGGCCGGCCATGCCACCTTTCATCATGGGGGTATACCTCGATTGGGTCATGTGATGCGGCCCGGCACCGGGCCGGCCGCATGGTTATCCGTTACTGGCCCTGATTAACCAGGGCTTCTACAGGCTCAATAGTATCCTGCCGCACCTTGGCGCCGAACAACTTGATCATCTGCTGGATCAACGGATCCTGTTCGATCGAGGTGACTGCGTCCTGCTGGCGCTCGGCGCGTTTGCGCGCCGCTGCCTGGGCCGGGGTTTCCTGCTCGGGCAGGATCAGCTCGATGCGCAGGTTCAGCGTGCGCCCCAGGTGCTGGTTGAGCGCTTCGTTAAGGCGCCGCTGCTGGGTGGCGTTGAACAGCGCACCCTGGCCAGGGTCCAGGTGCAGCAGCCAGTCGTCGCCATCGGCGGCAATCAACGTACAGTTTGCCGCGATGTTGCATGTCATCCCGGATACAGGCAACTGTGGGAATAATTCCAGCCATTGCAGGGCCAGGCCGGTGGCCGGCTTGGCTGCGGGCAGCGGTTCGGCTGCCGGCTTGGGTGCTTCTTCCTGGACGTGTTCGGCCAGTTCATCCAGGTAGCTGAAGCCGACCGGGTCGCTTTCGCCGCCGTAATAGTCTTCGTCCAGGGGCGGTTCATCGTCGCGGTCCATGCCTACTGCGGCATAAGCGGACGGGTCGAAAGGTGGCTCGTCGTCGTGTGCCGGGGCGGCAGGAGCCGGCGTGGGTGCAGGGGGCGGAGCAGGAGCCGGCGCAGGCTCGGCCACTACCGGTGCAGGCGCTGGCGCGGGCTCTTCCCATGGCAGATCAACCACCTCTGTCACGGGTTCTGGTGCTGGCTCAGGTTCGCTGACCAGTGCAGGTTCAGCCGCCACCACAGGCTCGGCAGCCGGCTGTGGCGCTGGCTCGACCGGTGCGGGCGCCTGCGCTTGTTGCGCGGCAACCGGTGCAACAGGCTCCACGACAGCAGCGGCCGGCGGCGCCACGGCAACCGCCGGCGCTGCCACCGGTGTTGCAAGATCAGCTGTGGCCTGGCTGATCCCCACTGGCTTTAGTACCGGCTTCGGCGCGTCGTCGGTGTCGGCCGGGCGGAACGCCAGCATGCGCAGCAGGACCATTTCGAAACCACCGCGCGGATCCGGCGCCAAGGGCAGGTCACGGCGGCCGATCAGGCCCATCTGGTAATAGAACTGCACGTCCTCCGCTGGCAATGCCGAGGCCAGCGCCAGCACCCGCTCACGGTCGCCCTGGCCGTTGTCCACCGCTTCCGGCAGCGCCTGGGCAATGGCCACGCGGTGCAGCACATTGAGCATCTCTGCCAGCACGCCAGCCCAGTCCGGCCCCTGCTCGGCCAGGTTGCGCACGGCCTCGAGCAAGGCCCGGGCATCGCCTTCGAGCAGCGCCTGCAGCACCCCGTAGACCTGGCCATGATCAAGGCTGCCGAGCATGGCCCGCACATCGGCGGCCAGCACCTTGCCTTCGCCAAAGGCGATGGCCTGGTCGGTCAGGCTCATGGCGTCGCGCATCGAACCATCGGCCGCGCGACCCAGCAGCCACAGGGCATCCGGCTCGAACGGCACGTTTTCGGCAGCCAGGACATGGCTGAGGTGCTCGACCACCCGCTCCGGGCTCATGTTCTTCAGCGAGAACTGCAGGCAGCGCGACAGGATGGTGGCTGGCAGTTTCTGCGGGTCGGTGGTGGCGAGGATGAACTTGACGTAGGGCGGCGGCTCTTCCAGCGTCTTGAGCAAGGCGTTGAACGAGTGGGTCGAGAGCATGTGCACTTCGTCGATCAAGTAGACCTTGAAGCGCCCACGGCTCGGGGCGTACTGCACGTTATCGAGCAGTTCGCGGGTGTCCTCGACCTTGGTGCGGCTGGCGGCGTCGATCTCGATCAGGTCGACGAAACGGCCTTCGTCGATCTCCCGGCACACCGAGCAGGTGCCGCAGGGCGTGGAGGTGATGCCGGTTTCGCAGTTCAGGCACTTGGCGATGATACGGGCGATGGTAGTCTTGCCCACACCCCGGGTACCGGTGAACAGGTAGGCATGGTGCAGGCGCTGGTTGTCCAAGGCATTGATCAAGGCCTTGAGCACATGGGTCTGGCCGACCATTTCGCGGAACGAGCGCGGACGCCATTTACGTGCAAGAACCTGATAACTCATCGAAAAACCATCGTAGCCTGATCGAGCGGAAGATCGCTAATGCTAGCGGAGCGGGGGCAAAATTGCACCCTGCGCAAGTCGTCTAAGCTTTGAAACTGGCGCGCCATCCAGGGAGGATTGCCTTTGCGAAGACTGCTGGCCCTGTTGATGCTGTGGAGCACCTACAGCCAGGCTGAACAGCCCGTGGTGCCGGGCCCACAAATACTTCCCAGCGCCGGTGACTTCCACTTAGCGCAACCGCGCAAATTGCCCGCCGAGTTTGCGTAACCAGTGACCGCAGAAAAATATCAGGATGCCGGTCAAGATCAGGCAGATCGCCAGCCATTGCCCGGCACTCATCTGCTCGTCGAAGAAAAGCCAGGAGGTTGCGAGGCCGGACACCGGTATCAGCAACGACAAGGGCGCAACGTGGGTAGCCGGATACTTCTTCATCAGGTTGTTCCACACGCGGTAGCCCAGAATCGTCGTGATCAGGCTCTGGAAAAGTACGGAAAACAATGTTGGCCATGCCAGGCCACCGGCCAGGGTTTCGAGCGCCGCCCATCCTTGCGAGGCAAACGTGAGCACCACAAGGACCGGCAGCGCATACAAGCTCGACCAGACGATAAAGGCCGTCATTTGACCTGGGCGCTTGAGCTTAATCAAAAGGTTGCACAAAGCCCAGGCGAGCGCAGCAACCAATACCAGCAGCAGACCGACCACCGTTGAGGACTGGCTGCTCGCCAACAACATCAGGCCCAACCCGCATGCCGCGAAGACCATACCCCAGGAATGGGCGGCGGTGATACGCTCACGCAAAAAGATAGCGCTCAGCAAGATCGTGAAGAACGCACTGAACTGCAGGAACACCGAGGACATACCCGGACTCAAGCCTTGGTGCATGGCAAGATTGACCACCCACCAGATACCGACAGCGAACAGCACGCCATATACCACCATGGCAACCACTGAAACTCTGGTCGGACGCCGGATGAAAAAAACCAGCGGCACCGCACAGAAGGTGAATCGTAACAGCGTCAACAAATAGGGATCGAGCTCTCGCAAGCCAAGTTCGATGACACTGTAGTTACCACCCCACAGGACAGTCACCAGGAGACCAACGGTCAAGTCACGCCTGCTCATTTTCATGCCTGCTCTCCAAGATTGGCAGGCACCACTCTATTTTCGTCACACCCGGGTAGATGTAGGCGCACTCGTCGCGGCCTGTGAGAAAACCTACTCGGCGCGAATACAAGCGCTCATGCAGCCTCACATCCTTCAATGCACGCAACGTTTCACTGTGATGTGACTGGGATAGACAAGACGCGGGTTTTTCATATCCCGGAAATGGAGGCGGCCCCACCAGCCACACCCCGGCACTCGATGTTCCCGTGCCAGCCACCGAGTTGCATTCTTCGCGGGCATGCCCGCTCCCACAGGATTGTGCGGTGCAGACACAGTTTCTATTACAGGCTCAAGCCTGGTGGTGTCAGCAGGCTGATTGCGCGCTCGTCAGCAAACTCGCACTCAAGAACATCCCCACGCCAAACACAAAATGCGTGGCCAGGCTCTTCAGGCAGTTGCGCACAGGCGTCGGCGTCCTCGACGCAAAGAACCCCGCGCCCATCGCCGGCTGCATGAAGCACAAAGGCGCCACGACCGTCACCACACCAACAACCAGCGCGGGCAACAATGTAGGTGCCAGCAACCAGCCCTCCCCCACGATCATGACCAGCAGCATCGCGAACAGCACGCCGATGGCGTAATGAATCCCCCACCCCAACGCCAGCTCATGCCGCACCGGTTCTGCCTTGGCAATCGCCTGGTGCCGCACACGCCCGTGCATCAAATGCCCCGCCCAACGCCCGACCATGGCGAAGTTCAGCGTGGCGACACCCATCCGCCTCAGCAGCAGCCCCCACAAGTCCATCACCATCGTGGCACCGATACCAATTGGCAAGGCGGCGGAAAACATCGCAGTAAACGTCATTGAACAAGCCCTCGAAGATTGACGGTCATCACCATGCCGCGCAGCATAGAAGTTGAAGTCAACTTCAAGTCAAGGGCCCGAAATGGACATTGCCGACGTCGCCAAACGCACAGGCGTACCCGCCTCGACGCTGCGCTACTACGAGAAGAAAGGCCTGCTCAAGTCACTCGCCGGGCCTGGCCAGCGGCGGCAGTTCGCAGCCGATGTTGCAGACCGGCTGGCGCTGATCGCCCTGGGCCAGGCTGCGGGGTTTTCGCTGGATGAAGTGGGGACGATGCTGGTGGACCTGCAAGTCGACCGGCAGATGCTGATCGCCAAGGCCGACGAACTGGATGCACGAATCAGGCGCTTGCAGGCGATGAGCAAGGGCTTGCGGCATGCGGCGCAGTGCCCTGAGGAAGATCACCTGGAATGCCCGAAATTCCAGCGGCTGATGAAGCTGTCGGCGGCGGGGCATGGGAAAAAACAGGGCAGTTCAACAGTTGCCTTTAAGCGGCCAGGATAAAACCACCATCTGGATGCATCAACATCTGAATAGAGTAATGGCAATACGATATCAATGCGCCACTACTCAGTGTAGAGTTACGCGCCTCCGCGCCCAGCCGTGCGCCGAGAACAGTACTCACACTCAGGAAATGTTGCATGTCCACAATTCGAAATCTGACCGCTGCCGCACTGATAGCGCTGACCACTGGTTGTGCTACCGGCCTCAATTCGGCCCAAGAGTCGGAACTTGCCAGCTATCGCGCCAGAAACCTCGCGGTTGAAGAAAAAAGCCCAGGGCTTGCTGCCGGCCTTGGCCTGCTTCCAGGTGGCGGTTCGTTCTACGGTCGCGCATATGGCTTTGGTGTGGTGAACCTGCTGTTCTGGCCGCTTTCCATTCTGTGGGACCCGGTGAGTGGGCATGACGCTGCAGAGATGATCAACTACCAAGCCAGCAAAGCCCATGTTGCAACGCTGAAAAAGCACGACATGGACGAACTCGATGCCAAGCTGGAATCCGACTCGATCGACCTCAAGCGCTACACGCTCGACAAACGCAGAATCGATGAGAAGTACAACCTGTAAAGGCATCTGCCGCACAGCGCAACGCTCGGCCTGAGGCCTGTACATTCCTGACGATGCCGCGACGCGGCCTTTTCCACAGTTGAAGCCATACATGATGTATGGCTTCCGTTGACTTGAATTTGCTGCGCTCGCCTGCGAGGCGCCCGCCACTCATCAAGATCGATGATAGGTAATATCGATATTTGCCCGTTTTCTATCAGCCAAATGAAATGGAGAATGGCGCCTGAACTCAAATCTGGAACTGTCTGATGCGCTTTCTGCCTCTTGCTGCTGCCTCCTTCACTATCACGCTGCTGGCGGGGTGCGCATCCGCGCCTAACCAGCCGACAAAGGAGTTGCTGACCGCGAAATCTCCAGAAGCTTTTTCCGCCTGCGTCATGCAGAAGTTGCAAGAGAATCAGCAATCGCCGAACGTCACCCATACGAGCCGAAGCTATCGCGTGATTCTGAGCAGCCCTGTTGCGGCGGACAATGTGATCGAGACGTTCAAAGGGGACACGGGCGGGAAAGTCTACGTTTATCAGCGAGGGCTCTTTTCTGAAAACCTCGTTCGTGTAGCTTCGCAATGCGCTTGAGGAGAAGTCGAGTAGGGTAATGCAAGAAATCCTTGAGAATTCAAGGACCTGAAATGGAGGCGGCCCCACCAGCCACACCCCGGCACTCGATGTTCCCGCTATGGCTGCTCCCTTCCGGGCCTGACCAGGTTAACGGGTAATCAATGCGGGGGGACCGATGGGGCCACCACTACAAGGCTCGCTGAACAGCGAGTGGCGCCATTGTACCGGTCTTGGGGGCAGATACAACCTCTGGAGCAGAAAAAGTCATCATTTCTCAATGACTTGTCCGGGTCGGGGTGGCCTGGAGCTGCCAATTCGCGGGTGAACCCGCTCCTACAGGGGTAGCGCTGACATCAAGACCAGCGCAGGACCTGTGGGAGCGGGCGTGTCGAGGCGTCGAACCGCCGCGAAGCAGGCGCCGCGGTGGATGGCACGGGCTTCGCCCGTGTTCGCGGGCATGCCCGCTCCCACAAGGACCGCGCAAGCCACAGGGGATTGCGCAGGGCGTTAGACAGCGATGCCCTGCTCGCCCAGGAAGGTGACGAAGGCATCTTCATCAAGCACCTTCACGCCCAACTCGCTGGCCTTGGCCAGCTTGGACCCCGCCCCCGGCCCTGCCACCACGCAGTGGGTCTTGCCAGAAACCGAACCCGCCACCTTGGCCCCCAGGCTTTCCAGCTTTTCCTTGGCGATATCACGGCTCATGCGCTCCAGGGTGCCGGTCAGCACCCAGGTCTGGCCGGCCAGCGGCAAGCCTTCGGCCACTTTCTTCTCGCTGCTCCAGTGCATGCCGAACGCCAGCAACTGTGCCTCGATGTCCCGGGCCAGCTTCTGGTTGGCTTCATCCTTGAAGAACTCGCGCACGGCTTCGGCCTGCTTGGCCGCCAGGGCCTGGCGCAGGTCGATGCCGTCGGCGGCGATGATCTTGTCCAGGCTGTCGAGCTTGGCCACCAGCTTCTCGGCACCGGTCGGGCCAACCGAGGCGATGTCGAGCTTGGCGATCATGCCGGCCAGAGTGGTGCTGGCGGCGAACTCGGCAGCCAGCTCGCCTTCGTCCTGCAGTTGCATGCCGCTGTCGAGCAACTGCTTGATGACCTTGCGGTTGTGCTCGTCCTCGAAGAAGTTGTGGATCTCGTACGCCACTTCCAGGCCGATGTCCGGCAGGTAGGTGAGCACTTGCGGCAGCGCTTGCTGCACACGCGCCAGGCTGCCCAGCGAGCGGGCCAGCACCTTGGCGGTCTCCTCGCCTACGTCCGGGATGCCCAGGGCGTAGATGAAGCGCGCCAGGCCCGGGCGCTTGCTGGCTTCGATGGCATCCAGCAGCTTCTTGCTGGACACTTCGGCAAAACCTTCCAGGCCGACGATCTGGTCGAATTCCAGCTTGTACAGGTCGGCCGGCGAGCCGATCAGGCCTTCGTCCACCAGCTGCTCGACGCTCTTCTCGCCCAGGCCGTCGATGTCCATGGCGCGGCGCGACACGTAGTGGATGATCGCCTGCTTGAGCTGGGCGCCACAGGCCAGGCGACCGACGCAGCGGTACACCGCCCCCTCGCTGGTGGTTTCCTTGCCCTTGCTACGCTTGACCAGCTGGGTACGCTCGACCTGCGAGCCACATACCGGGCATTCGCTCGGCACCTGCACCGAGCGCGCATCTTCCGGGCGGCGCTCCAGCACTACCTGCATCACCTGCGGAATCACGTCACCGGCGCGGCGGATGATCACCGTGTCGCCAATGCGCAGGCCCAGGCGGGCGATTTCGTCCATGTTGTGCAGGGTGGCGTTGGACACGGTCACACCGGCGACCTTGACCGGCTTCAGGCGTGCCACGGGCGTTACCGCGCCGGTGCGGCCGACCTGGAACTCGACATCCAGCACCTCGGTCAGCTCTTCCATGGCCGGGAACTTGTGGGCAATCGCCCAGCGCGGCTCACGGGCGCGGAAGCCCAGTTCACGCTGGGCGGCCAGGCTGTTGACCTTGAACACCACGCCGTCGATTTCGTAGGGCAGGCTGTTGCGTCGCTCGCCGATGTCGCGATAGTAGGCCAGGCATTCTTCAATGCCAGCGGCATGCTTGAGTTCGCGGCTGATCGGCAGGCCCCAGGCCTTGAGCTGCTCGAGGATGCCGATGTGGCTGTCGCCGATGCTCGCGGACACCTGGCCGACGCCATAGCAGCAGAATTCCAGCGGGCGGCTGGCGGTGATTTTCGAATCCAGCTGACGCAGGCTGCCGGCGGCGGCGTTGCGCGGGTTGGCGAAGGTCTTGCCACCGGCTTCGGCCTGGGCGGCGTTGAGCCGGTCGAAACCGGCCTTGCTCATGTACACCTCGCCGCGCACCTCCAGCACCGCCGGCCATCCCTCGCCTTGCAGCTTGAGCGGGATGTTGCGCACGGTACGCACGTTGGCACTGATGTCTTCGCCAGTGGTGCCGTCGCCACGGGTGGCGCCCTGCACCAACTGGCCGTCGCGGTACAACAAGCTTACGGCCAGGCCGTCGAGCTTGGGCTCGCAACTGTAGTCGACCGCACCGGGCTGGTCGAGGCCGTCTACCACGCGGCGGCCGAACTCACGCAAGTCGGCTTCTTCGAAGGCGTTGCCCAGGCTGAGCATGGGCACTTCGTGGCGTACCTGGCTGAACGCGGCCAGGGCTTCGCCACCCACGCGCTGGGTGGGCGAGTCTGGGGTTACCAGGTGCGGGTGTTCGGCTTCAAGCGCCTTGAGCTCGTTGAACAGGCGGTCGTATTCGGCATCGGGCACGCTTGGCTCATCGAGCACGTAGTAGCGGTAGTTGTGCTGGTCGAGCTCGGCACGCAGTTCGTGGATACGGGTTTCGGCGGTCATGGGATTTGTCTTCTCTTGCAAAGCAAAAGAGCAGCCTGGGGTGGTGCCGGAGGCTTGAGGTATTTATTGCCTGTGCCGGCCTCTTCGCGGGCTTGCCCGCTCCCACAGGAACACCACGAGCCTCAAGGGCAGTGATGTACCTGTGGGAGCGGGCAAGCCCGCGAAGAGGCCAGTACAGGCAATTGCAATACCCGAACCGACCAGCACGCCCTCAGGCTGCTCTTTCGTCTGGATCTGTCAGCGCTTCTGGGTCAGCGCACGGCGCTCGAACTCGACGATGCGCTGGCGGTAGTGCTCGATGGTCTGGGCGGTCAGCACGCTGCGCTGGTCGTCCTTGAGCTCACCGTTCAGTTCGTGCGCCAGCTTGCGCGCCGCAGCCACCATCACGTCGAAGGCCTGCTTCGGATGACGTGGGCCCGGCAGGCCGAGGAAGAAGCTCACCGCGCGGGTGCTGAAGTGGTCGATGTCGTCCAGGTCGAACACGCCGGGCTTGACGGCGTTGGCCATGGAGAACAGCACCTCGCCGTGACCGGCCATGCTCTCGTGACGGTGGAAGATGTCCATTTCGCCGAAGCGCAGGCCGCTTTCCAGAATGTTCTGCAGCAGCGCCGGGCCCTTGAAGCCACCCTCGTCGCGGGAGATGACGCTGATCACCAGCACTTCCTCGGCCGGCGGCAGCTCCTTGACGCTGCTGCTGGCAGGCGCCGCACCGTTGCTGCGGGTGTTTTCCGCGGCAAAGTCGTCATCGCTGTCGGCAAACAGGTCGGGCTCGCGTGGCTCGGCGCTCAGGTTCAGGTCGCCCTGCTGTGCATCCGCAGCAGCGGTGGCGCGCTTGCCACGCTTGGCAGCCTTGGCCGGCTTGGGCTCGCGCTCGCGATCACGCGCAGAAGCACTGAGCGACGGCAGGTCGCTTTCGTCCAGCTCAGGCTCCTTGTGGGTATCCAGCACCCGCGAAGGGCCAAGCACTTCGGCATTGCCCTCTTCGTCCGGCAGGTTGGAATAACTGCGATCCAGACGGAATTTCAACTTGCCTTTCCCGCCGCGCATGCGGCGCCAGCCGTCGAAAAGAATCCCGGCAATGACAATGATGCCGATGACGATCAGCCACTCGCGCAGACCGATTTCCATGTAATCCCGTGCCTCTATAAAAATATGCTTGAAAACAAAGGGTTCAAAGCCCTTTAACACGTGGCGCCAACTCTATGTTCTGACAGGCGTTTTACCCACGCAAAAAACGAGTGACATTAAGCTAGCACGACCAAAGACAACTTTACACCGTCTGTCGCACATGGCGGGGGCATTTCGCTACGGAATATGCCCTTATCGTCGAGCATCAGGCATCGACCATGGCCATGGCCTCCTCCACATCGACGGCAACCAGACGTGAACAGCCCGGTTCATGCATGGTCACCCCCATCAATTGATCCGCCATCTCCATGGCAATCTTGTTATGGGTGATGTAGATGAACTGCACGCTTTCACTCATTTCCTTGACCAGACGGGCGTAGCGCCCGACGTTGGCATCGTCCAGCGGCGCGTCGACTTCGTCGAGCATGCAGAACGGTGCGGGGTTCAACTTGAAGATGGCAAACACCAGCGCCAATGCGGTCAGTGCCTTCTCGCCGCCGGACAGCAGATGGATGGTGCTGTTCTTCTTGCCCGGTGGCCGCGCCATGATCGTTACCCCTGTATCGAGTAGATCTTCGCCCGTCAGTTCCAGATAAGCGCTGCCACCACCGAAAACTTTTGGGAAAAGTGCCTGTAATCCGGCATTTATCTGATCAAAGGTATCCTTGAAGCGGTTGCGGGTTTCCTTGTCGATCTTGCGAATGACGTTTTCCAGGGTCTCCAGGGCTTCGACCAGGTCGGCGTCCTGAGCGTCCAGGTAGCGCTTGCGCTCGGACTGCTGCTCGTACTCTTCGATGGCCGCCAGGTTGATCGCCCCCAGGCGCTGGATACGCGCCTCGAGCTGCTCCAGCTCCTGTTCGGTGCCCTGCTCGCTGGCCTCGGCCTCCAGGGTAGCGAGCACGCCTTGCAGGTCGTAGCCATCGGCCAGCAACTGCTCCTGCAAGGTCTTGCGCCGCACATCCAGGCCCTGGCACTCCAGGCGCAGCTGCTCCAGCTGGCCACGCAGCAACTGGGCCTGCTGCTCGGCCTGGGTACGGCGCTTTTCGGCGTCGCGCAGTTCGCGGTCGGCTTCGTCCATTTGCAGGCGGGCCTGGCGCATTTCCTCGTCGACGCTCATGCGCCGCTCCAGCAGCTCTTCCAGCTTCAGGCGCAGTTCTTCCTGTGGGGCCTCGCCCTCTTCCAGGTTCAGGCTCAGTTGCTCCTGGCGCTCGGTCAGGCGCGCGGCCTGCTGCTCCAGGCGTTCCAGGGCCTGGCGGGTGGAATCATGCTGCGCGCGCAGCGAGCCCAGGCGCACAGCCAGCTGGTGAGCGTGGTCCTTGTGCTGGCGGGCCTCCTGGCGCACGCGATCGAGGCTTTCGCGCAGGGTGTCGCGGCGGGCCATCAACTGCTCGCGCTGCTCGGTGTCCTGGGCCATCAGCTCCAGGGCCTCCTGCAGCAGCAGGCGGGCTTCGCCCAGCTGCTCATGCTCCAGGGCGCGCTGCTCTTCCAGTTCGGCCAGCTCTTCCTGCAGGCGCCGGCGGCGCAGCTCGACCTGCTCGGCACGTGCGCGGCCAGCCGACAGGTTGGCCTTCAGCTCGCCATGCAGGCGGTTTTCTTCCTGGGTGCGACGGCGCAGTTGTTCACGCTGTTCTTCAAGGTCCAGCTGCTGCTCGCGCAGGGCCTGCAATTGCTGCTCCAACTGCTCCAGCGCCGCTTCCTGCTCCAGTTGCTCCTGGCCCAGGCGCTCGATCTCCTGGCCGCGTGCCAGCACGCCGCCTTCGGCTTCGCCGCCACGGCGCACCCGCAGGAAGTGTCGGCCAACCCAGTAGCCATCGCGGCTGACCAGGCTCTGGCCTTCGCCTAGCGACGCGCGCTGCGCCAGCGCCTGGGCAAGGTCCTCCACGGGCTTGACCTGGCCCAGCCAGGGCGCCAGGTCGACACGGCCTTCGACCTTTTCCAGCAGGCTGCCGGGCAGCGACGAGCCGGTCCCGCTCGCCAGCAGCAAGCGCAACTCGCCCTGCTCCAGGCCGGCAAAATCCAGGTTACTGAAGCCGTCCACCAGCACAGCCTGCAGGTCGGCGCCAAGCACGGTCTCTACCGCAAGCTCCCAGCCCGGCTCAACCCGCAACCCTTCAGCCAGCCGCGGCTGTTGCTCCAGGCCTTGGCCCTGCAGCCAGTCCGCAGCACCTGCACCCGGCTCCAGGGCGGCCTGCTGCAAGGCTTCGAGCGAGGCCAGGCGACCGCCCAGGCGTTGCAGGTCGCCCTGCGCCTGCTGTTGGGCCTGGGTGGCCTGCTGCAGTTGCTCACGCGCGCCTTCCAGGCGCTCGACCACATGCTCTTCCGACAACTGCAACTCTTCCAGCACCATTTCGCTGCTGGCCAGCTGCTCGGCCAGTTCGAGCATGGCCGCATCCTGCGGGTCGCTGCCCAGCAGCTCACGCTCCTCGCCCAGCTTGCGCTGGCGCTCGGCCTGGCGTTCCAGGCTGGCCTCCAGCTGTTGCAGGCGCGCCTGCTGCACTTCGGCCTGGCGGCGCGGCTCGGCGGAACGGCTGTTGAAGCTGTCCCACTGTTCCTGCCAGCCGTGCATGCCCAGCTCGGCCTCTTCAAGGGCAGCAGTGGCTTCTTCGGCAGCGACCAGGGTCATTTCCTGCTCGGGTTCGAGCATGGCCAGCTCTTCGCCCAAGGTAGCCAGCAGGGTTCGGTCGTGGCCCAGGTGCGACTCGGTTTCCAGGCGCGTGCGCTCGGCTTCCTTGAAGTCATCCTGCAACTGGCGCAGGCGCTGCTGGCCGTGCTGGATGCTCTGCTCGACCCGGGCGATGTCACCGGCCACCGAGTAGAAACGGCCCTGCACCTGGTTGAAGCGTTCGGACAATTCGTGATGGCCATCGCGCAGGCGCTCGATGCTGGCATCGGCATTGCGCTGCTCGGCCACCAGCGCCTCATGGGACACATCCTGGTCGCTGATCACCGCCTCGCGCTGGCGCACCCGTTCATCCAGGTCGCGCCAGCGCAAGGCCGACAGGCGCGCCTTCAGCTGGCGTTCCTGGGCCTTGTACTCGCGGTACTTCTCGGCTGCCTGGGCCTGGCGGTGCAGGCGCTCCAGCTGGCGCTCCAGCTCTTCGCGCAGGTCGGTCAGGCGCGCCAGGTTTTCCTGGGTGCGGCGGATGCGGCTCTCGGTTTCACGGCGGCGTTCCTTGTACTTGGAAATGCCGGCGGCTTCCTCGATGAAGTTGCGCAGCTCCTCGGGCTTGGCCTCGATCAGCTTGGAGATCATGCCCTGTTCGATGATCGAGTAGCTGCGCGGCCCCAGCCCGGTACCGAGGAAGATGTCGGTGATATCGCGCCGGCGGCACTTGGTACCGTTGAGGTAGTAGCTGTTCTGCCCGTCGCGGGTGACCTTGCGGCGGATCGAGATCTCGGCGTAGGCGGCATATTCGCCGACCAGGGTGGTTTCGCTGTTGTCGAACACCAGCTCGATGCTGGCCTGGCTGACCGGTTTGCGGCCACTGGAGCCGTTGAAGATGACATCGGTCATCGACTCGCCGCGCAGGTTCTTTGCCGAACTCTCGCCCATCACCCAGCGCACGGCATCGATGATGTTGGACTTGCCACAGCCGTTGGGGCCGACCACGGCCGCCATGTTGCTGGGGAAGTTGACCGTGGTCGGGTCGACGAACGACTTGAATCCGGCCAGGCGAATGCACTTCAGGCGCATCGGTCAGCCTCGGGCCAACGCCGCCAGCACCAGTTCGCAACTGCGCTGGCCATAGGCGGTGAGCACCTCGCGAATGCGCGGCAGGTCACGGGCGATCACGGCGTCGAGCAGGCGGGCGAACAGGTCCAGATAATCGATCATGTTGGCCTGGCGCTGGTCCAGCGACAGGTAGTAGGCACGGCTCATCGCCGGCTGCAGGTTTTCCACGGTTTCCTGCAGGAACGGGTTGTCGGCGAACGGATAGGCCGCCCGCATGACCGCGAAGCTGTCGGCGACGAAGGCCTTGATGTCCAGCTGGTCATGGGCCCGCTGCAGGCGCTGCTGGATCTCCAGGAACGGGCGCAGGTCGGCATCGGTGCGCCATTTTTGCGCAACCGCGTTACCCAGCAGGATGTAGAACTCGCCCATCAGTGCGCACAGGCTGCGCACACTGCGCTCGTCGAGCTCGGTCACATGGGCACCCCGGCGCGGCAGGATCGCCACCAGGTGACGGCGTTCGAGGATCAGCAGCGCCTCGCGCACCGAGCCGCGGCTGACGTTGAGAGCCTGGGTGACCTTCTGCTCCTGGATACGCTCGCCTGGCGCCAGCTCGCCGCGAATGATGCGTTCGGCCAGGTAATCGGCAATCTGCTCGGAGAGGCTGTCCGGGGCCTTGAACGTCATGGTTTTCCTTCAAAATCATTGAACTGGGCACAAGGAGCGGATTGTAGCGTACTTGGCCGGTAATCGCGCAGAGGGGCCTGGCGGTTTATTTGACCTGCAAAGCATCCAGGCACCCGGCGCGATCTATGCTTGGGATATGGGCAATGTGTGCGGCCGGGCTTGGACATGAGCAATTTCTTGACCTTTGAGTCAGAAAAATATTGACCAGCTGGACAGCTCTTGCTTAGAGTCCGCCCAACAACAATAAAACCATTGCGAGGCCATCCCCGTGATCCAGTTTCTCGTCAACCAGGAGCTGCGTAGTGAGCATGCCCTGGACCCGAACATGACGGTGCTGCAGTACCTGCGCGAGCACCTGGGCAAACCTGGCACCAAGGAGGGCTGCGCCAGTGGTGACTGCGGCGCCTGCACCGTGGTGGTCGGCGAACTGACCCAGGACGACCAGGGCAACGACAGCCTGCGCTACCGCAGCCTCAACTCCTGCCTGACCTTCGTTTCGTCGCTGCACGGCAAGCAACTGATCAGCGTCGAAGGCCTCAAGCACCAGGGCCAGCTGCACAGCGTGCAACAGGCCATGGCCGATTGCCATGGCTCGCAGTGCGGCTTCTGCACCCCCGGCTTCGTCATGTCGCTGTTCGCCCTGCAGAAGAACAGCAGCGGCCCCGACCTGCACCAGGCCCAGGAAGCCCTGGCCGGCAACCTGTGCCGCTGCACCGGCTACCGGCCGATCCTCGACGCCGCCGAGCAGAGCTGCCGCCAGCCCTGCCGCGACCAGTTCGATGCCCAGCAGGCACAGACCATCAGCCGCCTCAAGGCCATTGCGCCGACCCAGACCGGCGAGCTGAACAGCGGCGACAAGCGCTGCCTGGTACCACTGACCGTGGCCGACCTGGCCGACCTGTACAGCTCGCACCCCGAGGCGCGGCTGCTGGCCGGCGGCACCGACCTGGCCCTGGAGGTCACCCAGTTCCACAAGACCTTGCCGGTGATGATCTACGTCGGCCATGTGGCCGAGCTCAAGCGCATCGAGAAAACCGCCAGCCACCTGGAAATCGGCGCCGCCACCCCGCTCACCGACTGCTACGGCGCACTGAACGAGGAATACCCGGACTTCGGCGCCCTGCTGCACCGCTTCGCTTCGCTGCAGATCCGCAACCAGGGCACCTTGGGCGGCAATATCGGCAACGCTTCGCCAATCGGCGACTCGCCACCCCTGCTGATTGCCCTGGATGCGCAGATCGTGCTGCGCCAGGGCGAGCGCCAGCGGGTGATGCCACTGGAAGACTACTTCATCGACTACCGCATCACTGCCCGCCAGGACAGCGAGTTCATCGAGAAGATCATCGTGCCGCGCGCCACCAGCGACTGGGCGTTCCGCGCCTATAAAGTGTCCAAGCGCCTGGACGATGACATTTCCGCCGTGTGCGGCGCCTTCAACCTGAGCATCGAAGACGGCGTGGTCAGCGGTGTGCGCATCGCCTTCGGCGGCATGGCGGCGATCCCCAAACGGGCCCGTGCCTGCGAAGCGGCGCTGCGCGGCAAGCCGTGGAATCAGGCTGCCATCGAGCGTGCCTGCCAGGCCCTGGCGGAAGACTTCACCCCGCTCAGCGACTTCCGCGCCAGCAAGGAATACCGCCTGCTGACCGCGCAGAACCTGCTGCGCAAGTACTTCATCGAACAGCAAACGCCGTACATCGAAACCCGGGTGACCGCTTATGTCTAACCATCACGTAGCCAAGAGCCAGGCCGAGATGGCCGAACTGTTCAGCCAGGACCTGACCACCGGGGTCGGCCGCAGCGTCAAGCACGACAGCGCCGACAAGCATGTGTCCGGCGAGGCGGTGTACATCGACGACCGCCTGGAATTCCCCAACCAGCTGCACGTCTATGCGCGCACCGCCGACCGCGCCCACGCGCGCATCCTGCGCATCGACACCACGCCGTGCTATGCCTTCGAGGGCGTGCGCATCGCCATCACCCACGAAGACATCCCCGGCCTCAAGGACATCGGCCCGGTGGTGGCCGGCGACCCGCTGCTGGCCATCGACAAGGTCGAGTTCTTCGGCCAGCCGGTGCTCGCCGTGGCCGCCCGCGACCTCGACACCGCACGCCGTGCGGCCATGGCCGCCATCGTCGAGTATGAAGACCTGGAGCCGGTGCTGGATGTGGTCGAAGCACTGCGCAAGAAGCACTTCGTGCTCGACAGCCACACCCACCAGCGTGGCGATTCCGCTGCTGCCCTGGCCAGTGCCCCGCACCGCATCCAGGGCACCCTGCACATCGGTGGCCAGGAGCACTTCTACCTGGAAACGCAGATTTCCTCGGTGATGCCCACCGAAGACGGCGGCATGATCGTCTACTGCTCCACGCAAAACCCCACCGAAGTGCAAAAGCTGGTTGCCGAAGTACTCGACGTGCCAATGAACAAGGTGGTGCTGGACATGCGCCGCATGGGTGGCGGTTTTGGTGGCAAGGAAACCCAGGCCGCCAGCCCGGCGTGCCTGTGCGCCGTGGTCGCGCGCCTGACCGGCCAGCCCACCAAGATGCGCCTGCCACGGGTCGAAGACATGACCATGACCGGCAAACGCCACCCGTTCTACGTCGAGTACGACGTGGGCTTCGACGACGACGGGCGCCTGCACGGGATCAACTTCGATCTGGCCGGCAACTGCGGCTACTCGCCTGACCTGTCCGGTTCGATCGTCGACCGCGCCATGTTCCACTCCGACAACGCCTACTACCTGGGCGATGCCACCGTGCACGGCCACCGCTGCAAGACCAACACCGCCTCCAACACCGCCTATCGCGGCTTCGGCGGCCCGCAGGGGATGGTCGCCATCGAGCAGGTGATGGACCACATCGCCCGCCACCTGGGCCGCGACCCGCTGGCGGTGCGCAAGGCCAACTACTACGGCAAGACCGAGCGCAACGTCACCCACTACTACCAGACCGTCGAGCACAACATGCTCGAAGAGATGACCGCCGAACTGGAAGCCAGCAGTGACTATGCCGAGCGCCGCGAGTCGATCCGCCGCTTCAACGCCAACAGCCCGATCCTGAAGAAGGGCCTGGCGCTGACCCCGGTCAAGTTCGGTATCTCGTTCACTGCCACCTTCCTCAACCAGGCCGGTGCGCTGATCCATATCTACACCGACGGCAGCATCCACCTGAACCACGGTGGCACCGAGATGGGCCAGGGCCTGAACACCAAGGTGGCACAGGTGGTGGCGCAGATCTTCCAGGTCGATTTCAGCCGCATCCAGATCACCGCCACCAATACCGACAAGGTGCCCAACACCTCGCCGACCGCAGCCTCCAGTGGTGCCGACCTGAACGGCAAGGCGGCGCAGAACGCTGCCGAAATCCTCAAGAAGCGCCTGACCGAGTTCGCCGCGCGGCACTACCAGGTGACCGAGGAAGACGTCGAGTTCCGCAACGGCCATGTGCGCGTGCGCGACCAGATCGTCAGCTTCGAGCAGCTGGTGCAGCAGGCCTACTTCGCCCAGGTGTCGCTGTCCAGCACCGGCTTCTACCGTACGCCGAAGATCTACTACGACCGCAGCCAGGCACGTGGTCGGCCGTTCTACTACTTCGCCTTCGGCGCCGCCTGCGTGGAGGTGGTGGTCGACACCCTGACCGGCGAATACAAGATGCTGCGCGCCGACATCCTGCACGATGTGGGTGATTCGCTGAACCCGGCCATCGACATCGGCCAGGTGGAAGGCGGCTTCATCCAGGGCATGGGCTGGCTGACCACCGAAGAGCTGGTGTGGAACGCCAAGGGCAAGCTGATGACCAACGGCCCGGCCAGCTACAAGATCCCGGCAGTGGCCGACATGCCACTGGATCTGCGGGTAAAACTGGTGGAGAACCGCAAGAACCCGGAAGACACCGTATTCCACTCCAAGGCCGTGGGTGAGCCGCCGTTCATGCTCGGAATCGCTGCCTGGTGCGCGATCAAGGACGCCGTGGCCAGCATCGCCGACTACCGCGTGCAGCCACAGGTGGATGCGCCGGCGACGCCGGAGCGGGTGTTGTGGGGTTGCGAGCAGATGCGCAAGGCAGTGGCTGCAGCGCAACCTGCCGAGCCGGAGCTGGAAACCGTCACTCACTGAGGTTGGGTGGGCGCCTGTTCGGGCCCTATCGCCGGCAAGCCGGCTCCCACAGGAACTGCACCGCTGGCAAGCCCTGTGTTGCACCTGTGGGAGCCCGGCTTGCCGGCGATAGGGCCAGTACAGGCCACCTGAAATGAGGATCTGCATCATGCACCAATGGATCAACGCCCTCGCCGACCACCAGTCCCGTGGCGAAGCCTGCGTGCTGGTTACCATCATCGAGGAGCGCGGCTCGACCCCGCGCAATGCTGGCTCGAAAATGGTCGTCAGCGCCAGCGGCCTGTTCGACACCATCGGCGGCGGCCACCTGGAATACAAGGCCCTGCACATCGCCCGGCAGATGCTCGAAGAGCACCGCACTACCCCGCACCTGGAACGCTTCAGCCTCGGTGCCAGCCTTGGCCAGTGCTGCGGCGGCGTCACTGTGCTGCTGTTCGAACCCATGGCCGCGGTGCAGGCGCAGATCGCGGTGTTCGGCGCGGGCCATGTCGGCCGGGCTCTGGTACCCTTGCTCGCCGCGCTGCCCTGCCGGGTGCGCTGGATCGATTCGCGCGAGCAGGAATTCCCTGCCCTGATCCCCGACGGGGTGACCAAAGTGGTCAGCGAGGAGCCGGTCGACGAAGTGGCAGACCTGCCGTCAGGCTGCTACTGCATCGTCATGACCCACAACCACCAGCTCGACCTGGAACTGACCGCCGCCATTCTCAAGCGCAACGACTTCACCTGGTTCGGCCTGATCGGCTCGAAGACCAAACGGGTCAAGTTCGAGCACCGCCTGCGCGAGCGCGGCTACGACGATGCCGTGATGGCGCGCATGCGCTGCCCGATGGGCCTGGCCGAGGTCAAGGGCAAGCTGCCCATCGAGATCGCCGTGTCCATCGCCGGTGAAATCATCGCCACCTACAACGCCTGCTTCGGCCAGCACGACGCTGCCGCCAATGCCGGCCCCATTGCCCAGTTGCTGCCGCCTTCCCGGCGCAGCCAAGCCATTTGACGAGTGTGTTATGACCGTTACCCGCAAAGCCTACCGTGCCGCCATCCTGCACAGCATCGCCGACCCGGCCGAGGTGGGCCTGGAGGCTTCCCATGAATACTTCGAGGACGGCCTGCTGGTAGTCGACGACGGCCGCATCCGCGCCGTTGGCCACGCCGCCGAACTGTTGCCGACTCTGGACGCCGATATCCCGGTCGAGCACTACCAGGACGCGCTGATTACCCCGGGCTTCATCGACACCCACATCCACTTCCCGCAGACCGGCATGATCGGCTCCTACGGCGAACAGCTGCTGGACTGGCTGAACACCTATACCTTCCCCTGCGAAAAGCAGTTCGCCGACAAGGGCCACGCCGACCAGGTGGCGAAGATCTTCCTCAAGGAACTGCTGCGCAACGGCACCACCACCGCCCTGGTGTTCGGCAGCGTGCACCCGGAATCGGTCAATGCCCTGTTCGAGGAAGCCGAGCGCCTGGACCTGCGCCTGATCGCCGGCAAGGTGATGATGGACCGCAACGCCCCGGACTACCTGACCGACACCGCCGAGTCCGGCTATGCCGAAAGCAAGGCACTGATCGAGCGCTGGCACGGCAAGGGCCGCCTGCATTACGCAGTCACCCCGCGCTTCGCCCCGACCAGTACGCCTGAGCAGCTGACGCTGGCAGGCCAACTGCTGAAGGAACACCCGGGCGTGTACATGCACACGCACCTGTCGGAAAACCTCAAGGAAATCGATTGGGTCAAGTCGCTGTTCCCCGAGCAGAAGGGTTACCTGGACGTATACGACCACTTCGAGTTGCTGGGCGAACGCTCGGTATTCGCCCATGGCGTGCACCTGTGCGATGACGAATGCCAGCGCCTGGCCGAAACCGGCTCGGCCGTGGCCTTCTGCCCCACCTCCAACCTGTTCCTCGGCAGCGGCCTGTTCAACCTGCCCCAGGCCGAGCGCTTCAAGGTCAATGTGGGCCTGGGCACCGACGTTGGCGCCGGCACCAGCTTCTCGCTGCTCAACACCCTGAACGAGGCGTACAAGGTGATGCAGTTGCAGGGCGCGCGCCTGCACCCGTACAAGTCACTGTACCTGGCCACCCTCGGCGGCGCCCGCGCGCTGCGCCTGGACGACCGCATCGGCAGCCTGCGCCCGGGCAACGATGCCGACTTCGTGGTACTGGACTACAAGGCCACGCCACTGCTGGACTACCGCATCCAGCAGTCCAACAGCATCGAGGAAACCCTGTTCGTGCTGACCACCCTCGGCGACGACCGCACCGTGCGTGAAACCTACGCCGCAGGGCGTTGCGTGCACCAGCGCTAAGGTTCTTTTGCCAGGCCCCGGTACAGTGCGCCGCCGATCGCAGCACCAATCAGCGGCGCTACCCAGAACAGCCATAGCTGTTGCAGGGCCCAGCCACCGACGAACAAGGCCGGCCCCGTGCTACGCGCGGGGTTGACCGAGGTATTGGTCACCGGGATCGAGATCAGGTGGATCAGGGTCAGGGCCAGGCCGATGGCGATCGGTGCAAAACCCGCTGGCGCCCGGGCGTCGGTGGCGCCCATGATCACCACCAGGAACATCGCCGTCATCACCACTTCACTGACAAAGCCCGCCCCGAGCGTGTAGCCGCCGGGCGAGTGGTCGGCGTAGCCGTTCGAAGCCAATCCCGCAGAAAGCTCGAAACCTGCCTTGCCGCTGGCAATGAGGTAGATCACACCTGCCGCCAGGATGGCGCCGATCACCTGGGCGATCACGTAGGGCAACAGCTCTTTGGCCGGGAAGCGCCCGCCCACCACCAGCCCGAACGACACGGCGGGGTTGAGGTGGCAGCCGGAGATATGACCGATGGCGAAGGCCATGGTCAGCACGGTGAGGCCGAAGGCGAAGGCGACGCCGAGTACACCGATGCCGATGGGGGAACTGGCGGCGAGTACCGCACTGCCACAGCCGCCAAGCACCAGCCAGAAGGTGCCGAGAAGCTCGGCGCCCATGCGTTTACCGAGGGACATGCTCATGAGTCCATTCCTCAAGAAGTTGAACGCAACGAATGCGCAAGCCCAACTGCTTGATGAAGGTTTGCTCACAAGAATTTAGCAGACCTTTAGCTGATGGCGAGAAATGGCAATCATCTCTGTGGGAGCGGGCGTGCCCGCGAAGCAAGCACTGCGGTGGATGGCACGGGCTTCGCCCGTGTTCGCGGGCACGCCCGCTCCCACAGGTTTTGCACATGGCCTACATTACGCGATCGCCCCTCGATCACCCAGGCAAACGATCAACCCTTGATCGATACCTTGGGCTTTTTCAACAGATGCGAGAACACCGCATGCAGATCGTCCGAGGCACTCTCCTCGTCCAGGTTCAGCTTGCTGTCGATGTGGTCCATGTGGTGCATCATCAGGCTCACCGCCTGCTCGGCATCGCGCGCCTCGATGGCATCGATCAGCTGCATGTGTTCGTCATACGAGCAATGCGAGCGGTTGCCGCTTTCGTACTGGGCAATGATCAGCGAGGTCTGCGACACCAGGCTGCGCTGGAAGCTGACCAGCGGCGCATTACCTGCGGCCTCGGCCAGCTTGAGGTGAAATTCGCCGGAAAGACGAATGCCGGCACCGCGGTCACCACGGGAGAAGCTGTCGCGCTCCTCACGCACCATCTGCCGCAGCTCGTTGAGCTGCTCGAGGGTAGCGTGCTGCACGGCCAGTTCGGTGATGGCCCGTTCGACCATGCGCCGGGAGAAGAACACCTGGCGGGCCTCTTCCACCGTCGGGCTGGCCACCACCGCGCCGCGGTTCGGCCGCAACAGCACCACGCTTTCGTGGGCCAGGCGCGATAAGGCGCGGCGGATGATGGTGCGGCTGACGCCGAAGATCTCGCCCAGCGCTTCCTCGCTCAACTTGGTGCCCGGTGCCAGACGCTGCTCGAGGATCGCCTCGAAAATATGCGCGTAGACGATGTCGTCCTGGGTACCACTGCGGCCAGCCTTGCCGGTACGCGCAGGTTTCTTCAGAGGTTGCAGCTGTTCGTTCATGGGCTCTCGAGGCACGAAGGAAAGTATGGCGCCATTGTACACAGGCTGAGCCGTTTCTGCAGGTGGCCTTTTACCTATATAGCCGTTGTACGACGCATTGCGCACACAAAACATAAAACATTATTTGCATTCTTTGTACACAAAAGCATAATCCACCGAGCAACTTCTTGACCCACAAGTCAACAAACCGGTCAGACGTCTGCCTTCCCTCGCGGAGCCGCCAAGTGCATTGCTCAGGCCCCTGGCTCCATAACAACAAGAAAGACTTGAGGAGTACTCGCTGTGGAAAGCCGCAAATCCGAAGCCCCTACGCTGGATCTTGCCCCACCGCTCGAAACGAGCTGGCTGGAGCGGATTTTCAAACTCAAGCAACACGGCAGCACCGTCAGAACCGAAATGATCGCCGGGGTGACCACCTTCATCACCATGGCCTACATCATCTTCGTCAACCCCAACATCATGGCCGACGCCGGCATCGACCACGGTGCCGCCTTCGTCGCCACCTGCATCGCCGCCGCGCTGGGTTGCCTGCTGATGGGCCTGTACGCCAACTGGCCGGTAGGCCTGGCACCGGGCATGGGGCTTAACGCCTTCTTCACCTACACCGTGGTCGGCACCATGGGCTACAACTGGGAAACGGCACTGGGCGCAGTCTTCGTCTCGGGTGTGCTGTTCATGTTCCTGACCTTGTCGAAAGTGCGCGAATGGTTGCTCAACAGCATCCCGGTCAGCCTGCGCCATGCCATGGGGGCCGGCGTCGGATTGTTTCTCGGGCTGATCGGCCTGAAGACGGCAGGCATCATCGTCGACAGCCCGGCCACGCTGATCAAGCTGGGCTCGCTGCATGAACCGGGGCCGCTGCTGGCCGCGGTGTGCTTCCTGCTGATCGCCATCCTCAGCTACAAGCGGGTGTTCGGTGCGATCCTGATCAGCATCATCGGTGTCACCCTGGCCGGCTGGGGTCTGGGCCTGGTGAAATTCGGCGGGGTGATGTCGATGCCGCCAAGCCTGGCACCGACCTGGATGGCCATGGATGTGGCCGGCGTGTTCAACGTCAGCATGATCAGCGTGGTGCTGGCGTTCCTGTTCGTGCACATGTTCGACACCGCCGGCACCCTGATGGGCGTGGCGCAGCGGGCCAACCTGGTGGCACCGGACGGGCGTATCGAGAACCTGTCGAAGGCGCTGAAGGCTGACAGTGCCTCAAGTGTGTTCGGCGCCGTGGTCGGCGTGCCGCCGGTGACCAGCTATGTGGAAAGTGCTGCCGGCGTGGCCGCAGGTGGTCGTACCGGCCTGACTGCCGTGGTGGTCGGCCTGCTGTTCATCGCGGCGATGTTCTTCGCCCCGCTGGCCGGGATGATTCCGGCCTATGCCACCGCCGGTGCGCTGATCTACGTGGCAATGCTGATGATGGGCAGCATGGCGCATATCCACTGGGACGAGGCCACCGACAGCATTCCGGCGATCGTCACGGTGATCATGATGCCGCTGACGTTCTCGGTCGCCGACGGTATTGCCCTGGGCTTCATCAGCTATGTGGCATTGAAAGCAGGTACTGGCAAATACAAGGAAATCTCCGCCAGTCTGTGGGTGCTGTGCGCGATCTTCATTGCCAAGTTCGTGTTCCTCTGAACCCTGCTGCACCAACCAAGGGCGCCTAGGCGCCCTTTCTTTATTTCTACAGCCTGTACCGGCCTCTTCGCGGGCTTGCCCGCTCCCACAGGATCACCACAGCCTTAAAACCCGGCGCCGTACCTGTGGGAGCGGGCAAGCCCGCGAAGAGGCCGGTGCAGGCGATACAAAAACAGCAGACGAAAAAAAGCCCGCCAGTGTGAGAGCGGGCCAAAGGACCTACGAAGATTCTTCTAGCGACCAACTAGCTTCCACGATAGGTCGAATAGCTGTACGGCGAGATCAGCAGCGGCACGTGGTAGTGCTCCTGCTGCTCGTCGATGCCAAAGCGCAGCACGACAACATCCAGGAACGCCTGGGCCGGCAGCTGTACACCGCGAGCGCGGTAGTAGTCGCCAGCGCTGAACTGCAGCTGGTAGACGCCGGTACGGTAGTCGTCACCCTGCAGCAGCGGCGCGTCGACACGGCCATCGCTGTTGGTCAGGGCGGTGTTCACCAGCTCCAGCTGCTGGCCTTCGACACGGTACAGCTCGACCTTGATCGAGCTGCCCGGGCAGCCATGCGCGGCATCCAGTACGTGTGTGGTCAAACGTCCCATTGCTTGTCGCCTCTTGTTCAATCTGTGGGCAAAAAATACACGGCCATCATCACGCCAAAGGGCCTGAGATGTGCGGGAATGACGCCATTAAGACATTCCATCGCCAAATTGTACACAATTTTTTGAGCCCTTCTGTCGCACCCGCCGTTTCTTACCCATAAACGACCCATCGGTCGCAAATACAGGCGCCGTAAAGACGTCAACGTCATTAGCTGACCAATCAGGCAGGTTTCTTGCACTGTTTTTCCAGGTCGCTGCGAGGCGACAAAAGGGAAGAAATGCGGAAAAACAGGCTTACAAAAGATTTCAGAAGTTGTATACAATCAGCCCATCCGGTGGTGCGACATACCGACGCGGTCCGCCCACCCCCCGCACTAACGCACAAGAAGGAAGACTGCAGTGAGCGCTGACTACCCTCGCGACCTGATCGGTTACGGCAACAACCCTCCTCACCCGCAATGGCCGGGCAACGCTCGCATCGCGCTGTCTTTCGTCCTCAACTACGAGGAAGGTGGCGAACGCAACATCCTGCACGGTGACAAGGAGTCCGAAGCATTCCTCTCGGAAATGGTCGCCGCCCAGCCACTGCAGGGCGTGCGCAACATGAGCATGGAATCGCTGTACGAATACGGCAGCCGCGCCGGCGTGTGGCGCCTGCTGAAGCTGTTCAAGGACAGCGGCGTGCCACTGACCATCTTCGCCGTGGCCATGGCCGCCCAGCGCCACCCCGACGTGATCCGCGCCATGGCCGAGGCCGGCCATGAAATCTGCAGCCACGGCTACCGCTGGATCGACTACCAGTACATGGACGAGGCCCAGGAGCGCGAGCACATGCTCGAAGCCATCCGCATCCTCACCGAAATCACCGGCGAGCGCCCGCTGGGCTGGTACACCGGCCGCACCGGCCCGAACACCCGTCGCCTGGTGATGGAGGAAGGTGGCTTCCTGTACGACAGCGACACCTATGACGACGACCTGCCCTACTGGGAGCCGAACAACCCTACCGGCAAGCCGCACCTGGTGATCCCCTACACCCTCGACACCAACGACATGCGCTTCACCCAGGTACAGGGCTTCAACTGCGGCGAGCAGTTCTTCCAGTACCTGAAGGACGCCTTCGATGTGCTGTACGCCGAAGGCGCCGAAGCACCGAAAATGCTGTCCATCGGCCTGCACTGCCGCCTGGTCGGCCGCCCGGCACGCCTGGCCGCACTGAAGCGCTTCGTCGATTACGCAAAAAGCCATGACCAGGTCTGGTTCGCCCGTCGCGTGGACATCGCCCGCCACTGGCACGCCACCCACCCGTACAAGAAAGAGAACGCCTGATGACCGCCTTCAACACCCTCAAGCCATCCGCCCTGGGCCGTGACGCCTTCGTCAAGGCATTCGCCGACATCTACGAGCACTCGCCGTGGGTAGCCGAAAAAGCCTACGACCTGGGCCAACTGGGCGAGCTGGACGAGATCGAGGCGCTGCACCAGCGCATGAGCGACATCCTGCTCAGCGCCAACCACGCCGACCAGCTGGCGCTGATCAACGCTCACCCGGACCTGGCCGGCAAGGCCGCCATCCAGGGCGAGCTGACTGAATCGAGCACCAACGAGCAGGCCGGCGCCGGTATTCACCAGTGCACCGCCGAAGAGTTCGCCCGTTTCACCGAGCTGAACGACGCCTACAAGGCCAAGTTCCAGTTCCCGTTCATCATGGCGGTAAAAGGCAGCAACCGGCACCAGATCCTCGCCTCCTTCGAAAAACGCATCCACAACGATGCCGATGCCGAATTCAAGGAAGCCCTGGCGCAGATCAACCTGATCGCCCTGTTCCGCCTGCTGCAGCTGTAAAGCCGCCGCAACGCTTGAGCCTTATCCAGAACAACGAACATAGAAGAGATATCCGCATGCGCACCCTGATGATCGAGCCCCTGACCAAAGAAGCCTTCGCCCCTTTCGGAGACGTGATCGAAACCGACGGCAGCGACCACTTCATGATCAACAACGGCTCGACCATGCGCTTCCACAAGCTCGCCACGGTCGAAACCGCCGAGCCTGAAGACAAGGCGATCATCAGCATCTTCCGCGCCGACGCGCTGGACATGCCGCTGACCGTGCGCATGCTGGAACGCCATCCGCTGGGCAGCCAGGCTTTCATCCCGCTGCTCGGCAACCCCTTTCTGATCGTGGTCGCGCCAGTTGGCGATGCACCTGTATCAGGTTTGGTCCGAGCCTTCCGCAGTAATGGCAGGCAGGGCGTCAATTACCATCGCGGCGTCTGGCACCACCCGGTGCTGACGATCGAAAAGCGGGATGACTTCCTGGTGGTTGATCGCAGTGGTTCCGGCAACAACTGCGACGAGCATTACTTCACCGAGGAACAGATGCTGGTCCTCAATCCCCACCAATAAGAAAAGGTCGGTCATTCAAGGGCAATGCCCGAGCGGGTGACCGGCAAGAGGTACATACTGTGGAAGCACACCTTCACGAATGGCTGAACCTGAGCATTCGCTGGGTTCACATGATCACCGGTGTCGCCTGGATCGGTGCATCGTTCTACTTCGTCTGGCTGGAGAACCACCTGAACCGAAGCAACCCGCGCGATGGGTTGTCGGGTGATCTCTGGGCAATTCACGGCGGTGGTATCTACCACCTGGAGAAATACAAGCTCGCACCCCCGAAAATGCCCGAGAACCTGCACTGGTTCAAATGGGAAGCCTACTTCACCTGGATGTCCGGTATCGCCCTGCTGTGCGTGGTGTTCTACTGGAACCCGACCCTGTACCTGCTGGCCCCTGGCAGCACCCTTAGCGGTGCCGAAGGCGTGGCCATCGGTATCGGCTCGCTGATCGCCGGCTGGTTCATCTACGACTTCCTGTGCGACTCGCCCCTGGGCAAGAAGCCAGCGCTGCTCGGTGCTGTACTGTTCGTGCTGATCATCGCCGCGTGCTGGGGCTTCAGCCTGGTGTTCAGCGGCCGTGGTGCGTACCTGCACACCGGCGCGATCATCGGCACCATCATGGTCGGCAACGTGTTCCGCATCATCATGCCGGCCCAGCGCCAGCTGGTGGCTGCGATCGAGAACAACCAGACCCCAGACCCGGTACTGCCGGCCAAGGGCCTGCTGCGCTCGCGCCACAACAACTACTTCACCCTGCCGGTGCTGTTCATCATGATCAGCAACCACTTCCCGAGCACCTACGGTAGCCAGTACAACTGGCTGATCCTGGCCGGTATCGCAGTAGCCGCGGTCCTGATCCGCCACTACTTCAACACCCGCCACGACAGCAACAAGTACGCCTGGACCCTGCCAGTCGGCGCCCTGGCGATGATCTGCCTGGCCTACGTCACCGGTCCGAAACCGATGGCCGTCAGCCCTGAGCAAGCCGCGGCGAAGGTCGAGTACCAGCCACTGCCTGCGACCGCTGTAGGTGGCAAGACCGCTGCCGAGCAACGCGCCGAGGACGCCGCCAAGGCTGCCGCAGCGCCTGCCGCGCCGGCCGAAGCCCCTGCCCAGGCCACCGCCCAGGCTGGCGGCGAGAGCTTCGACAAGATCCACAATGTCATCCAGGAACGCTGCACCGTGTGCCACTCGTCCAAGCCGACCAGCCCACTGTTCAGCGCCGCCCCTGCCGGCGTGATGTTCGACACCCCGCAGCAGATCCAGGCCCAGGCCGCGCGCATCCAGGCGCAAGCGGTCGCCAGCCAGATCATGCCGCTGGGCAACATCACCCAGATGACCACCGAAGAGCGCAAGCTGGTCGGTGACTGGATCGCCAAAGGCGCCCCGGTCAACTGATAGCACCTCGCCAGGCAACCCGTTCCCAAGGGGGATCACCCTGTGGGAGCGGGCGTGCCCGCGAAGAGGCCGGCAAAGCCAGCCTCAGGCTTCATGTATTACGCAACAAGCAAGCATCGAGCGTTCAGCGTCAGGCGGGAACCCCAGGCTCTCTTCCCAGTGAGCCTGCCGCCTGAGGCCGGCGCTTGGATCCGAGAATAAAAACAAAACTCGAGGTGCTGCATGTCCGAGTCACGCAAGGCGTACATCCCTGTTGCGCCGCCGCGCGAGCCCTTGCCCCTGTTCCAACTGATCCTGGTTGGCCTGCAACACGTTCTGCTGATGTACGGTGGCGCCATCGCCGTGCCATTGATCATCGGCCAGGCCGCCGGGTTGTCCCGTGAAGAAGTCGCTTTCCTGATCAACGCCGATCTGCTGGTCGCTGGCGTCGCTACCATCATCCAGTCCTTCGGTATCGGCCCGGTGGGCATCCGCATGCCGGTAATGATGGGTGCCAGTTTCGCTGCCGTCGGCAGCATGGTGGCCATGGCCGGCATGCCTGGCGTGGGCCTGCAGGGGATCTTCGGCGCGACCATCGCCGCCGGGTTCTTCGGCATGCTGATCGCGCCGTTCATGTCCAAGGTCGTACGCTTCTTCCCGCCACTGGTCACCGGCACGGTGATCACCTCGATTGGCCTGTCGCTGTTCCCGGTGGCAGTCAACTGGGCCGGTGGCGGCCAACAGGCAGATACCTTCGGCTCGCCGATCTACCTGCTGGTGGCCGGCCTGGTGCTGGCGGTAATCCTGCTGATCAACCGTTTCATGCGCGGTTTCTGGGTCAACGTGTCGGTGCTGGTGGGCATGGGCCTGGGCTACATCCTGGCCGGCTCCATCGGCATGGTCGACCTGTCGGGCCTGAACGACGCACCGTGGCTGCAAGTGGTGACCCCACTGCACTTCGGCATGCCGACCTTCAGCCTGGCACCGATCCTGTCCATGTGCCTGGTGGTGGTGATCATCTTCGTCGAGTCCACCGGCATGTTCCTGGCCCTGGGCAAGGTGACCGATCGTGAAGTTACCCCAGGGATGCTGCGCCGCGGCCTGCTGTGCGATGCCGGCGCGTCGTTCATCGCCGGCTTCTTCAACACCTTCACCCACTCCTCGTTCGCCCAGAACATCGGCCTGGTGCAGATGACCGGGGTGCGCTGCCGCTATGTCACCATCGTGGCCGGTGCACTGCTGATCCTGCTCAGCCTGCTGCCCAAGGCGGCCTTCCTGATTGCCTCGATCCCGCCTGCGGTACTGGGCGGCGCGTCCATCGCCATGTTCGGCATGGTCACCGCCACCGGGATCAAGATTCTCCAGGAGGCGGACATCGGCGACCGTCGCAACCAGCTGCTGGTTGCGGTGAGCGTCGGCTTCGGGTTGATCCCCGTGGTGCGTCCGGAGTTCTTCGCCCAGATGCCCCAGTGGATGGAACCCATCACCCACAGTGGCATCGCCATGGCCACGGTCAGTGCCCTGGTGTTGAACGTGCTGTTCAACATCCTTGGTGGTGCCGACCGCGCGGTGCACAACGAAGCCTGTCACCAGCATTGAGCAAGGGGGGCGGCGCACTGCCGCCCCGCCTCGAATTCGCCGTAAACGCTACACCGTCGGCCCGCCGGAATGGGCCGTCCGGGGCGCCTGTGCGCCAAAAAAACCCAACAAAAACAATAAGTCCGGGAACCACAACATGAAACGCATCACCTCGTCCCTCTTGCTGGGCAGCAGCCTGCTGGCCACCCTCCCCGCCCACGCTGGCGAATGGCTGCAGTGGCATGGCGAAAGCCTGACCTACCTGTACGGCAAGGATTTCAAGGTCAACCCACGCATCCAGCAGACAGTGACCTTCGAGCACGCCAACAAATGGAAGTACGGCGATACCTTCATGTTCGTCGACAAGGTCTTCTACAACGGCAAGCCCGACCCAGGCAAAGGCGTGACCAGCTACTACGGTGAGTTCAGCCCGCGCCTGTCGTTCGGCAAGATCTTCGACCAGAAGCTGGCGTTCGGCCCGATCAAGGACGTGCTGCTGGCCATGACCTACGAGCGTGGCGAGGGCGACAACGAGGCCTACCTGATCGGCCCCGGCTTCGACCTGGACATCCCCGGCTTCAACTACTTCACTCTCAACTTCTACCTGCGCAACACCGAAGGCAGCCGCCCCGGTGACAACGTCTGGCAGATCACCCCGGCCTTCTCGTACACCATTCCGGTGGGCAAATCCGACATTCTGATCGACGGTTACATGGACTGGGTGGTCGACAACGACCAGACCCGCCGTGGCACCTACCACGCCAACCTGCAGTTCAACCCACAGGTCAAGTACGACCTGGGCAAAGCCCTGAACCTGGGCGCCAAGCAGCTGTACGTGGGGATCGAGTACAGCTACTGGAAGGACAAGTACGGCATCGACAGCCAAGGCAATATCGACAGTAACCAGAGCGTCACCAGTGCCCTGATCAAGGTGCACTTCTAGAAAGCTGACCAAACGCACAAGTTTGTACCACACTGCTCCAGGACGGAGCACTTGAGGCAAGGCGCGCAAGCCAGTAATCTGCGCGCCCCCTCGATCAGGGCAGAAGGGATTCTGCCTGCGTTTACTGACCGCTCAGTCAATGAATTCGGGCGGTTGGCCAACGTGTTGCCAGCCTGAAAGACCCTTTTCATCCGTTCAGAACGAAGTCGAGCAGGAAGGTTTTGCCAGCCCAGGAAAGTTGGCTCAACCCTTGCCAAACAGCTGTGGCCTATCGAAAAAAGCTGACTCAAAAGACAAAAAAGCGCCAACAACGAGCGCTGACAATAGATCAATCAAGGGAGCGACACTCGCAATGCGTACCATCAACAGCCTGATCCTCGCCGGCGGCCTGCTGGCCTGTGGCACCACCTTCGGCGGCGACCTGCTGCAATGGCAGAACAACAGCCTGACCTACCTGTGGGGCAAGAACTTCAAGGTCAACCCGTCGATCCAGCAAACCGTGACCTTCGAGCACGCTGATGGCTGGAAGTACGGCGATAACTTCATCTTTGTCGACAAGATCTTCTACCAGGGCCAGAAAGATGAGGGCAATGGCCCGAACACCTACTACGGCGAAATCAGCCCGCGCCTGTCGTTCGGCAAGATCTTCGACCAGAAGCTGGCCTTCGGCCCGGTCAAGGACGTGCTGCTGGCGATGACCTACGAGTTCGGCGAAGGTGATACCGAGTCGTACCTGATCGGCCCTGGCTTCGACCTGGACATCCCTGGCTTCGACTACTTCCAGCTGAACTTCTACAACCGCACCACCGACGGCAGCCGCGCTGGCGACAACGTGTGGCAGATCACCCCGGTGTGGTCGTACACCATTCCGGTCGGTTCGTCCGATGTGCTGATCGACGGTTTCATGGACTGGGTGGTGGACAACGACGAGAACCGCCGCGGCACCTACCAGGCCAACCTGCACTTCAACCCGCAGATCAAGTATGACCTGGGCAAGGCCTTGCACCTGGGCGAGAAGCAGCTGTATGTGGGTGTGGAGTACGACTACTGGAAGAACAAGTACGGCATCAAGGATTCCGATGCCTTCACCACCGACCAGAACACCATGAGCTTCCTGCTCAAGGTTCACTTCTGACTTGAAGCGTTGGGGCCGCGCTGCGGCCCATCGCCGGCAAGCCGGCTCCCACCTCGACCGCGCTGCCTTCAGGCCTGTGCAGTACCTGTGGGAGCTGGCTTGCCGGCGATGAGGCCCTGCCAGGCAACTCAAGACAGTTGCTCCCACACTGTGGGAGCGGGCTTGCCCGCGAACCGGGGCAACGCCCCGGCCATGCAACTCAGGTGGCCGGCCGAACCGCCCGCCACAGTTTCCCCGCAATGCCCACCACCGCCAGCACCACGGCACCGGCCACAACCCCGACACCGCCGTTCAGCAGCGCCACGGTCAACGCCCCGCCACGCCCTTCACTGAACGCCTCGATGGCGTGATGCAGCGGCCCGATGCCATGCACCAGGATCCCGCCACCGACCAGGAACATGGCCGCCGTGCCGATCACCGACAGGCTCTTCATCATGTATGGCGCGGCACGCAGAATGCCGTTACCCACCGCCCTGGCCAGGCTTGATGCCTTGCGGGTCATCCACAGCCCCAGGTCATCGAGCTTGACGATACCGCCCACCAGCCCGTACACGCCGATGGTCATGACCACCGCGATACCCGACAGCACGACGATCTGCTGGGTCAACGGCGAGTCGGCAACGATGCCCAGGGTGATGGCGATGATTTCCGCCGAAAGGATGAAGTCGGTACGTACCGCGCCCTTGATCTTGGCTTTCTCGAACGCCACCAGGTCGACATTGGCATCGGCCACCGCCTCCTTGAGCGCTTCATGCTCGGCGTCAGTCTCGGCCTTGCTGTGCAGGAACTTGTGCGCCAGCTTCTCGAAACCCTCGAAGCACAGGTAGGCGCCGCCCAGCATCAGCAACGGCGTCACCGCCCAGGGGATGAACGCACTGATCAGCAGCGCCGCCGGCACCAGGATGGCCTTGTTCACCATCGAGCCCTTGGCCACAGCCCACACCACCGGGATCTCGCGCTCGGCACGCACCCCGGTGACCTGCTGGGCATTCAGCGCCAGGTCATCGCCCAGCACGCCTGCGGTCTTTTTCGCCGCCACCTTGGTCATCACCGAGACGTCATCAAGCACCGTGGCGATGTCGTCGATCAGTACCAGTAGACTGCTTCCTGCCATGTTTGCCTGTATCCAGAAGAGTGAGTGCCCAGGATTCTAGCCCAAAGCCGCTGCCTTGAGCGCCCGTCGAGCCCGGTGCTACCATGCCCGATCCCTCTTAGAGGTGGCCAGACACGAGGAAGATCCCTGACCATGAGCACCATTCGCGAGCGCAACAAGGAACTGATCCTGCGCGCGGCCAGCGAGGAATTCGCCGACAAGGGCTTCGCCGCCACCAAGACCAGCGATATCGCGGCCAAGGCCGGCCTGCCCAAGCCGAACGTGTATTACTACTTCAAATCCAAGGACAACCTCTACCGCGAGGTCCTGGAAAGCATCATCGCGCCGATCATGCAGGCGTCGACCCCGTTCAATGCCGACGGTGACCCGAAGGAAGTGCTGAGTGCGTACATCCGCTCGAAGATCCGCATTTCCCGCGACCTGCCGCATGCGTCCAAGGTGTTCGCCAGCGAGATCATGCACGGTGCCCCGCACCTGTCGCCGAACCAGGTAGCGCAGCTGAACGAGCAGGCGCGGCATAACATCGAGTGCATCCAGCGCTGGATCGACCGCGGGCAGATCGCCCATGTGGATGCGCATCACCTGATGTTCAGCATCTGGGCAGCGACCCAGACCTATGCCGATTTCGACTGGCAGATCTCTGCGGTGACCGGCAAGGCCAAGCTGGCCGACAGCGATTATGATGCGGCGGCGGAGACCATCATCCGCATGGTGCTCAAGGGCTGTGAGCCTGAGCTAGCCTGACAGGGCCAGTGGGGCTGCCTTGCAGCCCATCGCCGGCAAGCCAGCTCCCACAGGGCCCGCCACAGACCTTGAAAACTGTGGTGTACCTGTGGGAGCTGGCTTGCCGGCGATGGGGCCGGAACAGGCGATAGAGAATTAGGCTGCTACACCCGCATCCGCCTTCAACCCCACCTCCTCGATCGCACTGATCGCGCACTGCTCGTCGATATCCGACGTATCCCCGCTGATCCCTACCGCACCCAGCACCTTGCCGTCCTGATCACGCACCAGCACGCCACCCGGCGCCGGCACCACCGGCCGCTCGCCCAACCCGTTCAGCGCGGCAAAAAATGCCGGCCGCTGCTGCGCGTCCAGCGCCAGCAGGCGCGAGCCCTTGCCCAGGGCAATCGCACCCCAGGCCTTGCCGGTGGCCACCTCCGGCCGGATCAGGCTGGCGCCATCCTCGCGTTGCAGCGCCAGCAAGTGGCCGCCGGCATCCAGCACCGCCACGGTCAGTGGCGCGGCATTGATCTTGCGGCCCGCCGCCAGCGCGGCATTCACCAGGCTGACCGCGACTTTCAGGTTCAAAGCGTTCATGGAAAGGTCCTCTTCTTGTTGTGAGAAGCCCTGAGGGCAGTTGAAAACCGATAGAACAAATAGAACACAACGAAAGATATTTTTGTATACAATATTTTGAAACGATCGTATGCGATGGCGCAAACCTCCGTTTTCACGGGCGCTCGAACGAAAGCGACGTCCGCCGACGAAAACCCGTTGACCTAAGCGGCCAGCCGTGAATACACTCTGGCACAAAGCAAGTTGTATACAATTACAAAATCGATGAGGCACAAACCATGAGCAAAATGAGAGCAATCGATGCAGCCGTTCTGGTCATGCGCCGTGAAGGTGTAGATACCGCGTTCGGCATCCCGGGGGCTGCCATCAACCCGTTGTACTCGGCCCTGAAGAAAGTCGGTGGCATCGATCACGTCCTCGCTCGTCACGTCGAAGGCGCCTCGCACATGGCCGAGGGTTACACCCGTGCCAACCCGGGCAACATCGGCGTGTGCATCGGCACCTCCGGCCCAGCCGGCACCGACATGGTCACCGGCCTGTACAGTGCCTCCGCCGACTCCATCCCGATCCTCTGCATCACCGGCCAGGCCCCACGTGCCCGCCTGCACAAGGAAGATTTCCAGGCTGTCGACATCACCAACATCGTCAAGCCGGTCACCAAGTGGGCCACCACCGTCCTGGAGCCAGGCCAGGTGCCTTACGCCTTCCAGAAGGCCTTCTATGAAATGCGCACCGGCCGCCCAGGCCCGGTATTGATCGACCTGCCGTTCGACGTGCAGATGGCCGAAATCGAATTCGACATCGACGCCTACGAACCGCTGCCAGTGCACAAGCCGTCCGCCACCCGCGTACAGGCCGAAAAAGCCCTGGCCCTGCTCAATGACGCCGAGCGCCCGCTGCTGGTAGCCGGTGGCGGCATCATCAACGCCGACGCCAGCGACAAGCTGGTCGAGTTCGCCGAACTGACCGGTGTACCGGTAATCCCGACCCTGATGGGCTGGGGCACCATCCCGGACGACCACGCACAGATGGTCGGCATGGTCGGCCTGCAGACTTCGCACCGCTACGGCAACGCCACCCTGCTGAAATCCGACCTGGTGTTCGGTATCGGTAACCGCTGGGCCAACCGCCACACCGGTTCCGTCGACGTCTACACCGAAGGCCGCAAGTTCGTGCACGTGGACATCGAGCCGACCCAGATCGGCCGCGTGTTCACCCCGGACCTGGGTATCGTTTCCGACGCCGGCAAGGCACTGGACGTGTTCCTCGAAGTGGCCCGCGAGTGGAAAGCCGCTGGCAAGCTGAAGTGCCGCAAGGCCTGGCTGGAAGACTGCCAGGAGCGCAAGGCCACCCTGCAGCGCAAGACCCACTTCGACAACGTGCCGGTCAAGCCGCAGCGCGTCTACGAAGAAATGAACCAGGTATTTGGCAAGGACACCTGCTACGTCAGCACCATCGGTCTGTCGCAGATCGCCGGCGCGCAGTTCCTGCACGTGTACAAGCCACGCCACTGGATCAACTGCGGCCAGGCCGGCCCGCTGGGCTGGACCATCCCTGCCGCCCTCGGTGTGGTCAAGGCCGATCCGAAGCGCAAGGTGGTCGCACTGTCGGGTGACTACGACTTCCAGTTCATGATCGAAGAGCTGGCGGTGGGCGCACAGTTCAACCTGCCGTACGTGCACGTACTGGTGAACAACGCCTACCTGGGCCTGATCCGTCAGGCGCAACGTGGCTTCGACATGGATTACTGTGTACAACTGGCGTTCGAGAACATCAACTCGACCGACGCCGCCACCTACGGTGTCGACCATGTCGCCGTGGTCGAAGGCCTGGGCTGCAAGGCCATCCGTGTATTCGAGCCGGCCGAGATCGCCCCTGCCCTGCTCAAGGCACAGAAGATGGCCGAAGAGTTCCGCGTACCGGTGGTGGTCGAAGTGATTCTCGAACGTGTGACCAACATTTCCATGGGCACCGAGATCAACGCGGTCAACGAGTTCGAAGACCTGGCCCTGGTCGGCAACGACGCGCCAACCGCCATCTCGCTGCTGGACTGATCGCCTGACGCCCCCGTGCCGGCCCCTACCTGAGGGCGCCGGGGGCCTTCATCGCAAGGAGACACAACATGCCTCGCTTCGCTGCCAACCTGTCCATGCTGTTCACCGAACAGGACTTCCTGGCCCGCTTCAAGGCTGCCGCCGATGCTGGTTTCAGCGGCGTCGAATACCTCTTCCCGTACGATTTCAGCGCTGCCGAGATCAAGCAACAGCTGGACGCCAACGGCCTGACCCAGGTGCTGTTCAACCTGCCGGCGGGCGATTGGGCCAAGGGTGAGCGCGGTATCACCTGCCACCCTGACCGCGTCGAGGAATTCCGCGCCGGTGTCGACAAGGCCATCGAATACGCCAAGGTGCTGGGCAACACCCAGGTCAACGCCCTGGCCGGCATTCGCCCACAAGGCCCGGACTGCGCCACCGTGCGCAAGACCTTCGTGGAAAACCTGCGCTACGCCGCCGACAAGCTGAAAGCCGCCGGGATCCGCCTGGTCATGGAAATGATCAACACCCGCGACATCCCCGGCTTCTACCTGAACACCACCAAGCAGGCCCTGGAAATCCAGGCCGAGGTTGGCAGCGACAACCTGTTCCTGCAGTACGACATCTACCACATGCAGATCATGGAAGGTGACCTGGCTCGTACCATGGAAGCCAACCTGAAACTGATCAACCACATCCAGCTGGCCGACAACCCCGGCCGCAACGAGCCAGGCACCGGCGAGATCAACTACCGCTTCCTGTTCGAGCACCTGGAGCGCATCGGCTACCAGGGCTGGGTGGGCGCGGAGTACAAGCCGCTGACCACCACCGAAGCGGGCCTGGGCTGGCTGAAGACCCATAACGCAATCTGAACGGCTGAACGCTAGCCCCCTGTGAAACACGAAACCCTGTGGGAGCGGGCATGCCCGCGAACACCGGCATAGCCGGTGCCATCCACCGAGTCGCCTGTTTCGCGGGCATGCCCGCTCCCACAGGGATTGCGGTCTGCTTGAGACATCACAAATACAAAGAGGCACATTCTCATGGCTAAAATCGGTTTCATCGGCACCGGCATCATGGGCAAGCCCATGGCTCAGAACCTGCAGAAAGCAGGTCACAGCATCTTCGTTTCCACTCACCACGACGCTGCCCCGGCCGACCTGATCGCCGCCGGTGCCGTGGCCCTGGCCAACCCGAAGGAAGTTGCCCAGGAAGCCGAGTTCATCATCGTCATGGTCCCCGACACCCCGCAGGTCGAGAGCGTCCTGTTCGGTGACAACGGCGTGGCCGAAGGCGTGGGCCCAAACAAGGTCGTGATCGACATGAGCTCGATCTCCCCTACCGCTACCAAAGCCTTCGCCGAGAAGATCAAGGCCACCGGCGCTGCCTACCTGGACGCCCCGGTGTCCGGTGGCGAAGTCGGTGCCAAGGCCGCGACCCTGAGCATCATGGTCGGTGGCTGCCCGAAAGCCTTCGAGCGCACCCTGCCGCTGTTCGAAGCCATGGGCAAGAACATCACCCGCGTCGGTGGCAATGGCGACGGCCAGACCGCCAAGGTGGCCAACCAGATCATCGTTGCCCTGAACATCCAGGCCGTTGCCGAAGCCCTGCTGTTCGCCGCCAAGAACGGCGCTGACCCGGCCAAGGTACGTGAAGCACTGATGGGCGGCTTCGCCTCGTCGAAGATCCTCGAAGTGCACGCCGAGCGCATGATCAAGGGCACCTTCGACCCAGGCTTCCGCATCAACCTGCACCAGAAGGACCTGAACCTGGCCCTGCAGGGTGCCAAGGAACTGGGCATCAACCTGCCCAACACCTCCAATGCCCAGCAAGTGTTCAACACCTGCCAGGCCCTGGGCGGCGGCAACTGGGACCACTCGGCGCTGATCAAAGGCCTGGAGCACATGGCCAACTTCTCGATCCGCGACGACAAGTAATTCGAATTCGGGGGCTGCTGCGCAGCCCAATCGCCGGCAAGCCAGCTCCCACAGGGACCGCACAATCCCTCAATCCTGTGCTGTACCTGTGGGAGCTGGCTTGCCGGCGATGAATTCAACACCTTTGTACCTGCGACCACAGGTTCAAAGGTGGCACCGAGCAACACCCGCCCCTGGTTCGGCCTGCACGGAGGCAGTTCCAGGGGCGTTTTTGATTCTGCAGAACAACAATAATTGGGAGCCTGCCATGTCGGTCGATCCGCAAAAACTTCTCCGCGAGCTGTTCGACACAGCCATCGCCGCCGCCCACCCCCGTCAAGTCCTCGAACCCTACCTGCCCGCCGACCGCAGCGGCCGGGTCATCGTCATCGGTGCCGGCAAGGCAGCAGCCGCCATGGCCGAAGTGGTCGAGAAAAGCTGGCAGGGCGAAGTCTCCGGGCTTGTTGTCACACGGTACGGTCACGGCGCCAACTGCCAGAAGATCGAGGTGGTCGAAGCTGCTCACCCGGTCCCCGATGCCGCCGGCCTGGCCGTGGCAAAACGCGTGCTGGAACTGGTCAGCAACCTCAGTGAAGACGACCGCGTCATCTTCCTGCTGTCCGGCGGTGGCTCGGCGCTGCTGGCCCTGCCAGCCGAAGGCCTGACCCTGGCCGACAAGCAGCAGATCAACAAGGCGCTGCTGAAATCCGGCGCCACCATCGGCGAGATGAACTGCGTGCGCAAGCACCTCTCGGCGATCAAGGGCGGCCGCCTGGCCAAGGCCTGCTGGCCGGCCACGGTGTACACCTATGCCATTTCCGATGTCCCGGGCGACCTCGCCACGGTGATCGCCTCCGGCCCGACCGTGGCCGACCCGAGCACCTCGGCCGATGCCCTGGCCATCCTCAAGCGCTACAACATCGAAGCGCCCAAGGCCGTTATCGACTGGCTCAACAACCCAGCCTCGGAAACCGTCAAGGCCGATGACCCGGCCCTGGCCCGCAGCCACTTCCAGCTGATCGCCAAGCCCCAGCAGTCGCTCGAAGCCGCCGCGGTCAAAGCCCGCCAGGCCGGGTTCAGCCCGCTGATCCTCGGCGACCTGGAAGGCGAATCACGCGAAGTGGCCAAGGTGCACGCCGGTATCGCCCGGCAGATCGTCCAGCACGGCCAGCCGCTGAAGGCACCCTGCGTGATCCTGTCCGGCGGCGAAACCACCGTGACCGTGCGCGGTAATGGCCGTGGCGGGCGCAACGCCGAGTTCCTGCTCAGCCTCACCGAAAGCCTGAAAGGCCTGCCGGGCGTGTACGCCCTGGCCGGTGACACCGACGGTATCGATGGCTCGGAAGAAAACGCCGGCGCCTTCATGACCCCGGCCAGCTACGCCCGTGCCGAAGCCCTGGGCCTGTCGGCCAGCGACGAGCTGGACAACAACAACGGCTACGGCTATTTCGCCGCACTGGATGCGCTGATCGTCACCGAGCCGACCCGCACCAACGTCAACGACTTCCGCGCCATCCTGATCCTCGAGACTGCCCAATCATGACGCCTGATAAAAAAGTAAAGATCCTCGCCACCCTCGGCCCTGCGATCAAAGGCATCGACGACATCCGCCAACTGGTAGAAGCCGGGGTGAACATCTTCCGCCTCAACTTCAGCCACGGCGAGCACGCCGACCACGCCCTGCGCTACCAGTGGATCCGCGAAGTCGAGCAGCAACTGAACTACCCGCTGGGTATCCTCATGGACCTGCAAGGGCCGAAGCTGCGCGTCGGCCGCTTTGCCGACGGCAAGGTGCAGCTGCAACGCGGCCAGGCCCTGCGCCTGGACCTGGACAACACCCCGGGCGACAGCCGCCGGGTCAACCTGCCGCACCCCGAGATCATCGCCGCCCTCGAGCCGGGCATGGACCTGCTGCTGGACGACGGCAAGCTGCGCCTGCGCGTCACCGCCAAGCACAGCGACGCTATCGACACCGAAGTGCTGGCCGGTGGCGAGCTGTCCGATCGCAAGGGTGTCAACGTGCCGCAAGCGGTGCTCGACCTCTCCCCGCTCACCGAAAAAGACCGTCGCGACCTGGCCTTCGGCCTTGAGCTGGGCGTGGACTGGGTGGCCCTGTCGTTCGTGCAGCGCCCCGAAGACATCACTGAAGCACGCCAGCTGATCGGTGACCGTGCCTACCTGATGGCGAAGATCGAAAAGCCATCGGCAGTCGAACAGCTGCAAGCCATCGCGGAGCTTGCGGATGCGATCATGGTGGCCCGTGGCGACCTGGGCGTGGAAGTGCCGGCCGAAAGCGTGCCGCAGATCCAGAAACGCATCATCGGCACCTGCCGCCAACTGGGCAAACCGGTGGTGGTGGCCACGCAGATGCTCGAATCCATGCGCTTCTCGCCAGCGCCGACCCGCGCCGAAGTCACCGACGTTGCCAACGCCGTGGCCGAAGGTGCCGATGCGGTGATGCTGTCGGCCGAGACTGCCTCGGGCGAGTACCCGCTGGAAGCCGTACAGATGATGAGCAAGATCATCCGCCAGGTGGAGAACGGCCCGGACTACCAGGCCCAGCTCGACGTTGGCCGGCCGAAGGCCGAGGCCACCGTGTCGGACGCCATCAGCTGCGCCATCCGCCGTATCAGCGGCATCCTGCCGGTGGCGGTGCTGGTCAACTACAGCGAGTCGGGTGCCTCGACCCTGCGCGCGGCCCGCGAGCGGCCACGGGCCCCGATCCTCAACCTGACCCCGAACCTGACCACCGCGCGCCGCCTGAGCGTAGCGTGGGGCGTGCACTCGGTGGTCAACGACCGCCTGCGCCAGGTGGACGAGGTTGTTTCCACTGCGCTGGAGATTGCCCAGGCACAAGGCATGGCCAGCCGTGGCGACACGCTGCTGATCACTGCCGGTGTGCCTTTTGGCAAGCCAGGGTCGACTAACACGCTGCGGATCGAGACCTTGATCTAAAGCACCGCATCTCTCCTGTGGGAGCGGGCGTGCCCGCGAAGAGGCCAGCAGGGACAACGATGTTGCCTGAGCTGACGCATTCGCGGGCACGCCCGCTCCCAGAGGGTCGGTGGTGTCGCACACAACTGCGGAAAACCCGAGGCCCAAAGAGGCCCACCGCTCCCCATCAACCTCACTGACTGCCCCGATGTACACCAAAAATTTCGTCAACCCGTGCCCCGACTGGGCCACGGCGTTACTCAACGGCTTCAGCCAGGTGCTGCTGCTGCGCAACCCCCTGTGCGGCCTGTGCTGCCTGCTGGCCATCCTGCTGACCGCCCCCGGCCTGGTCGGTGGCGCCCTGCTCGGCGCCCTGGCCGGCCTGCTCACCGCCCAGGCACGCAGCTACGACCGTGCCGACCGCCAGGCCGGGCTGTACTGCTACAACGGCGTGCTGATCGGCATCCTGATCAGTGCCGTGCTGCCCTGGTCGGTCATCCTGCCGCCACTGATCATCGCCGCTGGCGGCCTGTCCAGCATCATCACCCACCAGTGGCGCAAGCGCGGCGGCAAACTGCTGATCGCCTACACCGCACCCTTCGTGCTGCTGGGCTGGGCCGTGTTGCTGATAGCCACCCCCTCGCCCAGCGGCTTCGTCGAAGCCGACCCGCTTTACGCGCTGGCGCGTGGCGTGGGCCAGATCTTCCTGCTCGATCAGCCCCTGGCCGGCCTGCTGATCATCATCGGCATGTTCATCGCCAACCCCTATGCCGCAATGTGGGCAGTGATCGGCTCGGCCATCGGCGGCGGTGTGGCACTGTTCGCCGACCAGGCGCAAGCCGCCTGGCTGGGCCTGTACGGTTTCAACGCCGCGCTGGCGGCACTGGCGTTCAGCAGGCAAGGTGAAAAGCCGTGGGTGACACTGCTGGCCATTGCCCTGGCCCTGCTGCTGCAACCACTGTTCAAGCTGCTACCGGTGCCCGGCCTGACCGCGCCCTTCGTCGCCGCCTGCTGGCTGATGCACCTGGGCAACCACCTGGCCCAGCCCAGGCAGCGTGACGCCAGCCGCTTGCACAGCTGAAATGCAGCCCCTAGGCTCAGCCCATCACTTTTGTGGAACGAGCCAATGAACAACCCTGCGAGCCTGCGCGAGCAGCTCTACATCATCGTCTTCCAGACCGATACCGTGGCTGGAAGACGCTTCGACAAGATCCTCCTGCTGATCATCCTGGCCAGCCTGGTTACCGTCATCCTCGACAGCATCGACGAAGTGCACCAGGGCTACGCCGGCCTGCTGGCCGGTATCGAGTGGGGCTTTACCGCGATCTTCCTGGCCGAGTACCTCACCCGCCTGTACTGCTCGCCCAAGCCGCTGCGCTATGCCTTCAGCTTTTATGGCCTGGTCGATCTGCTGGCGATCGTGCCGGGGATCATCGCGCTGTACTACAGCGACGCCCAGTACCTGCTGATCATCCGCGTGATACGGATGCTGCGGATCTTCCGTGTGCTCAAGCTCAGCCCGTACCTCAAGCAGGCCCATTACCTGATGGAGGCGCTGCGCGGCAGCAAGCAGAAGATCATCGTGTTCCTGGTGACGGTATCGACCCTGGTGACGGTGTTCGGCACCTTGATGTATGTGATCGAAGGGCCTGAGCATGGCTTTACCAGCATTCCCAAGGGCATCTACTGGGCCATCGTTACCCTGACCACGGTAGGCTTTGGCGACATCGTGCCGAAGACCCCGCTGGGGCAGGTGCTGTCGTCGCTGGTGATGATCACCGGTTATTCGATCATCGCCGTACCGACCGGGATCTTTACCGCCGAGCTGGCCAATGCCATGCGCGGGGAGCAGCTGCAGCATGATTGCCCGACCTGCAGCAAGAAGAGCCATGAGCATGGCGCGGCGTTCTGTTCGCGGTGCGGGAATGTGCTGTTTCCCAAGCAATGATGTCGCCTTTACTGGCCCTATCGCTGGCAAGCCAGCTCCCACAGTGACTGCACAATGCCCAAGACCTGTGCAGTACCTGTGGGAGCTGGCTTGCCGGCGACAGGGCCAGTACAGGCGGCAGCATAACCAAAGTAGTTTTAGTTCTTTAACCGTTACAAACCCACCCGCTATAGTCGCAGGCAAACTGCCAACACCTTCTCGATAACAAGGAAGCAACGTGAAAAAACTCTTCACCGCCTCGCTGCTCGCCGCAGGCCTTGCCCTGGGCAATTTCGCCCAGGCCGCCCCCACCCTGCTCAACGTTTCCTACGACGTGATGCGCGACTTCTACAAGGACTACAACCCGGCCTTCCAGAAGCACTGGGAAGCCGAGCACAACGAGAAGGTCAACGTGCAGATGTCCTTCGGCGGCTCGAGCAAGCAGGCGCGAGCGGTGATCGATGGCCTGCCGGCCGATGTCATCACCATGAACATGGCCACCGACATCAACGCCCTGGCCGACAACGGCAAGCTGGTGCCGGACAACTGGGTAACCCGCCTGCCGAACAACAGCGCGCCGTTCACCTCGGCCACTGTGTTCATCGTGCGCAAGGGCAACCCCAAGGCGCTGAAAGACTGGCCCGACCTGCTCAAGGATGGCGTACAGGTGATCGTGCCCAACCCCAAGACCTCGGGTAACGGCCGCTACACCTACCTGTCGGCCTGGGGCTATGTGCTCAAGCAAGGCGGTGATGAAAACAAAGCCAAGGACTTTGTCGGCAAGCTGTTCAAGCAGGCGCCGGTATTGGACACCGGTGGCCGCGCCGCCACCACCACCTTCATGACCAACCAGATCGGCGACGTGCTGGTGACCTTCGAGAACGAAGCCGAAATGATCGCCCGCGAGTTCGGCCGCGACCAGTTCGAAGTGGTCTACCCGAGCGTGTCGGCCGAAGCCGAGCCGCCGGTCAGCGTGGTCGACAAGGTGGTGGCGAAGAAAGGCACCCAGGCCGCGGCCGAGGAATACCTGAAGTACCTGTGGTCGCCAGCCGCCCAGGAAATCGCCGCACAGAACTACCTGCGCCCGCGTGATGCGACGGTACTGGCCAAGTACACCGACCGCTTCCCGAAAGTGGACTTCCTGTCGGTGGAGAAGACCTTTGGTGACTGGCGTACCGTGCAGAAGACCCACTTCAATGATGGTGGGGTGTTTGACCAGATCTACACCAACAATCAGTAATTGATGCAGGCAGGTCCGGCCCTATCGCCGGCAAGCCAGCTCCCACAGGGACTCCACAGGTCTTGAGTACTGTGCAGTACCTGTGGGAGCTGGCTTGCCGGCGATAGGGCCGGTACAGGCAACATCAGACCTGACGGAATACCAGGGCCTTCAAGCCCCCCGCCGGGTCCACGTCAGGAAACTCCGGTGGGTTCTCCAGCCGCTCGACGAATTTCAGCGACGGCGCCTGCTCCGCCATCCCCTCGATCAGAAACTCTGGCCCGATGCCCGGGTCGTTCACGCATGCCAGCACCGTCCCGCCCTCACTCAACAACTCCGGCAAGCGCCGCAGGATCTTCGCGTAATCCTGGGTCAGCACAAAGCTGCCGCGCTGGAAGGTCGGCGGGTCGATGATGATCAGGTCATAAGGCCCGTACTTGCGCACCTTGCCCCAGGACTTGAACAGCTCGTGCCCCAGGTACGCCACCCGCGACGCATCGTGGCCATTGAGGCGATGGTTATCGCGGCCCCGGGACAACGCCGACTTGGCCATGTCCAGGTTCACCACCTGCTCGGCGCCACCGGCAATCGCCGCCACCGAGAAACCGCAGGTGTAGGCGAACAAGTTCAGCACGCGCTTGCCCGCCGCCTGCTCGCGCACCCAGCGCCGACCATAGCGCATGTCGAGGAACAGGCCATTGTTCTGCCGCACGCCCAGGTCCAGCAGGTAGGTCAGCCCATCCTCGACCACCTCGCGCTGCTGGCACGGCTCGCCCAGCAGCCACTGGCCCGGGCTGTCGGGCAGGTAGCGATGCTGGAGAAGGATGGCTTGACCAGTCCACTGCGGGCGCTCGGCGAGAGTACGCAGCATGGCCTCCAGTTCGGCCAGCTGGCCTTCCACCGGCTCGCGGAACAGGGCGACCGACAGCACGCCTTGCAGCCAGTCGACGGTGACCTGCTCCAGGCCCGCCCAGCAGCGGCCGCGGCCGTGGAACAGGCGGCGGGTTTCCTGCGGGGCAGGGTCGAGGGCGGCGAGCAGGTGTTGCTCCAGAGTCTGGATCGGCGAAGTCATCATGGGTCGCAAGCTGGTAAAAGCGGCATTCTACCTTGCGGGCCCTTTCGCGGGTAAACCCGCTCCCACAGATGCTGCGCACGGTTCGGGCTTGTAATGATCCTGTGGGAGCGGGTTTACCCGCGAAAGGGCCCGCAAGACCATCTCATTACTCGGCCACAACCCGCGCTGGCCGGAACCACCACCCCTGCTGCATCCCCGCCGCCGCCAGTAGGATCAACGCCACCCCCAGCCACTGCAAGGGTGCCAGTCGGTGCCCGAACGCCACCCAGTCCACCAGAATCGCCGCAATCGGGTAGATGAACGACAGTGCCCCGGTCAGCGCCGTGGGCAAGCGCTGGATGGCACTGTACAGCAACACATACATCAAGCCGGTGTGCACCATGCCCAAGGTCACCAGGCTGGCCAGCGCCGGCACTTCACCCGGCAACCCGCCAAGCTTGACCCACGGCGCCAGCAACAGCACACCCGTGGCCACCTGGATCAGCGCGATCAGGTGCGGTGGCGTGCCACTCAGGCGCTTGATGATCAACGCCGCGATGGCATACAGGAAGGCCGCCCCGAGCGCCAGCGCAATGCCCAGCAAATAGTCCTCACCGCCACCCTGCCCCGCGCCATGGGCACTGACGATGGCCAGCATGCCGAGGAACGCCACGCTCAGCCAGGTGACCTTGGCCAGGGTGATCTTCTCGCCCAGGAATACCGCCGCCAGCCCCACCAGCATGAACGGCTGCACGTTGTACACCGCCGTGCCGATGGCAATCGACGCCCGCGAGTAGGAGGCGAACAGCAGCACCCAGTTGCCAACGATGGCCACACCGCTGGCAATCGCCAGCAGGAACGCCGTGCGGCTGATCACGCCCGGCCGCAGGAAGCCGAACCCCGCGCAGATCGCCAGCAAGGTCACGGCACCGAACACGCAGCGCCAGAACACCACCTCGAGCACCGGCTGGCCGGACACCAGCACGAACCAACCGATGGTCCCGGAAATCAGCATGGCAGCGACCATTTCCAGCGAGCCACGACGCAATGAACTGTCCATCTCACACCTCCTGTTGAAGACGGCAACAGTATGCAAAGGTTGCTGGCCGGCCTTCCAGCGGATAACGAAGGAAGATTGGCATGTTTGCCTTTACTATCAAGGCAAATCACGCGAACTACCTGCTTGAGGTGACCATGACCGATGCCATCGACCAACTGCTGATCAACGCGCTCATGGAAGACTCGCGCCGCTCGCTCAAGGCCCTGGCGCAAATCAGCGGACTGTCGGCGCCCAGCGTCAGCGAACGCCTGCGCCGCCTGGAGGAACGCGGCGTGTTGCGCGGTTACACCGTAGAGGTCGACCCGCGCGCCTTTGGCTACCAGCTGCAGGCTATCGTGCGCATCCGCCCGCTACCCGGGCAGCTGCAGGAGGTGGAACGGCAGATCGTCGCCATTCCCGAGTTCACCGAATGCGACAAGGTTACTGGCGAGGATTGCTTCATCGCTCGGCTGCATGTGCGCTCGATGGAGCAGCTGGATACCCTGCTCGACCGCATCAATGTGCTGGCCGAGACCAACACCGCCATCATCAAGAAAAGCCCGGTGAAGCGGCGGTTGCCGCCGATGAATTGATTTCCTCCTGTTCTGGCCTCTTCGCGGGCACGCCCGCTCCCACAGGATCTCCATAGTCCAGGATGCTATGCGGTCCCTGTGGGAGCGGGCGCGCCCGCGAAAAGGCCAGCACAAGAAAAAGCTGACTAATTTTTGTACACAAGAATGTCACCTTAAGTGTCGTTTTTGTGTGCACTTTCCAAGATCACGCCCCAATACGTTACACACTTCCCACAACTTATTCTGACCAAATGATCAACTAAATCATTCTCGGAAAATTTAAACCTGTTCATTTGGTCAACTTATATCCCCTTCATTTCATAAACTTATATTTCAACAAGATAGATTCGAAATGATGGCCAGCTGCAAGTTGCTTATTCCTTGGCATGGAACTCGCTTTTGTGTGTTCGTGTTTTGTATACAAACCAAGCAAAACATAAATACACAAGAACCCGCGGCGCCGACCCAACATCGGCCGCCGCGCCCCAAACCCTGAGATGCCAACGCTGCACCGACGAGATGGCGAGCCCGTGCGCATGCCCGCTCATCGCAGTCCACGTGCATCAGGAGCCCGCCGGAATGAGTACCAGCCTCGACCTTGCCCCTGAACTATCCGTCGCCAGCACCCACCCCGCTTCCCCTCTCGCCGGCAGCCAGCCGGAACTTGCCCTGAGCCCGCGCCTGCATAACCGCGACCTCGCCCCGACGCGCATCGAAGGCCGCCGCTGGGGCGGCTACAGCATCTTCGCGCTGTGGACCAACGATGTGCACAACATCGCCAACTACTCGTTCGCCATGGGCTTGTTCGCCCTCGGCCTGGGTGGCTGGCAGATCCTCCTGTCGCTGGCCATCGGCGCGGCGCTGGTGTACTTCTTCATGAACCTGTCCGGCTACATGGGGCAGAAGACCGGCGTGCCGTTCCCGGTCATCAGCCGCATCGCCTTCGGCATCCACGGCGCGCAGATCCCGGCGCTGATCCGCGCGGTCATCGCCATCGCCTGGTTCGGCATCCAGACCTACCTGGCTTCGGTGGTGCTGCGCGTGCTGCTCACCGCCGTATGGCCGCACATGGCGGCCTATGACCATGACAGCATCCTCGGCCTGTCGAGCCTGGGCTGGGCATGCTTCGTGTCGATCTGGCTGGTGCAGCTGGTGATCCTGGCCTACGGCATGGAGATGGTGCGCCGCTACGAGGCCTTTGCCGGCCCGGTGATCCTGCTGACCGTCGCCGCCCTGGCAGTGTTCATGTACTTCAAGGCCGACGCCCGCATCGCCTGGTCGGTGGCCGAACCGCTGACCGGCTACGAGATGTGGCGCAACATCTTTGCCGGCGGCGCGCTGTGGCTGGCGATCTACGGCACCCTGGTGCTGAACTTCTGTGACTTCGCCCGCTCCTCGCCATGCCGCAAGACCATCCGCGTCGGCAACTTCTGGGGCCTGCCGGTGAACATCCTGGTATTCGCCGTGATCACCGTGGTGCTTTGCGGCGCGCAGTTCCAGATCAACGGCCAGATCATCGACAGCCCTACCCAGATCGTCGCCGCCATCCCCAGCACAGCGTTCCTGGTACTGGGCTGCCTGGCCTTCCTGATCGTCACCGTGGCGGTGAACATCATGGCCAACTTCGTCGCCCCGGCCTTCGTCCTCAGCAACCTGGCACCGCGTCACCTGAACTTCCGCCGCGCCGGGCTGATCAGCGCCACCCTGGCAGTGCTGATCCTGCCGTGGAACCTGTACAACAGCCCGCTGGTGATCGTGTATTTCCTGTCCGGCCTGGGTGCCCTGCTCGGCCCGCTGTACGGGGTGATCATGTCCGACTACTGGTTGCTGCGCAAAGGCTGCATCAACGTGCCGCAGCTTTACAGCGAAGACCCGGCCGGCGCCTACCACTACACCAAGGGCATCAACCTGCGCGCGGTGGCCGCCTTCGTGCCGGCCGCACTGCTGGCCATCGTCCTGGCCCTGGTGCCCAACTTCCATGGCGTGGCGCCGTTCTCCTGGCTCATCGGTGCCGGCATCGCCGCCGCTCTGTACCTGCTGATCGCCCCACGCAAACGCCAATACCACGACGTCAGCGGCGAATGCATCGCCGTTGACCACAGCAGCCATTGACCAGGGAGGACTACCCATGCGCATTCTGATCGCCAACGTCAACACCACCGAAGCCATCACCGAAGCCATTGCCGAACAGGCCCGTACGGTGGCCGCACCCGGCACCGAAATCATCGGCCTCACCCCATGGTTCGGTGCCGAGTCGGTGGAAGGCAACTTCGAAAGTTACCTGGCCGCCATCGCGGTGATGGACCGGGTGCTGGCCTACGAAGGCCCTTACGACGCCGTGATCCAGGCGGGTTACGGCGAACATGGCCGCGAAGGCCTGCAGGAACTGCTGAACGTGCCGGTGGTGGACATCACCGATGCCGCCGCCAGCACGGCGATGTACCTGGGCCATGCCTACTCGGTGGTGACCACCCTGGACCGCACCGTGCCGCTGATCGAGGACCGCCTGAAGCTTTCCGGCCTGTATGACCGCTGCGCATCGGTACGCGCCAGCGGGCTGGCGGTACTGGAGCTGGAAGCCGACCCGCAGCGCGCGGTGGAGGCGATTGTCGAGCAGGCAGAACGCGCCGTGCGCGACGACAAGGCCGAGGTGATCTGCCTGGGTTGCGGCGGCATGGCCGGTTTGGACGAGCAGATCCGCCAGCGCACCGGCGTGCCGGTGGTGGATGGTGTGAGCGCGGCGGTAACCATAGCCGAATCGCTGGTGCGCATGGGCTTGAGTACCTCCAAGGTACGTACCTATGCCACGCCACGGGCGAAGAAAGTGGTGGGTTGGCCGGTGCGGTTCGGGCGCTAACCCTCTATTTGCCTGTGCCGGCCCCTTCGCGGGATTGCCCGCTACCACAGGCCCCCACCGCTCTCAAGGGCTGTGCTGTACCTGTGGGAGCGAGCAAGCCCGCGAAGAGGTCGGCACAGGCAAACCATCAACAGCGGATCAGGTCGGGCAGCTATGCGCACCATCATTCAGGCCCTGACGCACGTTGCGGCTGAGCAGGCTGGCCTTGCCGTCGTGCCAGGTCAGGGTCAGGACGTAGAGGGTGTCGAAGTCGTCGCCGCTCCAGTCCTCGGTGATTACCCGCTCCTCACCGAGGGCCTTGCCAGCCACGGTATTGATCAGGTCAGGGAGGTAGCCATGCGACCAGGCGGTGTACACGGTCGCGTTACGGTACTTGTCGCGCAGCAGCTCTTCGGCCAGCGCGTCGGTGTCGTTGGCGCCATAGTCGATGTTTACCGGCAGGCCCAGGCGAATGGCGCTGGGGCTGATGGTCATCAGCGGGCGAATGTAGCTGTAGCTTTCGTCCTTGCTGCCTTCCTCGACATGCCGCGAGGGGTTGGCAGCAAACACGTAGTCGGCCTTGCCAAAGCGCTCGGGCAGCACGGTAGCCAGGTCCAGCGCACGGTTGAGGCCCTGGCAGTTCAACTGGCCCAGCCCCTCGCCCGGCTTCTCGGCGTGGCGCAGGAACACAAGGGTCTGGGTGCCATCCACCGGTTGCGCCCGGCTTTCGACAGCTTCCAGCGCCAGCGGTACGGCTATGGCTGTAAGCGTCAGGCTCAGCAACCAGTGACGACGACGGCGGAAGAATGTTGGCAACTTCATCAAGACAGGCCCATGTGGCAGAAAGAATCGGGTAGACCCGCCACATCACCCCGCCAACAGCACCGCGGGGCATCCTTGTAGTGAATGCCGTCCATGGCAACGAGTGAGGGTGAGAGTGCCCTGAACCCGTTTGGTTCCTCCCTGGAGGTGGATGCCGTTCCCTAGGCAAGGCTTAGATTAGAGGATGGGTGTTGCTGAAATGTGTCCGTTCGTTACTCGTTGTTCTCGCTGATTACCGTTACGGTGGCCCGGCTGCTTCTTCCATAGAGACTGAATCGAGAATGGTTACATCAAATACCTGCTCGATAACCTGCTTCGGGCCTTGATTCAGACTCCAGGTAAAGAACACCAGAAAGCCCAGCAAGAACACGAAGAGAACCGAGCCCACGAGACTTTGTGCCACACCCGACCAAAATCCTGGTTTGGCTTGCCTGACTTCGCTGCTCGCTTTATCGGAATAGTACTGTTCAAGCTCCACAGCTTGCGCCGCGATCGAGGCATCAAGAAAGCCTTGAGCGAGTTGGCTGGCCTGATTGCGGTAGCTCTCGATCTGCGAGGGGCTGTTGCTGACATCATGGAAAGGGGCCAAGTCTTCATCCTTCGGCTCCCGGTCATGCTTTATCTTGAAAGCCTGGATAAACTCGATTTTCTGCCTCTTGTACAACGAATAGGCAATGATACCGAGTGTATCTTGCTCATTCTCCACAAGCACCGAGTATATGTGGTTGTAACAGCCATCGGCCATATGGCTCTTACCCTTTGCGCAGGCGGGAATACGCAGCCGCGAATGCTGCCTTCAGTTCCGAACGGGTTTTTCGGGAGTTGGTAACCACACTCGCCAGTTCGCGTGGTAACGAGATTTCCATTCGCGCGCCTGATGCCACCAGCAGCGCGTTCGCTTCGCGTACCACCCGTGAGGAAAAATGCGATTTCATGGATAGGCTACCCTCTTCACTCAATGAGTCTGCAAGGTTAGCCGTACCTGGGAGACGCCTCAATCAGACACTGGCCGACAGCGCGTGTAGTCCTTTTCCTCAATCATCACGCGTCAGCACTTCCAGCAATTCGATCTCGAAGGTCAAATCCGAATTCGGCGAAATCGCCCCCACGCTGCGTTCGCCATAGCCCAGGTGGGCCGGTACCAGGAGCTTGCGCTTGCCGCCAACGCGCATGCCCATCAGGCCTTGATCCCACCCCTTGATTACCCGACCCGTGCCGATCACGCACTGGAACGGCTTGCCGCGCGACCAGGACGAATCGAACTCGCTGCCGTCGGCCAGCCAGCCGGTGTACTGGGTGGTGATCAGGGCGCCTTTGACGGCGGCTTTGCCATCCCCTTCCACAAGGTCGATGATCTGCAGTTCTTGGCTCACGAGGCACACTCCAACGCTGGAAACAAAGCCGCCCTTTTCTCAGGAATGCACCGGTTTGGCAAGTTCGCGTGGCGTTTCGTGCTGGCGCATCGATCACAGCACGCCGCCTGAATCAGCCGAGCTGCTCGAAGGCTTCCTGGCCAGTCAGTTCCTTGGTCTGGTTGGCGAAGCAATACCAGGCGGGTTTCTGTTCGACGAAGATTTGCAAGTCGAAATGCCATTCCTGGTCGCCGTCGAGCAGGCCGACCGGCACGGCGTGGAAGTCATTGGCCTTGAGCCGGTAGTACAGGTGCGTGCCGCACTGGCCGCAGAAGCCGCGCTGGGCCCAATCGGAAGACTCATAGACGCTGGGCGCGCGCCCTTCGATCACCGGTGGCTTGCTGCAATGCACCACCAGCAATGGGCCGCCGGTCCATTTGCGGCACATGCTGCAGTGGCAGGCGCTGATATGGGTGCTGTCGACGGTGACCTTGAGCTTGGTAGCGCCGCACAGGCATGTGCCGTGTTTTTCCAGGGTCATGGCTGGCTCCTTCAGCGGAAGATGGGCCAGCAAGTATAGATGCCTGTACCGGCCTCATCGCCGGCAAGCCGGCTCCCACCCCGACCGCGCCGCTCTCAGGCCAGTGCAGTACCTGTGGGAGCTGGCTTGCCGGCGATGAGGCCGGCACAGGCAGCACAAGACAGTTGCCCGAGGTCAGATGTACACCGTACCGCGCAGGTACAACGCCGCCCGCCCGCTGATGATCACCCGGCCGTTACCCGGCACTTCGCACTGCAACTGCCCTTTGCGCACCCCACCCTGCTCGCAGCTCAGCACGTTCCTACCCAGACGCTCTGCCCATATCGGCGCCAGCGAGGTGTGCGCCGAGCCAGTCACCGGGTCTTCGTTCACGCCGACCCGTGGGCCGAACCAGCGGGTGACGAAATCAAAGCCACGGCCTGCTGCGGTAACGGCGATACCGCGCACGTCGAAAGCCGACAGGGCAACGAAATCCGGCTTCAGGGTGTCGAGCAACAGGGCGTCATCGATCACCACCACATAGTCGTCACTGCGGTACAGCGCCTGTGCCTGGCCAAGGCCCAGCGCCTGCAACAGGCCCGGCAGCATGTCCACGGCGACCGGCTGCTTGGCCGGGAAGTCCATGGCCAGCAGCCCGTCGGCGTTACGGCTGACCCGCAGCTCGCCACTGCGGGTGTTGAAACGCAGCACCTGCACCTGCTCGCCCAGCTGTTCGAACAGCACATAGGCAGAGGCCAGGGTGGCATGGCCGCACAGGTCGACTTCCACGGTCGGGGTGAACCAGCGCAGGTCGAAGGTTTCGCCGTTGCGCACGAAGTAGGCGGTTTCGGACAGGTTGTTCTCTTCGGCAATGCGCTGCAGCACGTCGTCCGGCAGCCAGCTTTGCAGCGGGATCACTGCCGCCGGGTTGCCCCCGAACGGTTCGGCGGAAAACGCATCGACCTGGAAGATTTCAAGTTGCATGCACACACTCCTTGTTGCCCGATCGCTGCCAGGCAGATGTATGAAAAGGGTTACTGGCGTACCGGGGTCAACACGGCTTCGCCGGCAAAGAACGCCTGCAGGTTGCGCAGCACCAGGGTCACCGTGTCGCGCGCCGCCTCCGGCGACTGGCCGGCCACGTGGGGGGTGAGCACGGTGTTGCCAAGGGCCTTGAGGGCATCGGGTACAGCCGGCTCGTCGTCGAACACATCCAGTGCCGCACCAGCCAGTTGGCCATGCTGCAGCGCGGCGACCAGGGCCTGGGTGTCGACCACGCTGGCACGCGCGATGTTCACCAGGTAGCCCTCGGCCCCCAGGGCCTCGAGCACCTGCGCATCGACCAGATGGCGAGTATTGGCACCGCCGGGGGTGGCCACAACCAGGATGTCGACGGCATCGGCCAGGTGCTGCGGGCTGTCGTACCAGTTGTACGGCACATCCTGGCGCGGCGTGCGGCTGTGGTAGCTGACGGGCATGGCGAAGCCCAGATGGGCGCGCCTGGCGATGGCCAGGCCCACCGCACCAAGGCCGAGAATGCCCAGGCGCTTGCCACTCACCGAGGGGCTGATCACCCGGTTCCATTCGCCCCGGCGGGTACTGGCATCGGCACGGGGAATGTCGCGCAACAGCGCCAGCAGCAGGGCGAGGGTGTGGTCGGCGACTGCCTCGGCATTGGCCCCGGCGCCGTTGGTAACCGTGATGCCGCGCGCAGCGGCGGCGGCCAGGTCGACCTGCTCGTAGCCGGCACCGATCACGCAGATGATCTGCAGTTTGGACAGCGTGTCGATTTCGCTGGCAGTCAGGCCCAGCGGGCCGCGGGTGAGCACGGCATCGATTTCATGGGCATGGCGCTGGATGGCCTCGGCCCGCAGTTGCGGCGAAGGGGCACGGATCAAACGGTAGCCGGCCTGCTCCAGCATGGGCAGGTAATCATCGACGGTTTCCACCAGCACCAGGACTGTCTTGTGCATGCCACCTCCGGGTCAGTTCGAGGCGACATTATGCGGAGTCACCAGCCAGTACAGTCAACCGAAATAAAGAGGTGAAACTGCACTGTTCTGCTCTGCTCTGCTCTGCTCTGCTCTGCTCTGCTCTTGATCTTGATCTTGATCTT